>NZ_JBFANZ010000001.1:0-206778 GCF_040659735.1 Micromonospora sp. NPDC049679
CCCCGCCCCGCCGCCGCCGCGGGCCGCCGGCGCGGCGGCCCCCCCCCCCGCCCCCCGCCCGGGCCTGCCAGGGGCGGGGGGTCGCCCTGGGCCGTCGGCGCCGTCGCGTCCGACGTCCCCGGCGGGACGGCGCCCCGCAACGGCAACGAGCCGAGCCGGGACGCGGTCCTGAGCCGGCGCTGCGGCTCGCTCGCGGGGCGCTCCTCCGGCTCGCGCCGGGCCGGCGTGCGGGTGACCCGCGGAATCTCCTGCGTGGCGCCGTCGTCGAGCGGGGTCGGCCGCTCGGGTGCGGCGTCCGCGCCGCCCCGCGCGGGTCGCAGGGCCATCGCGTCGGAGTGGGCCGCACCGGGCCGGCCGGGCAGGGCCGGCGTCGCGCTGGAGACCACGAGGTCCGCTGGCACCAGGGCGACCGCGGTGACCCCGCCGTACGGGGAGACGCGGAGCGTCACCTGCACCCCGTGGCGGACGCCGAGTTGCGCGACCACGAAGAGACCGAGACGTGCGCTGTTGGCCGGGTCGAAGTCCGGGGGCTCGGCGAGACGGCGGTTGGCCTCGTCGATCGCTTCGGGCGTCATGCCCAGGCCACGGTCCTCGATCTCGATCGCGTAGCCCTTCGGCACGAGCTGCCCGGTCACCTGCACCCGGGTCTGCGGTGGCGAAAACGACGTGGCGTTTTCGATCAGCTCCGCCAGTAGGTGGATGACGTCGCCGACGGCACGCCCGGCGACGGACACCGACTCCACCGTGACCAGGTCGACCCGCGCGTAGTCCTCGACTTCGGAGATCGCGCCACGGATCACGTCGACCATCGGCACCGGGTTGCGCCAGCCGCGTCCGGGCGCCGCACCGGCGAGGATCACCAGGTCCTCGGCGTGGCGGCGCATCCGGGTCGCCATGTGGTCGACCAGGAAGAGGTCCTGCAGCTCCTCCGGGTCGCTCGTCCGCCGCTCCATCCGGTCGAGCAGCGCGAGCTGGCGGTGCAGCAGCGTCTGGCTCCGTCGGGCGATGTTGAGGAAGACCTCCTTGAGCCCGTGGCGCAGCGCCGACTCGTCAACCGCGGACTGCACGGCGGTCCGCTGCACCTCGCTGAACGCGTGCCCGAGCTGACCGATCTCGTCGGTGCCGTACTCCAGCGGCGGCGCCTCGGCGGCGACGTCGACGTCCTCCCCGCGGCGCAGCCGACCGACGACACCGGGCAGCCGCGCGCCGGCCAGGTCGAGGGCGGCGGCGCGGAGGCCGGTCAGGCGCCGGATCAGGGACCGGCCGACGCGTACGGAGATCACGATGGCGGCGATGACGGCGGCGAACCCGACCAGACCGGCGAGGGCGAGCCGGATCAGGACGGTGACGGCGACCGGCTGGCTCCGCTCGGCCAGCCCGTCGGCCATCCCGAGCTCGAACTGGCGCAACTGCTCGTGGACGGAGTCGTAGGCGGGCTGCCACTCGCCCTGGCTGATCGGCGGCGCCGCGCTGTTGCGCCCCTTGGTGAGCAGCTCCTCCTCCATCGCTTGCAGCCGGACGAAGTCCTCGCCTTCGGTCAGCCGCTGATAACTCGTGCGGCCGGCGGGCGGCAGTTCGGCGATGGCGACGCCGTAGAGGAAGCGGTGCGTGCCGATGACCTGGAGCAGCTCGTTGTACTCGCCAGGACCGAACCGGCCGGCGGTGAAGGCCCCGCCGAGCAGCGCGTCGGTGCGCCCGAGGACCTCGCCGGCGAGGCTGAGATCGATCAGCGCACGGGCTTCGCGGCTCAGCGTCTCGTCAGGGAGCGCGGCGACCGCCGAGAACATCCGGAAACTGACGTCCACCATGCCGTTGTAGAGGCCGAGGGCGCCGGCGCGGTCCATCTCGCGGCGGTCGATGAAGCCGCGCCCGGAGGCGAGCACGTCCAGCGCGGTCAGCATCTGGTCGACGTGGGTGTTGGCCAGCGTGCTCGCGGTGTCGCGCAGGTCCTCGGCGGAGGCGCGCCGACGGAAGGCGACGATCGCCTCGTCGGTCCGGGCGTGCTGGTCGGCCAACGCGGGAAGCTCACCATGACCGGCGAGGTAGATGACGGCGAGGCGCCGCTCCTTCTGCAGTTCGGCGACGACGAGCTCACCGGGGCGGATCAGCTCGTCGACCATGGTCTGGGTGGCGAGCAGGCCCAGCGCGGGCCCGACGGTGAGGCTGGTGGCGAAGATCCAGAGCGCCAGCAACGCGGCGATCGGGACAGCGACCATCGCAACGATCTTCGAACGGATCGACCAGTTGCGGGTATTCATCAGACCTCGCCGGGGGGATTGAGGCAGGACTGACACCGAGCCCCACCGCTTACACGGCTCCCGCCAGAGCTCGCGGCGGCTGGGCGTCAGCGCCTCCGGCAGGATACGTAATCAGCGGCCCATGCACTACCAGAGATCTCGGGCCGGCTGTTCCGGGCACGGGCGTGACGGAACCGGCGGAACCGGACGCGGGGATCACGCCGGGTGCGGGGCGGGCAATGGGGCGCCCCCTCCCGCGGCTCGATGCGGCGGGAGGGGGGCTCCGGTCAGCGGCGTGACACGTCAGGCGACGGTTAGGCTGAGCCCCTCCGCGACCCGACGGCCGTACTGCTCGTCGCACTGCGTGAAGTGGTACACCATCTTCTGCTGGATGTGCTTGTCGCACTGCGACAGCAGATTGATCATGTTCTTCACCAGGTCGTCGCGCTCCCACTCCGGCATCGTGCGGAACCGCTCACCGGCCTGGCCGTAATTGTTCTCCCGCTCGATCGGAGCCTTGATCAGGTGACCCGACACGAACGGACGGTATTCGCGGTACGACGCGTCGGCCTCGCGCAGCCCGGCCACGGACGACGGCTCGAAGTTGATGTGCGGATTCGCGCCCCGGTCGTCCACCCCGTACGACATCTGGCCACCCTCCTGGTTCGTGCGCACCAGCACGTCCTCGCGCGGGCGGTTGACCGGCAACTGGAGGTAGTTGGGGCCGACCCGGTAACGCTGGGTGTCCGAGTAGGAGAAGGTGCGGCCGACGAGCATCTTGTCGTCGCTGAAGTCCAGACCGTCGACGAGCACGCCGGTGCCGAAAGCGATCTGCTCGTTCTCGTTGTGGAAGTTGGCGACGTTGCGGTTGAGCGTCATCATGCCGACCGGCCGGAGCGGGAAGACGTCCTCCGGCCAGGTCTTCGTGTCGTCGAGCGGGTCGAAGTCCAGCTCCGGGTGCTCGTCGTCGCTCATGATCTGAACATTGAGCTCCCACTGCGGGTACTCGCCGCGCTCGATCGCCTCGTAGAGGTCCTTGGAGGCGTGGCCGAGCTCGGTCGCCTGCACGGCGGCCGCCTGCTCGTCGGTGAGTGACTCGATCCCCTGCTGCGACTTCCAGTGGTACTTGACCAGCACGCCCTCACCGGCCGCGTTGACCATGCGGTAGGTGTTGACGCCGAAGCCCTCCTGGGTGCGGTAGTTGGCCGGGATGCCCCGCGGGCTGAACAACCAGGTCAACATGTGCATGGACTCGGGGGTGTTCGACATGAAGTCGAAGATCCGGTTGGGCTCCTGGCGGAAGGTCACGGGGTCCGGCTTGAGCGCGTGGATGACGTCCGGGAACTTGATGGCGTCGCGGATGAAGAAGACCGGCAGGTTGTTGCCGACCAGGTCCCAGTTGCCGTCCTCGGTGCGGAACTTGACCGCGAAGCCGCGCGGGTCACGGGTCGCCTCGGAGGAGTCACGGCCGCCGATGACGGTGGAGAAGCGCACCGAGACCGGCGTCTTCGTGCCCCTGGTCTGGAAAAGCTTCGCCCGGGTGTACGTCGAGGCCGGTTCGTCGCCGATCGTGCCGTACGCCTCGAACTCGCCGTGCGCGACGAAGCCACGGGCGTGCACCACGCGCTCCGGGATGCGTTCCCGGTCGAAGTGGCTGATCTTCTCCAGGAAGTGGTAGTTCTCCAGCGTCGCCGGCCCGCGCGAGCCGACGGTGCGCTGCTGCTGGTTGTTGTGAACGGGGTGACCCTGACGGGTCGTCAGCGTCGGCCTCTCCGGGCTGCTCATCCTTCTCCTCCTGACGATGTTTCTGACACTCGGGGCAACGCACCCCGGAACGCGATTTCGACGTCGTCCACCCGCGAGGTGCGGGCCACAACGGACGGCCGCCAGCAGGCGGGACGCGGCGGCGTGGCGCGGGCCCCACCTCCGGCGAGCGACCGTCATCGGAGACCGGCACCCTCCCAGCCAACCCGTTTTTTTGGAATGGGTCAAGTCTTTGCGAGCGGCTGACCGGCGGTCAGGAGATGCCCGTCGGGCCCGGACGACCAACATGGATCGGCGCCGCGCGGGGCATAGGAGGTGAGGACGATCCACGAGGCGATGAGGAGGGATCCCGTCATGCATCACCAGAATCAGCACCGCCACGACGAGTCGGCCCCGCCGCTCGACCCGGCCGCAGGGCGGGGCGGGGGCGGTCCGCAGGACGTACTGAACGACCGGGGAACCTTCGACGATCCGACCGTCGCCGACGAGCGGAACGACCCGGAGGAACTGAGCCCGGTCGCCGCCACCGCACCGCCCACCGGCGAGCCCGGCGAGAGGCGGCAGCCCCCCTTCTACGAGCCGCCCGGCCCACCGACCGCGTTCGGCGCGTCGACGGTGGGCGGTGCGGTGGCGGCCGCCGCGCTCGCCGGGCCGCGCCGTCCGATCGGACCAGATCCTCGCGACGAGGACACGGTGGCCGAGGGCGACGGCCCGGTCGGCGAGCACGTGCCCGCCATCGACCGGCACGCGGTGGCCGAGCCGCCGCACGGCGCGCCGGGGCCGGATGAACGCCAGATCGACCGTCGCGCCTGACCCCCGCCCATGACCCTGACGGTGTCGGGCTCATGGCCGCAGGCGGCCGCCATGGCGCCAAGATCGTCAGGATCGTGACGGGTGAGCGCATGGTGGCAGCGATCCCGGGTAGACCGGCAGCCAGGACCGCGGGACCGAGGAGGAGGCCATGACGGATCGCGAGCGGGCTGTCGCCAGACCGCTGGAGGAAACGCCGGAGGCGGCCGCGGCCGCCGAGGACGAGACCACGGTGCCGCAGTTGATGACCGACGGAGAACCGGGGCCCGAAACACCGACGTTGATTTCCCCCGGCGAAACCCGCGGACCGCGCAGCGACCTGCGCACCGACCGGCGTACCGGCGCCGAACAGCAGTGGGAGCCGGAGGATCTCGCGGTGGCCCGCGGGCACGACCCGACGCCGGACAACGTCGAGCGGGCGCGGCGGGATCTCGAGCAGAACGGACCGGCGGCGATCGAGAAGACCGTGCCCTGACGCCGCCGGGCCATCGCGGCGTACGGCGGGCACGCGTGCGGCGCGAAGACGGGGCCTGGGACGACCGGTGACCGGTCGTCCCAGGCCCCGCAGCGGGGCAGGGTCCCTACGGCGGGCGACCGTGACCGGTCGCACCAGGCGCCGTGGGGGGCACGTCCTACAGCGCGGGGTACGCGTTCGCCATCAGCTCACGGAACTGCGCGGAGAACCACGCGCCGGAGATGGGGGCGTTCGGCAGCGCGCCGGTCATGTTGTTGCCGTTGCGCTCATTTCCCGTGTAGGTCGGGTCGCACATCCGGTCGAAGCCCTTCCCCTCCGGGTTCGGGATCAGCGAGCTCGAGCCGTCCGACTCGCCCGGCGGCTTGATCCAGACGTACGCGTCGATGCCGGCGGCGGGTGCGGCCTTCGGCCGCTCACCCAGGCCCGCACCGCTCTGGTTGCACCAGTTACCGGCATGGATGCGGCGGTCGATCCGGCCGCCGTTGACGAACGTGTCCACGTTGGTCGTCGCGCCGGGGCCGGTCGGCCGGTTGGCGCCACCCCAACCGTTGCGGGAGGTGTCGATGAGCATGCCGATGCCGGAGTTGAAGCCGGCCTGGACCAGCCGCTGCCGGAACGCCTGCGCGAACGAGAGTTCGTCGACGTAGAAGTTCCAGTCGACCCACTTCGACTGGCGGACCGACGTGCCGTTGACCGTGCTGTTGATGGTGAAGTGCGGCTCGACCAGCGCGGAGTAGTTGGCCGTGTTGGTGATGAAGCCGTGCACGTTGTTGACCGTGCTGCCCGACGCCTTGGCCGCCTGGGCCATCAGGTCGGCGCTGGGGCCGAAGTTGGTGTCCCAGCCGATCCAGCCATGGTGCGCGGCGTCGATGTAGTTGTAGACGTTGGGGATCGCGCCGAGCTTCGCCAGCGCGTAGCCCACACCGTCGACGTAGCCGTTGTTCGCCTTCATGGTGGCGCACGTGGCGACGTTCGTGTTCGTGATCAGGTTGGGCAGCGAGTCGATCTCGATGATCGTGATGATCCGCAGGTTGCGGTACTTCGCATCGCCCATGATCGCCGCGATCGGGTCGATGTACTCGCTCTTGTATCGCGGCAGTTCGTTGACGCCGAGCTCACCGTTGGACGCGAGCGCCGAGCAGTCCCGGCCCGGCAGGTTGTAGATCACGAACTGGGCGTAGCCGGCACCCTGGGCGAGCGCCGCGTCCAGGTGAGCCCGCAGGCCCATGCTCCCGTTCGAACTGCTGTCGGGCGTGCCGTTGATCGCGGCGATCCGGTCCAGCCACACGCCGGTCGGGTTGTTGGAGATCCGGTTGCCGCCGGGTTCGGCCTCGGCCTTGGCCTTCCACTCCGGGTTCACATACCCGCGGGCGCCGGCGAACGGGTTGTCGACGCGGGCGCCACCGGGCGGTGGGGTCGTCGGTGGCGTGGTCGGCGGCGTGGTGGGCGGTGCCGTCGGGGGTGTCGTCGGGGGTGTCGTCGGGGGTGTCGTCGGCGTCGTCCCGCCGGTGCAGGTGGTGCCGTTGAGCTTGAACGACGTCGGGGCGGTGTTGGTGCCCGAGTATGTGGCGTTGAAGCCGGGGTTGACGGTGGCGTTGGTGCCGAGAGAGCCGTTCCAGGCCGCGTTCTTCAACGCCACGTGCTTACCCGTCTGGGTGTAGACGCTGCTCCAGGACTGGGTGATCGTCTGGTTGCCGGCGTAGTCCCACTCGAGCGTCCAGCCGTTCGTGATGGGGTCACCGAGGTTGGTGATGTTCACATTGGCGGTGAAGCCCGTGGCCCACTGGTTGACCGTGTAGTCGACCTTGCAACCGGCCGCCGCGCTGGCCTGGGTGGCCGCGACAACGATGATTCCGGAACCGAGCAGGGCCGCGACGCCGGCTGTCAGGCCGCGACGCCAGCGCGGACGCCCGGCGCCGCGTAGGGAGTTCAGGTTCATGCGGAGTGTCTCCTCGGACATCTCTGGTCACCGGCCATGGAGATGCCGGGACGGTGGCGGGGATCGGTGATTCCGGAGCGCGCCACGGGTGGCGGCTCGGACGTCGCGATCGCCGGTTCCGGTGTCCGGTTGCCCTCGGCGACCCAGCTGCATCGCGCTGGCTCCGCTACGCGAATTGATAGTCATCATTGCATGGGAACGCTCCCACCGCAACGGTCCGGTAACCATGCGGAAACGCCGCGGAAACGGCTCAGCCCCGCCGCAACGCCCGGTCGACCGCCTCCGCCATCGCCTGATAGCCGGCGTCGTTCGGGTGCAGGTTGTCGCCGCTGTCGTACCGCGGATCCAGCAGCTCCGGCCGCCCCGGATAGGACATCACCGCAGCGAAGTCGACCACCCCGTCGAACGCGCCGGATTCGCGGATCCAGGCGTTGACCGCCTGCCGCTTCCGCTCCGCCGTCGCGTCCCAGTACGCGAATCCCTGCGCCGGCATCAGCGTGCCGCCGTAGATGCGCAGCCCGCGGGCGTGCGTCCGCTCGATCAGCCGCTCGTACGCGTGAATCAACCGCTCGACACCCACGTTGGTGTTCGGCGCACTGCAGTCCGAGTCGGGCAGCTGGCTGAACCCGAGGTCGTTGATCCCCTCCAGCAGCACCACGGTGCGCACGCCGGGTTGGCCCAGCACGTCGCGGTCCCATCGCGCCAGCAGATCCTCGCCGAAGCAGGCCGAATCGGAGAGGACCCGGTTACCGCTGATCCCCTCGTTCACCACGGCCGGAGCGGCGGCTCCGTACCGTTGCGCGAGGCGGCGGGCGAGGAAGTCCGGCCAGCGGGTGTTGGCGTTGGGCTGACTCATGTAGCCGTCGGTGATGGAGTCGCCGACCGCGACGATGCCGCCGACCGGAGCGACCTTCTTCACCTGCACCGCGTCGAGGAAGAACCAGGTGCCGACGGTGGTGGCGTACGCGCCGGCGGCGGGATCCGCCGCGTGGTCACCGGAGGCCAGATAGTTGGTCTGCTGCGCGGACTGGTGATAGGTGGCCGGCCCGGTGGCGTCCGGCAGATAGAGACTCACGGCGAGGTTGGCCAGCGACGGCACCGTCATCCGGATCGGATCGCTGAGCGCGAAGGTGCCCGGCCGCAGTCGTACGCCGGGTCGGGCGCCGAAGGTCAGCCGACGCAGCGTCGCGGCATCGACCTCGGCGCCGCGAAGCTGCCGGGCGACGGTGGCGGCGCCGATCGTCACGGCCCGGTCACCGAACGCGTTCGTCACCCTGATCCGCACCTCGCCGCCGCCGGCGCTGGTGTGCACGATGTTGCGCACCGTCTGCCGCTCCAGCGTCTGCACGGAGGAGACCAATGGGGACGGAGACATCGGCGCGCCACCCCAGGTGGTCACCCAGCCACCGCCCGGACCCACGCTGCCGGCCGCCGCGTGCGGAGGCGCCCCGAGCGCGCCCAGGAGCAGCGAGGACGCGGCCGCCACGGCGGCGCGCGCGAACCACTTCGACCTGGCACGACCGGGCATGGGCACCACCTGACAGGCGTCGTCTACAGTCACGGCGGTCGATACGCTAGCCCCACTGCAACGGCGCGTCAACGCCGCTCCCCACACTGAGTGAACAGTCAGATCGAAGCTTTCCTTCAAATAGATCGATGCGTACGGTACTTGTTGTCATCGATCGAGGGAGGCTCCGTCATGCACCCAACCGACCCGTCCCGTCGCCGACTGCTCACCGGGGCCGCCGGCCTGACCGGCGGTCTGCTCATCGGCGGGCTGTTGCGCCCCGACCCCGCGCACGCGGCCGCGACGCCTCCGCGGGTCTACACCCGCGCGGAGTGGAACGCGCGCCCACCGACCGGCGCCATCCGCTATCTGGACCGGCAGCCGGACCACATCGTCGTACACCACACGGCTGGCGAGAACACCACCGACTACTCGCTCGCCGCGGCTTTCCGCCACTCGCACTGGATCCAGGACCTGCACATGGACCGCAACGGCTGGATCGACTCCGGTCAGCAGTTGACGATCAGCCGCGGCGGCTACGTCATGGAGGGGCGCAGCCTGAGCCTGCGGGCGATCACGGAGGGGCAGCACGTCAGCGGGGCGCAGACGGCCAACCACAACGACCACACGATCGGCATCGAGAACGAGGGGATCTACGTCTCGGCGCCGGTGCCGGCGAAGCTCTTCGGTTCACTCGTGCAGACCTGCGCCTGGCTCTGCGCCACGTATGACCTCGATCCCTTCGCGGCGATCGTCGGCCACCGCGACTACGTCAACACCCAGTGTCCGGGCGACGTCCTCTACGCCCGCCTGCCCGAACTGCGGCAGAAGGTCGCCGCCGCGATGGGTTGAACGGCCGCGGTCACCCATCCGTGTATGAAGAAATCTTTAACAACTATTGCGATCTTGGGCACATAACTTCAAAGATGAGGCTCAATCACCGCTGTCCTGGGGAGGAACAATGAACAGCACGACCCGCATGAGACCTCTTCGCCGGATCCTGACCGCCGGCCTCAGCCTCGTCGCCGCGACCACCGCGATCGTCGCGATCAGCGCCACGCCGGCCCAGGCCGCGACGACGCCCGGCATCGACATCTCGCACTGGCAGGGCTCGATCAACTGGACCAGTGTCCGCAACAGCGGCGTCGAGTTCGCCTACATCAAGGCGACCGAGAGCAACAACTACAAGGACCCGCAGTTCAACACCAACTACGTCAACTCCTACAACGCCGGCGTGATCCGCGGGGCCTATCACTTCGCCCGCCCGAACGCCTCGTCCGGCGCCGTTCAGGCCAACTACCTGGCCAGCAACGGCGGCGCCTGGTCCGCCGACAGCCGCACCCTGCCGGCCGCGCTCGACATCGAGAACAACCCGAGCGGCGCCCAGTGCTACGGCCTGAGCACGACGGCGATGCGCAACTGGATCGCCGACTTCCTCAACACCTACCGCGCCCGCACCGGTCGCTACGCGGTCATCTACACCACCACCAACTGGTGGAACACCTGCACGGGCAGCTACACGGGCTTCGCGGCCAACCATCCGATGTGGGTCGCCCGCTGGTCGAGCACGGTCGGCGCCCTGCCCGCCGGCTGGGGCACCTGGAGCTTCTGGCAGTACACCAGCACCGGCAGCGTCCCCGGCATCTCCGGCAACGTCGACCGCAATTACTGGAACGGCACCCGCGACCGCCTGATCGCGCTGGCCAACAACACCCCGTAAGCACACATCCCCGCCGACCGGGAGGAGCCCTTGCCGGGGCCCCTCCCGGTCGCTTTTTGTCCGGTCGCCACAGCCCGTTGTATACCTGGCCGGCGAACACGTGCTCGCCACCCGATCCGTCGCGACGGAAGGAACTGAGGTGCCGAAGACCCACACCTATGAGCTCTGCGTGACCTGGACCGGCGCCGGGGACACCGGCACGACGAGCTACCGCGCGTACAGCCGCGCCCACGAGATCACGGCAACCGGCCCCGCGCCGCTCCCGGGCTCCGCTGACCCGTCGTTCCGCGGCGATCCGGAGCGGTGGAACCCGGAGCAACTCCTCGTGACCTCACTCGCGCAGTGCCACATGCTGTGGTACCTGAGCCTCTGCGCCAACGCCGGCATCGTCGTCACGGCATACACCGACAACCCGCGCGGGACCATGACCGAGACCGCCGACGGCGGCGGACACTTCACCGAGGTCGTGCTGCGACCCGAGGTCACCGTCGCCGGGCAGGAAATGACCGACCGGGCCACCGCGCTGCACGAGGCCGCGCACAAGCTCTGCTTCATCGCGCGGTCGGTCAACTTTCCGGTACGCCACGAGCCGGTCATCCGCATCCAGCACGTCTGACGGGTATGACGATCGGTCGCCGTGGGTAAGTAGCACCCGACGATGATTGGGGGTTGATGAAGATGGCGATGACCGACCGAATCAAAGGATTTCTGCAGAGCCCGCGCGGCAAGGAAATGATCCAGCGCGGACGCAGCGAGATGTCGAAGCCGGCCACGCAGCAGAAGCTGAAGGAACTGGCGCAACGGGTGACCGGGAAGACCGGGCCGCGCCGCTAGAACGCACCCGTCACGTGCTACATCCCGGGAGCAGTCGCCTTCCCGTACCGGAAGCGGCTCGTCCCGGGATGTAGCACGATCGTGCGATGGTCTACCGCTCCCGTCCTCCGCGGCTGACCGTCCGGACGCCGTCCAACGCTTCGTCCACCTGCTCGCCGAGTTCTTCGACAAGCTGACGCTGCTGGGCAGGACGTGATAGCAGGCAGAACTCGTTGCCTTCAGGATCAGCAAGCACCACCCAGCTCACGTCGGAGGGCTGTCCCACGTCGACGCGTCGTGCACCGAGGGTGAGCAACCGGTCAAGCTCCTCCGCGGTGGACACGCCGTCGGCACGCAGGTCGAAATGCAACCGGTTCTTGACCACCTTGCCCTCTGGCACGGCCACCACGTCGATCATCGGCCAGGAACGGTCGGAGGCTGCGATCGTGATCACCTCAGCATCCTCCTCAACAACCCGCCAGCCGAGAACCGAGCACCAAAAGTCGGCGATCAGTTGTGGTCGGATGGCGTCGACGGCGATGACGGCAAGACGGCTCGGCATGCCGTGATTTTCACCCACCCGCGGCGATCCGACAGCCCCAGTGCGGCGCTCATCCCGACACAGCCGACCAGATCAAGCACCACAGCCGACGACTTCCCCGCGCTGCCCGGCGGTCAGCACCAGAGACAGCGGCTTCTGGCCTTGCTCGCTGACCAGGTACGTGCGCCCCGGCGACCGAGAGTCCGGGCTGACGTCCCAAGCTCTGTCGCGCCGAGACCTCCCACCGCTGACGCTCACCGTCCATTGAGAGCGTTCAGCTTGGTCAGTATCCGGCCCAGGTGCGGTTCGAGGGTCGCTGGGTCGGCGTCAGCCACCTCCCGAGGCGTCCACCACCGCACGCTGCGGAACTCCGAGAGGTCGGGGACGATTTTCTGGTCACGGCTGCCGCTCAGCAAGAACCAGAGGCTCACGTCGACATGTCGGTCCTTTGGTGCCCCGACCGTGACGGTGACGGTGACGAAGGCCGGGCGCTCGCCAAAGGGCGGAGAGAACACCGCCGGCAGGCCCAGTTCCTCCATCACCTCCCGGCGTACCGTCTCCGTGGGGTGCTCGCCCGGCTCGACGTGGCCACCGCTGGGCAGCCACTTCCCCGCCTTGCGGTGGTCGACCAGCAGCACGCTGCCGTCCGTCTCGTCGTACACCAGAAAGTACGCCACCAGATGCGGTGATGGCGTGCGTGGCTTCTCCCGGCGAAAGATGTCCTCGGTCCCTGCCAGCCAGGCCAAGCACTCCGCCCGGTGCCGCGCCTCCAATTCGTCCCCCGGCGTCAGCGTCTCGACCAGCGCTCGGATCTCGCTCTCCATCCGCACCGGTCGGATGCTGCCAGCCGGGTGCGACAGCGGCAACCGCGAGCAGACCACGGCGCTCATCCGCGCCCATCGGCGACGGCGGGCTGCCGAACGGCGTTCGGCCTGGTAGGTGGCTCGACACCCCGCAAGTTCGACGCTGCGACCGTGGCGCGACCCGTTATCTGTCAGTGGATTCCGGGCGGTGCTGATCCGTACCTGGCGCCAAGCGTCCTCTGACGCGGTAGCGGCCTGCATCAAAGGGCTTGTTTTGTTGCTGCCTCTGGCACTGGCGTGGCCACAGTTGCTCGCGCTGCCCCAAAGACCGATGAGTGACGCCGGCGGCGACAGTCATGCGCTGTCACCGCCGGCATGGGCTTCCTGGGCTGGCTTAGATCTAGCAAGCAGCCACTCGATGGGCCCCGTCAGGCCATGCTGGGGGCGGCGGCTTGCGGAGCGTCCTTCGGGTCGGCACCGTACCGGTTACCTCCCCGCGTGCCGTCCTTCAGGGCGAACACGAGCAGGACGATGCCGCCCACGAGAGGCACGAGTCCGATCAACAGCCACCAGGCCGAGCGGTCGGTGTCGTGAAGTCGCCGCACGGTAACGGCCAGGCCCGGCAGTAGCAGGGCCAAGCTGACGATGATCCCGATGACGCCGGTAGAGCTGGGATCCGACCCGATGTCGGTCCCCAGCGCGCCGTCCAGAATTCCGGCGACGATGCTGAGGATCAGGGTGAAGAGGAAGAACCACCAGTACTCGGACCGGCGAGCTCGACCGCCGAAGCCGGCGTACTGGGAGAGGACGGATTTGATGGCATCAACGGGGGACATGCATTCTCCAGCTCAATGAGAGATTCAGACCTGCAAGGTCAACTGCGACGCAGCCAAGCAGACGGCCGGCGGGCGGTCAATGGCCGTTCGGCTGCCCCTGCCGGTTGGGGCCTGGGACTTAAACCCTGAACCCCTCCGGCGCGGTGCTGATCAACGCCAATCGGGCGGATCGGCCGCCTGACCTCGGCGAGTTTCTTCCGCTGCCTTACATCGGTTGACAGCCTTTGTCGGCGTCATTTGTGCCCGACATGTACCCAACGATCTTGCCGGGCCGTCGCTCCGGTCCACCGTCCCGCCCCTGCCTTCTGGTCATCCCGATGCTCCTATGGATGTCAAGCTCCGTCGGCTGCCATCCCGCCGGCGGGGCTTGACCCCTTCGTCCCGAAAGGACGATCACTCGTCGGCGAGCTGCGCAAACATCGGGACGGAGCTGCCCGAGCGGTCCATCAGCGTCCACCGGGTGTCCACCCGTACGCGCGCCCGTCCTCACCCAGTTCGTCACTCATCATGGGAAGCTCGTCCCCGCCAACCGAACCGCGCTGGCTTCATGAGGACTACCAGCTGCGGAAGTCACCACGAGCGATGAGGACGGACGTGATCGTTCTGGCGTTTACTCTCCCGCCAGTTGGCTCTGCCTGGCGCGAGACTTGGTCGCTGCCCGTCAACCGTGATCCGATTACGGTCTCGGAGATGGACCTGCGCTACAAGTATTTCGCGGCGAATGTGGAGATGACTGTCAACGACGTGCCCTTCATCCGGCCGTCGGGGCCTGAGCCAATCATCGATCTTGGCTTGTCCTTCAAGTGGGTCGAGAAGCGGCTTGCGCTCGGCGAGGATGTGGCCTTCGGCTTCACCGAGCACCACGAGGTGATCCATCTTCGCGGAGCCGGGCCAATAGTCTCCATCGAGTCGTCGGAGTTGCCGCACCGCGCCGAGGCGGACAGGAGCACGCTGCTTGTCGAGCTTGCCCGGTTCACGGAGTCGGTCTATCAACGGCTCGTTGAAGATGTCGCCGGTATCGGGGGCAACCCAGTGGTGCAGAGGCTCCGCCCGTCGGCGTGATGCCACGCTTCGCCCTCGCCTGCCGCGATCCCGATGCTCGTACGGAGGTCAAGTGGTCAGGGCGTTGAAGTCTGCGACCAGGGGAAACACCGGTCGCGAGATAGTCCCGTAGGTGACGGTGCACGAAGCCGAGGCAATGTGCCGTCCCCAGGATTGGACGGTCCGAGGGCTGCCCCTACCCCCGACGCTGGTCGCTTTGCTGGAGCAGCGCCTTTGGCGGCACCCAGGAGCCCACGTACTCCACGACGTCATGCCATGGTTCCAAGCCCCCCTGATGTTCATCGGCAACCGTGACCATATTCGGTTTGAGAGCGATTCCCTGGATCTCCTCGCCGACGACGCCCCGTCATCGCTGCTGTTCCGGGTGGCCCGCGGCAGTCAAGTCGACCGGCATGTCGCCCTGCCGTGGCTCGACGCGGAGCGCGCAGTCTTTATCGCAGTCAACCGCAACCCCGGCGACGACGTTGCCCTCGCGCTCGACTACCGCACCGACCTCACCGATCCGAGCGTTGTGGCCAGTGACTTCTGGACCAACCCGAGCCAGTGCTCATGGCGGCTGGTGACACCCACATTCACCCAACTCGTCGCGGTCCTCGGTCTCGGCTGATCGGCCGCGTTCCGTTGACAGAGATAGGAGCGTCACCCCACGACGGTCGCACCCTCACCGTCGAAGCCGCCGACACCACCTTCCGCGTCCACGACGGCGACCAGCTCCTCACCGAAGTCGCCAGCAGCACGACCAAGAACATGGCCCGGTTCAAAGTACGCAAGCCAGAACCCTCCCGGCAGGGCACCAGCGACACCGGTCCTATGCCAGCCTGATGACCATGTACACGGAGGCACGCATCCCGCTGGTCTGCACCTACGACAGCGACGCTGACGCGGCATACGTCTATCTCGAACACCCCATCTCAGCTGCAGCGGCACAGCAGGTCATGCCGTTCGACACCAGCCGCGGCATGTTTAACCTGGACCTCAACACCGAGGGCCACGTCCTCGGCCTGGAAATCATCGGCGCCCGCAGACACCTACCGCCCGCTCTCCTGCAGGCGATGCTGGAGCACAACCAAGGTCGAACGAAGAAGAACAGATGATCGTCTAGCCGGATGTGTCACCCAACATCTGACACCAATCCGTCACGCATCAAGTGGAGCCCGACATCGCCGGCAGCTGGTTGTCCTGCGCCGGGTGATGGTTGATTCCGCGGCCTCGGATGATGCTTTACATGATCGCGACGTCCGCGCGACTCGCGACATGTCAGTGCGTTCCTGACCGGCGGGTAGACCGCTGGCGTACTCGCCGTCAGATGAGCGCTCACGTCAACACCCGCACGCTGCCTCGGCGATCGGCGCGGTGAGGTCGTCGATCGGACGCACGATCACGCCCTCGGCCGTCTGCACTGGGAGGCCTTCACGGACCCAGTACTCATACCCTCCGATCATCTCCTTGACC
Organism: Micromonospora sp. NPDC049679; assembly: GCF_040659735.1. Lineage (NCBI taxonomy): Bacteria > Bacillati > Actinomycetota > Actinomycetes > Micromonosporales > Micromonosporaceae > Micromonospora > Micromonospora sp. NPDC049679. Next base: position 15,960 of record NZ_JBFANZ010000001.1, read on the forward strand.
TGGAAGCCAAGCCTGGCGAACTCCAGCGCGGCCCGGGTCGCGCCGTTGCACCCTGGCCCCCAGCAGTACGTGACGACGACGACGCCGGCCGGCAGCAGGCCCGAGACCCGTGCGCCGATCTCGGCGGTCGGCAGATGGATCGCGCCGGGCAGATGGCCCTGCCACCACGCCTCCTGGCTGCGAGAGTCGACGACGGCCAGGCCGTCGACACCGCGTTCCAGATCGGCGTGAACGTCGGAGACATCGGTTTCGAAGGACAGGCGGGCGGCGAAATGGGCGGCAGCGCGGGCCGGATGGGCCGGCGGCACGGACAGTACAGCGGACATGACAACGATCATGACCAGGAACGCAACGGTCGGATAGTGGCGTGAACGACGCGTATCGCTAACATTCCGCCATGGGTACGCGTGTGCGTCGCCGGGGGCCGACCGTCTCCGTGCTCGCTTATGAGGGAATGTCGGTCTTCGAGACCGGCATTGTGACCGAGGTGTTCGGGCTCCCCCGGCCGGAATTCGAGGTGCCCTGGTACCAGTTGACGATCTGCGCGTCCCGGCCGGGGCCGGTCCGGGTCATTGGCGGTGCCGCTCTGCACACGCCACACGGGCTCGACACGTTCGCCGAAGCGGAGACCCTGATCGTCCCCGGCGTCTCCGACGTCTCCGCCACCCCGGATCCGGAGGTAATCGCGGCGCTGCGCCGGGCGCACGAGCGCGGCGCGCGGATCATGTCCATCTGCTCGGGCGCGTTCGCGCTCGCGGCGGCCGGCTTACTCGACGGCCGCCGCGCGACAACCCACTGGCGCTATGCCGATCTACTGCGCCGCCGATACCCACGGGTCCAGGTCGACCCGAACGTTCTCTATATCGACGGCCACGACGTGCTCACCAGCGCCGGTAGCGCGGCAGGCCTCGACCTGTGCGTCCACCTCATTCGCACCGACTTCGGCCCGGCTATCGCCAACGCCGTCGCGCGCCGCTTGGTCATCCCGCCGCACCGCGACGGCGGCCAGGCACAGTTCATCGAAGCGCCGGTCACGGCGGACCCCGAAGACAACCGGGTCGCGCAGAGCATGGCGTGGGCGTTGACGCACCTCAACGAACCGATCACGGTAGAGACCCTGGCGGGCAGGGCACACACGTCACCCAGGACATACTTACGCCACTTCACACGCAGTACCGGCACCAGCCCCATCCGGTGGCTCATCACCCAACGGATACAGGCCAGCCTCGTCCTACTGACCGACACCGACAACCCGATCGAGGAGATCGCCACGGCTGTCGGATTCGACACTGCCGTGACATATCGACACCACTTTCACCGCGCGATGCAAACGTCACCGTCGGCATACCGCCGGTCGTTCCGCGCCGACGCCATCGCGTGACAAGGCCTTGTCGTGTGGCCGGGCCGACCCTCGCCGTCGCCTGGTCCCGGTTGCCGCGTTGCGCGAGTTCTTGGCGTCGCTGGAAGAGGAGGCCGCGTAATGGGTGCGGTCATCGCGCTCCCGGTGCCCGAACAGCCGGACGAGTCCCGGCGACGCAGCGCTGAGCATGTCGAGTGCGGCGGGTGAGCGCGATGACGTCTGACATCGTTGCTGTCAACCCGTCCCAAATGAGTGAAGGGCGCCCACCGCTTCCGGTGAACGCCCTGCTCAGTCGTGGTGCGCCGCCAGGGACTCGAACCCCGAACCCGCGGATTAAGAGTCCGCTGCTCTGCCAGTTGAGCTAGCGGCGCTCGCTGACAACGGGGGAAACACTAACACGCCCCTGAGGGAAGGTTCCAACTGGTTCCGGCTGGCACGCCGCGCCGAGCACCCGACCCCATATGGGCCGGTTCGGCCGCACCCATCCGACCGGCGCACGAACCTCGCCCGCGTAGTGCACGATGTCGTCCAGAGTTCTCACGAACGGGGTAACGGGGATGGGCAGGCTCAGGTACACCCGGTCCGCGCTGGCCGCATTGGTGGTGGTTGCGCCGTTGGCGCTCGTCGGCTGCGGGAGCAACACACCGGCCCGCTTCATCACCGCGAGTCCGGCGAGTCCGAGTCAGCCCGCGGAACCGTTCGAGCTGGGAATCACGCCGGCGATGGACGCGAAGAAGCTCCCGGCGAGCACGGAGATCGGCGCGACGGTCCGGGGCGGAAAGATCACTTCGGTGAGCCTGGCCGAGGCGGGAGGCGGCGCGGTCACCGGCCGTTGGCGCGAGGACGGGTCGTCGTGGGTGCCGGACACCCCGTTGAAGTACGGCAAGAAGTACACGGCGAGCGTGGTGGCGAGCAGCACCAGCGGCGAGACGGTGACGAAGACCACCACGTTCAGCACCATGAGCAGGCCGGCGTCGCAGACCGGCACGGGCCTGTATCTGCACGACGGGGCGACCTACGGGGTGGCGATGCCGATCGTCGTCGAGTTCAGCCCGGGGATCCCCGCGAAGGATCGGGCGGCGGTGCAGAAGCGGCTCTTCGTCAACACCGACCCGCCGCAGCCCGGCGCGTGGCACTGGGTGTCCACCGGGACGCAGGCCTATTACCGCGCACCAGAGTTCTGGCGCCCGGGCACGAAGCTGACGGTGCGGATCGGCGTGGGTGGTCATCCGACGGGGCGGGGACAGTACGGCGACACCGACCGCACGGCGAGCGCCGAGATCGGCGAGAAGCTGGTCATGCAGGTCGACAACGCGACGAAGAAGATGTCCGTCTTCAAGGACGACAAGCTGGTGCGGTCGATGCCGGTCAGCCTGGGTAAGCCGAAAACCCCCTCGTCGAGCGGGACAATGGTCGTGATGGAGAAGAAGGCGAAGACCGTGTTCGACACGTTCGCGGAGTTGGGGCCGCGTGAGGGCTACCGCACGGACATCGAATTCGCGCAGCGCCTGACCTGGGGTGGCGAGTTCATCCACTCGGCGCCCTGGTCCGTTCCCCAGCAGGGCCGCACCAACGTCTCGCACGGCTGCGTCAACCTCTCCCCCGCCAACGCCCAGTGGCTGTTCAACCAGACGAAGGTCGGTGACCCGATCACCGTCAAGGGCACCGGGATCAAGCTCGTGCCGGGCAACGGCTGGACGGCCTGGAACATCCCGTGGGACGAGTTCGTCAAGGGCAGCGCGCTGCCCGTAGCGGTTCAACCCGCCTCGACATCGCCGGCGGCGACCGTCGGTCCGACGCCAACCTCGCAAACGCCGGCTGAATAGCTGAATCGCCCACCACGAATAGATCAGTCGCAAATCGTGACCGAAAGTCCAGATATTTCCGCCTTACTGGACAGCGATGCTGGTGTTTCTCTTCACGCCACGAAACCGGGGCTTGCCGCCCGGCGTCTTTCGTGGACGATGGGCATCGGGACTGAATTGTGAGGGGATCATGCGAGCAAGCCGAGATCAGCTGACGCGGCATGTCACCGGGCTGCGACGCACCCCCGCTGGGCGTGTGCTCGCGGCATCCGTGCTCGCCGCTGCCTTGGCGCTCACCAGCGCCTGCACCGGCGGCCACTCATCATCATGGCAGGGTGGCGGCAGCTCACCGACGGAACCGCCAGCAAAGGCCTCAGCGACCATCACGGGCCCGGCCGCGGACGCCAAGGACGTGCCCGCCTCCGCCGAGATCACGTTCACCACGAAGGACGCGACGAAGACGACGTTCGAGCTCAAGGACGCGGCCGGAAAGACCGTCGAGGGCGCGCTGACCAAGGACGGCGGCAGTTGGCTCCCGGACGGGCAGCTCGACTACAACACCGGTTACACCGCGACCGTGACGGTCACCGACGACGAGGGCAAGACCGCCACCACCAGCAACACGTTCACGACGATGGCGAGGCCGGGCAACCTGGTCCAGGTGAGCAGCTTCCTCGGCGATGGCGCCGTGGTTGGCGTCGGAATGCCACTGATCGTCAAGTTCGGTCGCGCCATCCCCCAGGACTACCGCGACGACGTGCAGCGCCGCATGACGGTGAAGTCCACGCCGGCCCAGGAGGGGATCTGGCACTGGATCAGCGGCACTGAGGTGCACTACCGCCCGAAGGAGTACTGGAAGGGCGGAACCGCTATCACGTACAAGCTGCAGACCGGTGGGCTGCCGATGGGGAGCAACTGGTACGGCCGCTCGGACCTGACGGTGGACCTCAAGATCGGCTCGTCGACCGTCATGATCGTCGACAACAAGAACAAGACGATGACGGTCAGGAAGGACGGCAAGGTCGTCAGGACCATCCCGATCAGCCTCGGCAAGGCGAAGACGCCCTCGTCGAGCGGCACGATGATCGTGATGGAGAAGCTGCGGAAGACGGTCTTCGACACCTTCGCCGAACTCGGCCCGAAAGAGGGCTACCGCACCGACATCGAATACGCCCAGCGCCTGACCTGGGGCGGCGAGTTCATCCACGCCGCTCCCTGGTCCGTCGCCCAGCAGGGCCGCACCAACGTGTCGCACGGCTGCGTCAACATGTCGATGGCCAACGCGCAGTGGCTCTTCAACCAGACCACCATCGGCGACCCGATCACGGTGAAGGGCACCGAACGCGCGCTGCAGAACGGCAACGGCTGGACCGTCTGGAACCTGAGCTGGGACGAGTACGTCAAGGGCAGCGCGATCCCCTACGAGCCGCCGCCGACGACGAAGCCGACCCCGGACCACTCGGCCAGCCCGAGCGCGGACGCCTCACCCGCCATCTGACCGATGAGAAGGGCCGGTCAGGATTGCTGACCGGCCCTTCCTGCTGTGCCCCGACAACTCGCTCCAGGCGACCCTGCCGGGAGGCCGGTGAATCAGTGCGCGCCGCTGCCTGTGCCGGTGCCGTACGACGAAGCAGGCCCCCTCCGCGGAGGGGGCCTGCTTCGTCATTCCATGGGGTGACTGACGGGACTCGAACCCGCGACCCCCGGGACCACAACCCGGTGCTCTACCAGCTGAGCTACAGCCACCATGCGAACCAGCATCAGGTCGAAGCCCGTGTGCTGTGCCGACCAATGATAGCCATATGTCGGCGGCCGGCGTCGACGGGGTTACCCGGCGGTGCCGGTAACCCCGGTCACAGCTCGGCCGCGATGCCCTTCGCCGTTTCCACATCGGGGCCGGGCAGCGGCACGAAGACGGTCCGGCGGTAGTACTCGAGCTCGCGGATGCTCTCCCGGATGTCGGCCAGGGCGCGATGCGCCAGCCCCTTGGTCGGCTGCCCGAAGTACACCCGCGGGTACCAACGACGGCAGAGCTCCTTGATCGACGAGACGTCGATCATGCGGTAGTGCAGGAAGCCGTCCAGCCGGGGCATGTCGCGGGCGAGGAAGCCGCGGTCGGTGGCGATCGAGTTGCCGCAGAGCGGCGCGGTACGCGGATCCTTGACCAGGCTCGTGACGTAGTCGAGCACGCGCTCCTCGGCCTCGGCGAGGCTCACCGCGGAGCGGCGCACCTCCTCGGTCAACCCCGACTTCTCGTGCATCGCCCGGACCACCTCCGGCATGCCGGCGAGCGTCTCCTCGTCGGCATGGATAACGAGGTCGACGCCCTCACCGAGCACGTTGAGATTGGAGTCGGTGACAAGGGCAGCGACCTCGATCAGGGCGTCCTTGCCAAGATCGAGGCCCGTCATCTCACAATCGATCCAGACAAGAAGATCAGCCACGCGCACAGCGTACGCGCCAACAGCCCGCAGACGTCTCAACGCGGCTGTGACACGACACCGTTAGGGTTGCCGTCGTGTCAGCCGAGCCTGCCGGGCCCCCGACGCCGGCCCCCGCCCCTCCCCCGCGCGTTTCGCGATCGACCACGCGCCGGATGGCCGTGCTCGCCGCCCTGGCCGTCGCCGGCGATGCCCTCGTCTACTGGTACGGCAACCAGCACCACTTTTTCGATCTGCGCATCTACATCAGCGCGCTGCGCTGGTGGGCGGAGGGCAATCCGCTCTACGACTATGCGCAGCCGGACCGCGTTCAGGGCGAGCTCTACTTCACCTATCCGCCCTTCGCCGCCCTGGTGCTGCGGCCGTTCGCGGCGCTGCCGCTGGGCGTCACGATCGTCCTGTTCACGCTCGCCACGGTGATCGCGGCCGCCGTCACCACCTGGTGGCTGGTCACCCCGCTCGCCGACCGACGCGGCATCCCCCGCTGGCACGCGCTCGCCCTCGCCGCTCCCCTGGTGCTGCTGATCGAGCCGTTCCGCGAGACGATCACCTTCGGGCAGATCAACATGCTCCTGGTCGTGCTGATCCTGGCCGACCTGCTCTTCGCCGTACCCCGGAACTCGCGCTGGGCCGGCCTCGGCATCGGGTTGGCGACGGCGTTGAAGCTGTTCCCGGGCATCTTCATCGTCTACCTGCTGGTGACCCGGCGCTGGCGGGCCGCGGCGGGGGCCAGCGTGGCGGCCGCGGCGGCCACGCTGCTCGCGGTGGCGTTCGCCCCCCGCGACTCGTGGCAGTTCTGGACGCACTCGCTGTGGGCGACGGACCGGGTGGGGCGCACGGACTACACGGGCAACCAGTCGCTGCTCGGGATGTTGAGCCGGCTGGTCGCGCCGCACGAGCCGAACCGGCTGCTCTGGCTGCTGCTGGTGGTGCTCGCGGCCGGGTACGGGCTCTGGCGGGCGGCGCGGGCCGCACGCGCGGGCGACGAGGTCGCCGCGCTGACGCTCACCGGGCTGGTCGGGGCGCTCGTCAGTCCGATCACCTGGACGCATCACATCTACTGGTTCGTGCCCGCCCTGGTGATCCTGGTGGACGTGGCGCTACCCCCGCGGACGGAGGCGTACGGGGCGGTCGATCACCGCCGCAGACGCGTACTGCTCGGGGTCGCGGCCCTGGTCTACGCGGGCATCGCGTACGGCGTGGTGTCGTTCTTCGACTGGGGAGCCGCCCCGGAACCGACGGATTCGCCGACGGAGTTCGTGCTGCGCAACGTCTATGTGCTGCTCGCCGTGCTGCTGCTGGTCGCACTGCCGGTGCGCGGGCAGCGGAAGGCGCTCGGCGACGATGCGGCGACGACTGTCCGTTAATACCAGATGTTGCGCTAAATGGACAGATCTAGATAGTGGCCCCCGGATGCCGCTAATCTGGCCCTAACGGATCAAGCTTCTCTCAGTTGCACCGTTCCCCCGGTGAGAGTGGCCCTCCGCGTCGGCAGCGCGGAGGGCCACTTGCCAACCCGCACTCTCCAGCTGGACGCTGGACGCCGGGCTGGACGCACCGGTTGAGGCTAACGTCCGGGGGGCTCCCCCGGCAGCGGTTCGCCCGCCCTACTCGCCCGCGCTCTTATCGCTGTTGGTCGACTTCGCCGCGCTCCTGCGCCGGTTCTGACCACCGCCGCCACGCGTCATCACGTTCATCGGTGGCACCTTGAGCGGTGGCACGATGATCGGGAGCACATCGGGGGCCGGAAGTCCGCCAGCGGTCTTGCGACGCCGCTTCGTCGGCGTCGCGCCGGGCAGACCGGGGACGGCCGGGGCCGCGCCGGGCAGACCGGGGACGGCCGGGGCGGCACCGGGCAGGCCGGGGGTCGGCGGGGTCAGCCCGGGCAGGAGTTCGGCGTTGTCGCGCGCCACCGGCAGCAGCGCCGCCCACGAGTCGTCCTCGTCGGGCGTCTCCTCCCGCGCGCCGTGGCGGCCGGTCGTCCGTCCGGCGGCCGCGTCCGCGCCGCGACGCTCGCGCGGCGCCGCCGACCAGCGGTTCTCGCCGGCGTGCCGGAGACTGCGCCCAGGCGCGGAACCGGCCTCGGTGTCGGCGCCGAGCGCGACGATTTCGAGGGCGTCATCGCCGAAGGTGTCGGCCCGGGCCGGCACGGGCAGCGGACCCGAGCGCCACGTGGACGGTGGCAGCGGCAGTGCTTTCTCGGGCAGCGGCGCGGTCAGCGTCATCGCGACCGGGGGCAGCGGCGTCGGCAGGGCCGCCGGCACGGCCGTGGACCGCGGACCGGCGGCCGCCGGAACATCCGGCTCGACCTGCGGAAACAACGCCGGCGGCTGCGGGTTGAGCGGCAGCGGGATCGGCGGCGTCAGCGCAGGCGGGTTCGGACCCTGCGCCGGCGGCCAGGCCAGCATCGGCAGCGCCGGACCCGGCGTCAGCGGCGGCCGGGCGGGACCGGGCGCGACCCGCTGCGCCACCGCCTCGGCGCCGTCAGCGGCGGGGGTGGCGAGCGGGGCCTGCGCGGTGTCCGCCAGGGTCGTGGGGCGCGCCGACGGAACCGGCCAGGCCGGCGGGGCGGGCCGCTCGGCGCCGGCATCGTCGCGGACCGCGTCGGGTGCGGGCCGGTCCGCCGGGACCACGTCGTCCGACAGGCCGATCCCGGTCAACGTCCGCACACCGAGGCGGGCCGCGATCGCCGGCAACTGGTCGGGCTCGACGACGAAGACCACCTCGCGCGGGCGGATCGGCCAGGCCAGCACCGCCATGCCGAAGCCGAGCAGGAGGGTGCCGAGGGTGAGCAGGCCCCAACCGGTCGCGTCGAGCCAGCCGGGACGCACCTCGGCCCGCAGATCGGCGCTGGCGACGGGCCGACCGTCGGGTCGCATGATGATCATGGATAGCTGCTGTCCACGCAGCTCGCCGGGGTTCCAGTCGACCGCCCCGATCCCCTGACGCAGCCAGAACGGCTGCGCGCCGGGCGCCACCTTGGCGACGGGGCTGGTCCGGGGCGCGCCGGCAACGCGGGTCAGCAGCACGGGCAACGGACCGCGGGCCACACCGACCGCGTCAACCTGCGCGTACGGCAGCCCGGAAAGGTAGCTGGCGGCCTCCGCGGCGGGCGCGATGCCGACGAACGCCGGCCCCGCCTCGGTCTGGGCGGTGATCCGCAGCGTGGTGCGAGCAGCCTTCGCGAAGGGGGCGTCCCGGCTCAGCATCGCGTCCAGGTCGGCCACGATGATCGCGGAACCCGGGTTGTCGACGGGCTGCATCGACCCGCTGAACGCGCCACCGGCGTCGCGATGCTGCGACACCACCCAGAGCGCGCCACCGACGAAGAGCGCCGGCACCCCGATGGTCAGCAGCAGCATCCCGACGATCGTGCGAACGACCCGCATCCCGTTCTCCCTTGATCACCGTACGGGCAGCACCATACAGACGGTGACGAGGTGAGCACGGGATGCCGTGCGGTCGCCGCGCCGGGCCACGCGGAAAAAAGCCGCCGGCCCGCCGGTCGTCCGGCGGGCCGGCGAATAGTGGCAGCTCAGGCCGCCGGCGTGCCGGCCGGCCGACGGGTACGGGCGAACGCGAGCCCGCCCAACGCCAGCCCACCCAGACCGGCGACCAGACCGGCGACGCCCAAGCCGAGCGCGACCGAGTTCCCCTCGTCCTCGTCGTCGTCCGCCGAGTCGCCCTTCGCCGCGCCGGCGGCCGGGGAGGCCGACGCGGCCGCCGCCGGGAGGAGCTTCAGCACCGGCGCCGGGTGCTCCGGCTCCTGCCCGCCGGCCGCCGGAGGCTCCTCGATCCAGCGCACGACGTTGCCGTCGGAGTAGGTCTGCAGCGCCTTGAACACCATCGTGTCGACCTTCGGCAGCGGGCCCATCGAGACCGGGAACTCCTGGAACTGCCCCCCCTTGATCCCCGCGTCACCGCTCGCCGTCCAGGTGATCTTCGAGACGGCCTCGGTGACCGGGCTGCCGTGCACCTCCAGCGGCGGCTCGAGCTTGCGCTTCTCCGTCGTCACCGTCCAGCCCGGCACCGGCATCGTCGAAACCGACGCGACCGGCGCGTTCTCCGGCAGCACCACCTCGACCTTCGTGGTGGCCGCCGTGTCGCTCTCGGTCGGCACCCGGAAGGCCAGCCGGCCGTAGCCGCCCTGCGTCGCCTCCTTCGGGTTGACCGAGACGTGCGCGGAGGCGGGAGCGGCGACGCCGAAGACGCCGACGAGGAGCGCTCCGAGGGCGAGGGCTGCCGCGGTGGTCGCGGAGCGCCGGTGACGCATCATGTTCTGACCTTTCCTCTACGTGATCGGCACGGTGACGGTCACCGTGGCCTGGTCGATGTCCGAGGTCCGCAGGGTGAAGCGGAGCTCCCAGTCGCCCGCGGTGGGCAGGCTGATCTCGCCGGTGGCGTGGTTGTCGGTGAGGGGCAGCAGCGGGACGTCGATCGGCTCGACCCCGCTGGCGGGCAGCGCCGCGGTGGCCTTCCACTCGACCACCGGCATCGGTTTGTTGTCCGGGGCGTAGGCGTCGAGATGCACGGAGTTGTTGCCCCGCTTCGCCGGGTCGATCTCCACCTGCAACGAGTAGAGGTTGCTGGTGAGCGTCGTGGAGAAATAGCCCGCTCCCTGCAGCTGCTCGTTGTCGGCCGCCGTGCGGGCCGGCGTGACCTGCACGAGCGTCGACGAGACGGCGAGCACGACCGCGGTGATGCCGAGCTCGATCCAGACCGCGCGCCGCATCCGCCCCGGCTGCCCGGCCGCGCTCCGCCGCACCACGAGCTGCCGGGAGTACGCGGCCACGGCGATCACCAGCGCGAAGAGCGCGATCTTCGCGCTGATCAGCCGCCCGTACGTGGTGGAGATCAACGCCGTCGGCGTGCCGACCTCGATCAGCGCCTGGACCGTGCCGGCGAGCAGCAGCGCGGTGACCGCGAGCGTCGCCCAGCGCGACCAGATCGGCAGGATCGCGCCGAGCTCGCGCTCGTTCGCCCACCGCAGCAGGAACCCGCCGAGCATCAGCAGCCCGCCCAGCCAGACCGCCATGCTGGCCAGGTGCACGGTGTCGACCACCACCGAGACGGCGGGCACCGGCGAGGCGGCCGGATGCCCGGCCAGCGGCCAGGTGGCGAGCCCGGCCACGGCGAGAACGCCCAGCAGCGGCCGATCGGCGCGGCCCTCGGTGCCGGCGAGCACCGGACGCAACAGCAGCGACGCGGCGAGCAGGATGCCGATCCGCACCAGCTGTGCGGTGCCGAACGGACTGCTCAACACCGTGCCCAGTCCGGCGGCGTCGACGTCGAGCACCCCGCCGCCCGCCGTGTACGGCACCTGCAGCCAGACGCCCGCCAGCGTCGAGAGCATGATCAGCCCCACCCCGGTCCAGACCAGCCGGGCCGGGCCGTTGCGGGAGAGCCGCCGCGGCCAGAGCAGGGCCAGCACGAGGACCGGTCCGACCAGCAGGACCAGCCCCGCGTAGCCGAGGAACTTGACCACCGGGATGGCCGCGGTGACCGCCGTGTCCACCTTCGAGGCGGTGTCCGAATCGCTCGGCGCCGCCGATGGGGCCCCCACCGAGTAGGTGTAGCCGCCGGCGACCGGGTGGCTGTCGGCCGAGATGACGCGGTAGCTGACCAGGTAGGTGCCGCGCTGACCGCCCGGGTCGACGGTGATGGTGACGACGGTTCCGTCGAAGCTCGGCTCGCCCCGGTCGACCCGCTTCCCGTCCGGACCGATCACCCGGATCTTGCCGGGCACCTGACGGACGGACTCGGAGAACGTGAGCACCACCTGGCCGGGCGCGGCCGCCAGCAGAAGGTCCGCCCTGGGGCTGCTGCTCACCAGGACGGCGTGCGCGCTGGCCGGCGCGGCCGGCGCGAGCAGCGCGGCGAGGAGCGGCAACAGGAACCCGACCAGCACGGCCGAGCGCGGCGCCCACCGGATCATCACGGGAGTCATGTCCGACATGCTCGCCGACCCGCACGGGCGGACGCGACCCGAGTCACCCGCGACCCGCCGCGGTCGCCGTTGAGACCGCCGCCGCCGGTCGGCCGCTGACCCGCCCCAACGCCCAGAGCAGCACCGCCTGCACCACCGCGGCCAGATGGCCGATCTCGTGCACCAGCAGGGTCGTCGAGTTGGCGATGTCGACCGCGCTGGTCCCGGCGAGGCAGACCGCGAGCACGAAAGCGACCGGCACGAACGCCTGCGCCCGCTCCGGTCGGTACGCGGCGAGGGCGAAGCCGACCGCGAGCGCCACGTCGAACGAGGCCATCTCCCGGCTGGTGTGCGCGTCGACGGCGACGCCGAGGCCGGCGAGAAGAATGGGGAGCGCGACGGCGAGCTGTGCGACGGCGGCGACGGCCACCGCGACCCGCAGGATCTGCCGCCGCCCCCGCGCGACCGCCGCCGCCCGCCGACGGGCCCCCGCCGCCCCGCGCGGGTCGGCCGCCACGGCGGCGAGCACCGTGGCGGTCAGATCGGGGACCTCCGCCACCTGCACCCGCACCGCCCGCGTCACCTGCTCGGCCCGCTCCAGCCACACCCGGCAGCCCGGGCAGCCCCGCAGGTGCCCGTCCATCAGCGCCACCGGCGTCTGCGGGTCCTCGCCGTCCAGCCGCGCCGACAGCGCGACCCGTATCTCGTCGCACCTCATGCCGAGATAGTCGGTGCGCGGGCGGTAAAAGTTCCCGCGCCCGTCGGATCACACGCACCGTGACGGGGTCCACACCGGCCGACTGCTCCGCGTACGCTGGCTTGCCGTGATCCCGGCCCAGCGCGACGCGTCGGTCGGCGTGCCCAGCCACGCCGACGATCCAGCCACCTCCCCGCTGGAGGCGTCGACGCACTGGGCGCTCGCCGCCCGCGACGGCGACCCCGTCGCCCAGGCCGCGTTCGTCCGCTCCACCCAGGCCGAGGTCTGGCGTTTCGTCGCGGCGCTGGTCGATCAGGGAAGCGCCGACGACCTGACCCAGGAGACCTACCTGCGGGCGTTCCGGGCGCTGCCGTCGTTCGCCGGCCGCTCCACCGCCCGCACCTGGTTGCTCGGCATCGCCCGCCGCGCCTGCGCCGACCACCTGCGGACCGTCGTCCGGCGGCGCCAACTCGACCAGCGCCTCGCCGTCCAGGCCCGGACCGACGCCCCGCACCCCGACCCGGCGCACCATCTCGGCGCCGCCGACCTGCTGCGCCGCCTCCCCGACGAGCGGCGCGGCGCCTTCGTGCTCACCCAGGTGCTCGGCCTCTCCTACGCGGAGGCGGCCGCTATCGAGCAGGTGCCGGTGGGCACGATCCGGTCCCGGGTCGCCCGCGCCCGCGCCGAACTCGTCGCGGCGATCGGCAACGCGCTCGCCAGCTGAGGTTATTTCTGCCGAAAGGCCGGAACCCTGGCCGGGACCGGAACGACTAATCAACCGTGACCATGGTGACCGAGCGCATGTCCCGCTGGCGGACGACGCAGCCCTGGCTGGGCACCGGTGCCCGGCTGGGGCTGGCCGCCGTGTGGCTCTACGCGGGCGCGACGAAGGTGGGTGACCTGGCCGCCTCGGGACGCGCCGTCAACGCCTACCGGATCATGTCGTACGACCTGGCCCAGGTGATCGGCGCCGCGCTGCCGTTCGTGGAGATCGCGCTCGGCGTACTCCTGCTCCTCGGCCTCGCCACCCGCCTCGCCGCCGGCGTCTCCGCGGCCCTGCTGGCGGTCTTCGTCGCCGGCATCGCCTCGGCCTGGGCCCGCGGGCTGGCGATCGACTGCGGCTGCTTCGGCAGCGGCGGCGAACTCGCCGCCGGCCAGCGCCCCAGCTACGGCCCGGAGATCCTGCGTGACCTCGGCTTCCTGCTGCTGGCCGCCTTCCTTCTGGTCTACCCCCGCACCCGACTGTCCCTGGATTCCTTCCTCGATCGACGGTGAGCATCCGATGAGCAAACGAGCGGAGCAGAAGCAGTCGGCGCGCGTGGTGCGCGACCAGATCGCGCGCGAACGGCGGCGACGCCGCACCCTGTGGACCTCGGTCATCGCGGTCGTCGCGCTGGTCATCGCCGGAACGATCGGGTACGGCGTCTACGCCAGCCAACGGCCGAGCAGCTACACCGCCCCGCCGGGGGCGACCGACGGCGGCGCCGCCGTGGCGGTCGGCAGCGGCCCCGTCAAGATCGACCTGTACGAGGACTTCATCTGCCCGAGCTGCCGGCGGTTCGAGCAGGAGAGCGGCGCCACGCTCGACCAACTCGTCGCCGCCAACAAGGTGACGTTGATCTACCACCCGGTCGCATACCTCGACCGCTTCTCCAGCACCCGGTACTCGACCCGCTCCTCCGCCGCCTCCGGCTGCGCCGCCGAGGGGGGCAAGTACCGGGAGTACGCCAAGGCGCTCTTCGAGCGGCAGCCGCCGGAAGGGGGCGCCGGGCTGAGCGACGACGAACTGGTCGCGGTCGGCACCGGCCTCGGTCTCGGAGATACCTTCGGTCAGTGCGTACGCAGCGGAAAGTACACGGCATGGACAGCACACGTCACGGACGTGGCCAGCAAGCGGGGCGTGACCGGCACCCCCAGCGCGTACGTCAACGGCAAGCCCACCGAGACCAACCCGCAGGCGATCGTCGCCGCCGTGGAGGCGGCGGGCAGATGATCCACCGCGCGCTCCTGGCCGCGGCCGCCGGCATCGTCGCCGCGTTGGCCGTCGCCGCCCCCGCCTCCGCGCACGGCGGCGACGCCCCCGACGGCACCAACTACCGCACCGCGGTGACCACCGTCACCCCCGCGGTCGACGGTCTCACCGTCCGCGCGGTCGAGGCCGGCGCCCGCATCGAACTCGTCAACCGCGGCGACCGCACGATCGAGGTGCTGGGCTACGAAGGCGAGCCCTACCTGGAGGTACGCCCGGACGGCGTCTACCAGAACCTGCGCTCCCCGGCGGCCTACCTCAACGAGACCCTCGCCGGCGACACCCAGCCCCCGGTCAGCGCCGACCCGACGCTTCCGCCCTCCTGGCAGCGGATCTCGACCGAGCCCGTGGCGCGCTGGCACGACCACCGCAGCCACTGGATGAGCGCCACCCCGCCGCCCGACGTGCGGGCCGACCCGAGCCGCACCCACCGCGTCCGCGACTGGGTCGTGCCGCTGCGCGACGGCGTCTCCCCTGTCGAGATCCGGGGAACGCTCGACTGGGTACCGCCGCCCAGCCCCGGCCTCTGGTGGGCGGTAAGCCTGCTCGGCGCCCTCGCGGTGGGCGCGCTCGGACTGCTCGCCGCCGAATCCCGTGCGGGGCGGGCCGCCACGGTCGGGCTCGCCACGCTCGCCACCTCGGGCGGGGTCCTCGCCATCGTCTACGCGGTCGCCCGCGAACTCGACGCCGGCGCCACGACCGTCGGCCCGATCCTGCAGGGGCTGCTGGTCGGGCAGGTCTGGCCGCTCCTCGCCGGGCTCGGCGCGATCGCCGCCGCCGGGTACGCCCTGGCCCGGCGGACGGCCACCGATTTCGCCCTCGCCCTGGCCGGCGCCTGTCTCGCCATCTTCGGCGGCGCCGCGAACGCCGCCGTCTTCGTCCGCTCGATCGCCCCGGTCCCCGGGCCGGCGGCGATGGCCCGGACCGCGATCGCCGTGGTCGTCGCGGCCGGCGCGGGCATGGCGCTCGCCGGCGCCCTGCGGATGCACGCCGCCTCCCGGGCGTTCCAGGCGTCTCACGCCCCCGCCCTTGATGCCGCCGCTCCCGACGCACCGGCTGATGGCGAGGATGTCCCGGCGACCGGTCCGCGTCCCGCGTCCGCCGGAGCAGACCCGGCCTGACGCGGACGCGCGGGCGCCTGCCGCCGAACTACTCCCTCATCACGCGGATCGTGAGAGCTGGGCGGCCGCGAGCGTCGGGTCGAAGCCGTACGGGAGCTCGAGGCGGTGCCCCGCCAGCAGCGCGGAATCGGCGAGCAGCTCGACCGTCGGGGCGTCCGCCACGATGCGGCCCTCGTCGAGCACCACCGACCGGTCACAGAGTTCCAGCGCGTACGGCAGATCGTGGGTGACCATCAGCAGCGTCACCGGCAGGGCCCGCAGGATCTCGGCCAGCTCGCGACGCGACGCCGGATCGAGGTTCGACGACGGCTCGTCGAGCACCAGGATCTCCGGGCGCATCGCCAGCACCGTGGCGACCGCCACCCGCCGGCGCTGACCGAACGACAGGTGATGCGGCGCGCGGTCCCGGTGCTCCGCCATGCCGACCGCCGCCAGCGCCTCGTCGACCCGCGCGGTCAGCTCCGCACCGCGCAGGCCGAGGTTGGCCGGGCCGAACGCCACGTCCTCCCCCACCGTCGGCAGGAAGAGCTGATCGTCGGGGTCCTGGAACACGATGCCGACCCGACGGCGGATCTCGGCGAGCGTGCGACGGTCGCGGTCGACGACCAGGCCGCCCACGGCGACCGTCCCGCCGTCGCCGGTCAGGATGCCGTTGAGGTGGAGCACCAGGGTGGTCTTCCCGGCGCCGTTCGGCCCGAGCAGCGCGACCCGCTCGCCGCGGGCAACGGTCAGGTCGACGCCGTCCAGGGCGACGTGTCCGTCGGGATAGGCGTAGGACACGCCGCGCACGTCCAGCGACGGGGTCGTATCCAGGCTGAGCTCGGCGGTCATCGCTGTTGTTCCCGTCAGATGAGGACCGTCGCCGTGACGGCGATGATGGCGGCGGCGAGCGGGATCGTCGCCGCCACCACCCATTGTCCCGCGGTCGCCGCGTCGGTCGAGTGCCAGGAGTTCGGCATCCGCCCCTCGTACCCCCGCGACACCATCGCCAGGTAGACCCGCTCACCGCGCTCGAACGCGCGCAGGAAGAGCGCACCGATCCCGGCGGCGAAGCCGCGAAGCTGCCACAGGAAGCGCGGGTCGTCGCCACGGGAAACCCGGGCGACGCGCATCCGTCGGGCCTCGCCGGCGAGCACGTCAAGGTAGCGCAGCATGAAGGTGGCGATCTGCGTGAGGATCTGCGGACACCGCAGCCGGTCCAGGCCGACGATCAGGTCGCGCGTCGTCGTGGTCGCCGCCAGGATCAACGACGCGAGTACGCCGAGCGTCCCCTTCGCCACGATGTTCCAGCCGCCGTAGAGCCCGTCGATCGACAACTCCAGCCCGAGCCAGGTGACCCGCTCGCCGCCACCGAGGAACGGCAGCGCGATCGCGAAGACCACGAACGGCACCTCGATCAGGGCCCGCCGGGACAGCCATCCCGGCCGCACCCGGCCGATGGCGGCGACCAGAACGATCAGCCCGGCGTAGCCGGCGAAGGCCCAGAGCGCCTCGCGCGGGGTGACGACCACCACGAGCGTGTACGCCACCATCGCGGCGATCTTCACCTCGGGCGGGAGCCGGTGCAGCGCGCTCGTCCGGTCGAGATGGAGCACGTGCGCGTGCTCGGCTCCCATCCGGCTATTCCGTGGTCACGGTCCGCTGGCCGCGCGCCAACCAGAAGATGCCGCCGCCGACCGCGAAGGTCAGCAGCACTCCGGCGACCCCGGAGAGCGCCGTGGACAGATAGGGGTTGTCGACGCCGCGCAGGCCGTAGTCGGCGAACGGGCTCTCCTCCCACTCGTGGGCCTTGGCGTTCCGCGCCATGCAGGCTCCGCCGGTGATCTCGCCCGCCGCGTCGAGGGCGCAGCCCTTCGTCGAAGCCGAGTCGAGCCCGTCGGGCGAACCGGAGGCGACGTTGCTCACCACCCCGGCGAGGAAGAGCGCCACCAGCAGACCGCTCAGGACGAACCACGTCGTGCGCTTCATGCGACACCTCCGGCGGTGGATACGGACGGCGTCGTCGCGGGCTTCGCGGCTTGCGCGCGGCGCAGGCCGCGCAGCGCGTACACCAGATCGGGACGCGTCTTCGCGACGGTGACCACGGTGGTGGCCGCGATCAGACCCTCGCCGATGCCGATCAGCGTGTGGGTGCCGGCCATCGCCGCGGCGATGTCACCCAACCCGTACGTGGCCAGCTTCGTGGTCCCGCCGAGGGCGTACTGGACGACGAAGCTCAGCGACGCCGCGACCACGCTGACGACGGAGGCGGCGAAGGCGGTGATCGCCAGGCCGGTCGGGGTGCGCGGCAGCACCCGCAGCAGGAGCGCGATCAGCGCGTACGCCGCGGCGGTGCCGACCAGCGCCATGTTGACGATGTTGGGGCCGAGCGCGGTGATCCCACCGTCGGCGAAGACCAGCGCCTGCACGACCAGCACGACCGAGACGCAGAGCGCGCCGACCCACGGGCCGACCAGGAGCGCGGCGAGCGCCCCGCCCAGCAGGTGACCGCTGACGCCCGGGAGCACCGGGAAGTTGAGCATCTGGACGGCGAAGATGAAAGCCGCGACCAGGCCGGCCATCGGCGCGAGCCGGTCGTCGAGGTCGCGGCGGCCACGGACCACGCAGAACGCGAACGCGATCGCCGCCAGCACCAGGTACGCGACGGAGACGGGGGCGTCGAGCACCCCGTTCTGGATATGAAGTGCGAGCTCCTGCACCGTGGTCCCTCCCTGGCCGTCCGAATACCGCGCCGACGGATCTTCAGCTTATTTCCGGACGTCCGTTGTTGCCAAGTTCTTGCAACAAGCCGACTCCCGGCCACCGTCCGACCCACCCCCCGACCGGTAGGGTTTGCCCCATGACCGATGGCTCCCGCCTCGCCCCCGGCGATCTCGCGCCCGACTTCGCGCTCCCCACCGACACCGGCGAGACGCTCTCCCTCAAGGAGTTGCGCGGCCGCAAGGTGCTGCTCTACGCCTACCCGGCCGCGATGACCCCGGGCTGCACCAAGCAGGCCTGCGACTTCCGCGACTCGCTCGCGTCCCTGCAGACCTCCGGGTACGAGGTCGTCGGCATCTCACCCGACAAGCCGGCGAAGCTCGCCCAGTTCCGCGAGCGCGACGCCCTCACGTTCCCGCTCGTCTCCGACCCCGACAAGGCCGTGCTGACCGCCTACGGCGCATACGGCGAGAAGCAGCTGTACGGCAAGACCGTCACCGGGGTGATCCGCTCGACCTTCGTCATCGACGAGGACGGGAAGATCGAAAAGGCGCTCTACAACGTCAGGGCCACGGGCCACGTCGCCAAGCTCCGCAAGGACCTGGGCCTCGACTGAACGGTCAGCCACGGGACGGTCTCCACGATCCTGCGCGAGGCGGGCCTCAACACGATCGCCGCCCGCATCGCCGCGGGACGCCGCGGTGAGCCCGCGGCGGCCGGGACGCTTTAGACTTTCTCGGACGCGCGGGAGTGGCGGAATCGGCAGACGCGCGGGATTTAGGTTCCCGTGCCTTCGGGCGTAGGGGTTCAAGTCCCCTCTTCCGCACGACGCAACCGGCCCGGTCCGGGGATTCACACCATCCCCGGGCCGGGTTTCTTCGCATTGTTACGTGCGACACGGATGGCGGCAATCGCATGGGACGCCCCTGCGGTCCGGTGAAGGATGGCGGGCATGGAGCTGCGCTTCGTTCTCGATCCCGAACTCACCGTGGATCTGCGGGAGCAGATCGTCTCGCTCTGGACCGACGTGACCAACGCCGGCGGCGCGGTCGGCTTCGTCGCGCCGGTCACCCGCGAACAGGTCCGGGTGACCGCCGACGGCGCCTTCGCCGGGGTCGTCGAGGGACACGACCGGCTGCTGGTCGGATACGAGGACGGGCGCCTGGTGGCGCTCCTCTTCTTCGTCGGCAACCGGTTCGTGCTCAAAGACCACTTCTGCGTCCTGAAGCGGGTGATGATCCACCCCGACTGTCAGGGCCGCGGCTACGGCGTGGCGCTGATGCGCGAAGCCGAGCGCATCGGCCGCACCGTCGGCTGGGACGCGCTGCACATCACGGCGCGCGGCGGGCTCGGCCTGGAGGCGTTCTACGAGCGTTGCGGCTACAAGGAGGTCGGTCGGCTGCCGGGGGCGCTGCGGGTGGCGCCGGGTGACGACCGCGACGAGATCCTGATGTGGCTCTCGCTGGACTGAGCGTCGTGGCGTGACGAGCTAGGACAGCGGCTCCAGCGGGTCGCCGACGGCGATCTTGCCAGTGCCGTCGGGGATGAGGTTGAGGCCGAAGAGCAACCCCTGGTCGACGTTGCGGTGCTTTCCCAGCACGTGCAGCGGCTGCCGTCCCTTCTCGCCACTCTCCTGGTCGATGGTGGTCACCACGCAGCGGCCGCACGGCTTGACCGCCCGGAAGACGACGTCGCCGATCCGGATGCGCCGGCCGACCCAGTCGTCCTCGGCCCACGGCTGCGCCCCGGTGACCACGACGTTCGGGCGGAAGCGCGTCATCGGCAGCGGCCCTTCGACATCGCCGGACTCCAGCAACCAGCCGTTGAGCGCGTCGAGCGAAGCGGCGTTGGCCAACAGCAACGGATAGTCGTCGGCGAAGCTGACCCGGTCGGTGGGCGTGCTGTAGGCGGGGTCGATGGGGCGCCGGGTCGGGTCGTCGAGCCAGACCAGGCGCACCGGGCGGCCGAGGACGTCACCGAACCACTCATCGGCGGCATCGCCGGCGCGCGACGCCGCCATTGTGGACTTCCAGACCGTCACGTCGATCAGTTCTTTGCCGCCCGGGCGGGGCACCCGCAGCTCGGGTCGGCCCGCGCCCCGTACGGTCAGCCCGCCGTCCGGCTCGGGCAGAGGTTGGAGCTGGGTCAGCAGCGGCGTGTCGCGCTGTGTCAGCGCCTGCCCGTCGGGCTGTGTCAGCAGCCACCGGCGGTCGCCGGCCAGACCCCAGGGCTCCACCTCCGCGCCGTCGTGGTCCAGCCGGTGACAACCCTTGATCGGGTACGTGTGCAGCGATGCGATCCGCATGCCGCCAGCGTTCCACGGTGCCGCGCCGCGATTCAAGGAGGTTGGCGCCGGGGCCGGGGCATGGGTTACCAGGCGAGGCCGATGCCGTCGCCGGGGAACCAGTGGCGGGCGGGGGTTTCGCGGTAGGCGAGGAATCGCCGGCCGGTCCGCTCGGCGTGCTCGGCGAGCACGTTGGTGACGGTGACGTTGTCGGTGAGCAGCAGGGCGCCCGGCGCGAGCCGCGGCTCGATCGCCTCGAACTCGCGGCGCTCGTGTGCGACGCTGTGGTCGCTGTCGTGCAGGAAGAGGTCGACCGGGGTGTCCAGCGCGCCGATCGAGGCGATCGAGTCGCCGATCACCAGATCCACCACATCGGCCCAGGGCTGCTTTTTGGCGAGGTAGCCCGCTTCGGGGTTGATGTCGAGCGAGGTGACGCGTCCCGGGTTGCCCTCGGCGGCGTTACGCAGCAGCGCCGCGGCGAGCACACAGCTGCCGAGTCCCTTGTCGACACCGGTCTCGACGATGTGGGCGGGGCGTTTCGCGCGCACGATGGCGTACCAGCCGATGCGGCGGGCGTAGCGCACCTGGCGGTCGGCGAGGCCGCGGCGGGCGGAGTTCGCCGTGGCCTGCTCGATGTGCCGGCGCAGGTCGGCGTCGGAATCGATCTCGGCGAGGTACGCCTTCACCTGCTTGACGCTGACGTCGCAGGTGACGCTGACGAACCAGGCCAGGTGCTCGCGGCTGAGCCGGGTCAGGTCGTAGGTGTAGTTGTGGTGCTCCCGGGAGGTGAAGAGCCACCGGGCCGAGGCGCCGAGCACGCGGGCGTCGTGCCGGGCCACCCGGACCAGCCGCTTGGGGAACGCGGCGACGGGGGCGAGAGGGGTGCGAGCGATGGCGCGCCGGAAACTGGTGGCAGTCACGCGCAGGTTTTATCACGAACCGAGTGACTCATTGCACCCTGAATGAAGTCATGCATAGAGTCAGGCCGTGAATGACAGCGGCGTCATGGCGGGTGAGCAGGCCGAGCGTGTCCTTGACCTGTTCCAGGGCGTGCGCCTGACCCCGACGCAGCGCCGCATCGCGCAGAGTCTGGTCCGGCACGCCGCCGCGGCCGCGTTCATGTCCGCCGCGGAGGTCGCCGAGCTGGCCCGGGTCAGCCAGCCGTCGGTCACCCGGTTCGCCATGGCGCTCGGCTACGACGGCTTTCCGGCGCTGCGCCGCCAACTGCGCGCACTCACGGCCAACCACGGGGCACCGGGCGGCGCCGGGTCCGCCGGGTCGCTGACCGGGTCGGCCGGGGTAGGCCCCGCGGACAACGAGCTGCAGCGGGCGGTCCGGGCCGAGATGGAAAACCTGCACCACCTGGCCGATCAGCTCACCGACCGGGAACGGGTGCGCACGGCCGGCGCTCTCCTCGCCGCGAGCCGACCGCTGCCGGTCCTCGGGCTCCGCGCCGCCGCGCCGCTGGCCGCGTACTTCGCGTATTTCGCCGCGAAGGTCCATCCGGACGTGCGGGTGCTCGACTCCGGCGGCAGCCTGCTCGCCGACCGGCTCGATCAGGCCCGCGCGGCCGGGGCGACCGCACTGCTCGCCATCGTGCTGCCCCGCTATCCGCGCGAGTCGATCGAGGCCATGCGGGAGGCGCGCGCCGCGGGCATGTCGATCGTGGCCATCACCGACTCGGCGGTCAGCCCCGCCGCCGAGCAGGCGGACATCGCGCTTCCCGCCGCGGTCGGCGCCCAGCTCGTCTTCGACCTGCACACCGCCCCGATGGCGCTGTCGATGGTGCTGCTGCAGGCCATCTGCGACGCCGCGCCGAGCGAGGCGCAGCACCGCCTCGAGGAGTTCGAACGCTCCGCCAACCGGCGACACGTGTTCGTCAGCTAGGGAGATCCGATGTACCAGCCCGTGCGCGCTCCGCGCGGCACCACCCGCACCGCCCCCGGCTGGCCCCAGGAGGCGGCCATGCGGATGCTCATGAACAACCTCGACCCGGAGGTGGCCGAGCGCCCCGAGGACCTCGTCGTCTACGGCGGCACCGGGCGCGCGGCACGGGACTGGCCGTCGTACCACGCGATGGTCCGTACGCTGAGCACCCTCGCCGACGACGAGACGATGCTCGTCCAGTCCGGACGTCCGGTCGGGGTCTTCCGTACGCACGAGTGGGCGCCGCGGGTGCTGCTCGCCAACTCGAACCTGGTCGGCGACTGGGCCACCTGGCCCGAGTTCCGCCGGCTCGAGCAGCTCGGCCTGACCATGTACGGGCAGATGACCGCCGGCTCGTGGATCTACATCGGCACGCAGGGCATCCTGCAGGGCACGTACGAGACGTTCGCGGCGGTGGCCGAAAAGCGCTTCGGCGGAAGCCTCGCCGGCACGCTGACCCTCACCGCCGGCTGCGGCGGAATGGGCGGCGCCCAACCGTTGGCGGTCACCATGAACGGTGGCGTCTGCCTCATCGTCGACGTCGACCCCGCCCGGCTGGCCCGCCGGGTCGAGACGCGCTACCTGGACACGGTGGCCGACTCCCTCGACGCCGCGGTGGAGTTGGCGATGGCGGCCAAGCGGGAGCGGCGCGCGCTCTCCGTCGGCGTGGTCGGCAACGCGGCGGTCGTCTTCCCCGAGCTGCTGGTCAGGGGCGTCGAAATCGACATCGTCACCGACCAGACCAGCGCCCACGATCCACTCTCCTACCTGCCGGTGGGGATCGAACCGGCCGACGCCGCCGAGTACGCCGCCGCCAAGCCGGCGGAGTTCACCGACCGGGCACGCGCGTCGATGGCCCGGCACGTCGCGGCGATGGTCGGGTTCCTCGACGCCGGCGCCGAGGTCTTCGACTACGGCAACTCGATCCGCGGCGAGGCGCAGCTCGCCGGGTACGGGCGGGCGTTCGATTTCCCCGGCTTCGTGCCGGCGTACATCCGGCCGCTCTTCTGCGAGGGGAAGGGCCCGTTCCGCTGGGCCGCGCTCTCCGGTGACCCGGCCGACATCGCCGCGACGGACCGCGCCGTGCTCGACCTCTTCCCGGAGAACGAGTCGCTCGCCCGGTGGATCCGGATGGCCGGCGAGCGGGTCGCCTTCCAGGGGCTGCCGGCGCGCATCTGCTGGCTCGGGTACGGCGAACGGGACAAGGCCGGCGTGCGGTTCAACGAGATGGTCGCCTCCGGCGAACTCTCCGCACCGGTCGTGATCGGCCGCGACCACCTGGACGCCGGGTCGGTCGCCTCGCCGTACCGGGAGACCGAGGCGATGGCCGACGGCTCGGACGCGATCGCCGATTGGCCGCTGCTGAATGCGCTGGTCAACACCGCGAGCGGCGCCTCGTGGGTGTCGATCCACCACGGCGGCGGCGTCGGCATCGGCCGGTCGCTGCACGCCGGGCAGGTCTGCGTGGCCGACGGCACCGCGCTGGCCGGGCAGAAGATCGAACGGGTCCTCACCAACGATCCCGGGATGGGCGTCATCCGTCACGTGGACGCCGGCTACGACCTGGCCCGCGATGTCGCCGGGGAGCACGGCGTCCGCGTTCCGATGGCCGAGCGGGCATGACGTCGTTCCGGAGCCTGTGGGACGAGATCGCGCCGATCGGCCGCGACCCGGGCAGCGGCGGCTACCTGCGGTACGCGTGGACCGAGCCGGAGCGACAGCTACGGGCGTGGTTCCACACACAGGCGGACCGGCGCGGCATGTCGGTGCGGGAGGACGGCAACGGCAACCTGTTCGCCTGGCTGGGCGATCCTGGGCGGGGCGATCCTGAGCGGGGCGACGCGGTCCTGACCGGCAGCCACTTCGACTCGGTGCCGCAGGGCGGCGGCTACGACGGCCCGCTCGGCATCGTCAGCGCGTTCCTCGCCGTCGACGAGCTACGCGCGCGCGGCGTCGAGCCGCGCCGGCCGCTCGGCGTCGTCGCCTTCGCCGAGGAGGAGGGGGCCCGTTTCGGGGTGCCGTGCCTCGGCTCGCGGTTGTTGACCGGGGCGCTCGACCCGGGCCGCGCCGCCGCGCTGACCGACCGCGACGGCATCACCCTCGGCGAGGCGCTGGGCGCCCGGCCGGCCGGCGCCGATCCCGAACTACTGGCGCGGATCGGCACCTTCGTCGAGCTCCACGTCGAGCAGGGGCGCGCGCTGGCCGAGCTGGCGGCGCCGATCGGCGTGGCGAGCGCGATCTGGCCGCACGGGCGGTGGCGGCTGGACTTCAGCGGCGAGGGGAACCACGCGGGCACCACCCGGATGGCCGACCGGCACGATCCGATGCTCACGTACGCGTACACGGTCCTGGCCGCGAACAAGGAGGCGCGGCTGCGCGGCGGTCACGCCACGATGGGACGGGTGGCGGTGGAGCCGAACGCGACCAACGCGATCCCGTCGCTGGTGCGCGGCTGGCTCGACGTCCGCGCCGCCGACGCCGCGACCCTCGACGGACTGATCGAGGCGGTGGCGGCCCGCGCCGCGGACCGCGCCGCGGGCGATGGCACCGCGGTCCGGCTGACCGAGGAGTCGATGAGCCCGATCGTCGAGTTCCACGGGGGACTCACCGCCCGGATCTGCACCAGGCTGGCGACACAGACGGGTGTGCGGGTCCCGGTGCTCCCCACCGGAGCCGGCCACGACGCCGGGGTGCTGTCGGGACACGTGCCCACCGCGATGCTCTTCGTCCGCAATCCCACCGGCGTCTCCCACTCACCGGCCGAGGCGGCCACCGACGCCGACTGCGAGGCCGGGATCGCCGCACTGGCGACCGTGCTCGAGGAGCTGGCATGCCGGTGACCGACGCAGGCTCGCACAGCGCCGTGACAGCACGGACGGTTCAGCTCGACAGCGGGCCGACACCATGACCACACCTGCGCGGTGGCACGCGGCGCACGCCTGGCTCGACGACGGCGGCGACGCGGGACCGGTCGCGGACGTGCTCATCGAAGTCGCCGACGGGCGTTTCACCGCCATCGAGTCGGGTGTCAGCGCACCCCCGCCGGACGCCACCCGGCTGCCCGGCGTCACCCTGCCGGGGTTGGCCAACGCCCACTCGCACGCGTTCCATCGGGCGCTGCGCGGGCGCACCCACGCCGGCGCGGGCACCTTCTGGAGTTGGCGGGACCGGATGTACGAGGTCGCCGCCCGGCTCACCCCGGAGAGCTACCTGGCGCTGGCGCGCGCGACCTACGCGGAGATGGCGCTCGCCGGGATCACCTGCGTCGGCGAATTCCACTACCTGCACCACGCGCCGGGCGGCATCCGCTACGCCGATCCACACGCGATGAGCGTGGCACTCGTGGAGGCCGCGGCGCACGCCGGCATCCGGCTCACCCTGCTCGACACCTGTTACCTGACGGCGTCGGTCGACGGAGCGCCGTTGACCGCGGCCCAGCGACGGTTCGGCGACGGTGACACGGCACGCTGGGCCGAGCGCGCCGGTGACTTCACGCCCGCCGGCGCGCACACCCGGCTCGGGGCGGCGATCCACTCCGTGCGTGCGGTGCCCGCCGCGCAGTTGCCCGAGGTGGTGCGCTGGGCGGAGCAGCGGGACGCGCCCCTGCACGTGCACCTGTCGGAGCAGCGGGCCGAGAACGACGCGTGTCTGGCGTACCACGGCCGGACCCCGACCCAACTGCTCGCCGACGCGGGCGCGCTCGGCCCGCGCACGACGGCGGTCCACGCCACCCACCTGGTCGGCGGTGACCTCGCTGCGCTCGGCGGCAGCGGCACGGGGTCCTGCCTCTGCCCCACCACCGAGCGGGACCTGGCCGACGGGATCGGCCCGGCACGCGCGCTGGCCGACGCCGGCAGCCCGCTGAGCCTCGGCAGCGACAGCCACGCCGTCATCGACCTCTTCGAGGAGTCGCGCGCGGTCGAGCTGGACGAACGGCTGCGCACCGAACGGCGCGGCCATTTCAGCCCCGCCGAGCTGGTGCGCGCCGCGACCGCCGCCGGCCACGCCGCGCTCGGCTGGGCCGATGCCGGGCGGATCGCGGTCGGGCAGCGCGCCGACCTGGTCACCGTCCGATCGGACAGCCCGCGCACCGCCGGGACCGACCCGGCCGGTCTCATCTTCGCGGCGACCGCCGCGGACATCACACAGGTCATCGTCGACGGACGGCTCGTGGTCCGCGACGGCCGCCACGTCTCGGTCGACGTGCCGGCCGCGCTCCGCGCCGCGATCCGGGAGGTGCTGCCGTGACGCTGCTGATCGACAACATCGGCGAGCTGGTCACCAACGTGGCCGGCAGCGGCGAGGGCGGGCCGCTCGGTATCCGACGCAAGGCGGCGCTGCTGGTCGAGGAGGGGCGGGTCGCGTGGATCGGACCGGCGCGGTACGCACCCGCCGCCGACCACCGCCTCGACGCCGGGGGCGCCGCCGTGCTGCCGGGATTCGTCGACACCCACGCCCATCTGGTCTTCGCCGGGGACCGCGCCGCCGAGTTCGCCGCGCGGATGTCCGGGCAGCCGTACACCGGCGGCGGCATCCGCACCACCGTCGCCGCGACCCGCGCCGCGAGCGACGCGGAGCTGCGCGGCGGCGTCGCGCGCCTGCGCCGCGAGGCGCTCCTCCAGGGCAGCACCACGATCGAAATCAAGAGCGGGTACGGGCTCAGCGTCGCCGAGGAGGCGCGTTCGCTGCGGATCGCCCGTGAGTTCACCGACGAGACCACATTTCTCGGCGCCCACATGGTGCCGGCCGAGTACGCCGACCGCCCCGACGACTACGTCGGGCTGGTCTGCGGACCGATGCTGGCGGCCGCACTGCCCTACGCCCGCTGGATCGACGTCTTCTGCGAACGGGGCGCCTTCGACGCCGACCACGCGCGGGCGATCCTCACCGTCGGGCAGGCCGCCGGACTCGGGGTACGGGTGCACGCCAACCAGCTCGGTCCCGGCCCCGGCGTGCAGCTCGGGGTGGAGCTCGGTGCGGCCAGCGTCGACCACTGCACCCACCTGAGCGACGCCGACGTCGACGCGCTCGCCTCGACCCGGTCCGACTGCCTGTGCGCGGACGGCGGACACCCGACCACGGTGGCGACGCTGCTGCCCGGGGCGGAATTCTCCACCCGGTCGCCCTACCCGGACGCGCGACGGCTGCTCGACGCGGGAGTCACCGTGGCGCTGGCGACGGACTGCAACCCCGGTTCGTCGTACACCTCGTCCCTGCCCTTCTGCATCGCGCTCGCCGTGCGGGAGATGGGGATGACCCCGGCCGAGGCGGTCTGGGCCGCCACGGCGGGGGGCGCGCGGGCGCTGCGCCGCGACGACATCGGGGTGCTGCGCCCCGGCGCCCGCGCCGACCTGCTCCTGCTCGATGCCCCATCCCACCTGCACCTGGCCTACCGGCCGGGTGTTCCCCTGATAACTCAAGTCCTGCACAGCGGAGTGCCGCAATGCCAACCGTGACCGTTCAGCCCACCGGGGTCTCCCCCGCCGACGTCCTCGCCGTCGCGCGCGGCGACGCCCACGTCCTCCTCGCCGAATCCACTATGGAGGCGATGGCGACCAGCCGCGAGATCGTCGACGGAATCGAGCGTGCCGGCCGACCCGTCTACGGCGTCTCGACCGGATTCGGCGCCCTGGCCAACACCTCCATCGCCCCCGAGCGCCGCTCCGAACTGCAGCACGCGCTGATCCGCTCACACGCCGCCGGCGTCGGCGCCCCCATGCCACGTGAGGTGGTCCGGGCGATGATGCTGCTGCGGGTCCGCTCGCTGGCACTCGGCCGTTCCGGCGTCCGTCCCCTGGTTGCGCAGGCCCTCGTCGATCTCCTCAACCACGACATCACCCCGTGGGTGCCCGAGCACGGCTCGCTCGGCGCCTCCGGCGACCTCGCCCCGCTCGCGCACTGCGCGCTGGTGCTGCTCGGCGAGGGATGGGTGCTGGACAAGTCCGGGGCACGGCACGACGGCGGAGAGGCGCTGCGCCGGGCCGGGCTGCAGCCGATCGAGCTGGCCGCCAAGGAGGGGCTGGCGTTGATCAACGGTACCGACGGGATGCTCGGCATGCTCCTGCTGGCCAGCCACGACGCGGCGCACCTGTTCGCGATGGCCGACGTCACCGCGGCGCTCGCCATCGAGGCGATGCTCGGCTCCGAACGGCCGTTCCTGCCCGAGCTGCACAGCATCCGCCCGCACCCCGGCCAGGCCGTCTCCGCGGCCAACATCCACCGGCTGCTGCAGGCCTCGGCCATCATGGATTCGCACCGCGACGACCTGGCGCACGCCGTGCAGGACGCCTATTCGATGCGCTGCGCCCCGCAGGTCGCCGGTGCGGCCCGCGACACCCTGTCCTTCGTGGACACCGTGGCGGCACGGGAACTCGTCTCGGTGGTGGACAATCCCGTCGTCCTCCCGGACGGACGGGTCGAGTCGACCGGCAACTTCCACGGCGCGCCGCTGGGTTTCGCCGCCGACTTCCTCGCCATCGCCGCCGCGGAGGTCGGCGCGATCGCCGAACGCCGTGTCGACCGGCTGCTCGACGTCACCCGCTCCCGCGAGCTGCCCGCGTTCCTCTCCCCCGACGCCGGGGTCAACTCCGGCCTGATGATCGCCCAGTACACGGCGGCGGGCATCGTCGCGGAGAACCGCCGGCTCGCCTCCCCCGCCTCCGTGGACTCGCTGCCCACCTCCGGCATGCAGGAGGACCACGTCTCGATGGGCTGGGCGGCGACGAAGAAGCTGCGTACCGTCCTGGACAACCTCACCAGCCTGCTGGCGGTCGAGCTGCTCGCCGCGGTCCGTGGCCTGCAGCTCCGCGCGCCGCTCACGCCGTCACCGGCCGGGCGGGCAGCCGTCGAGGCGGTGGCCCGGTTCGCCGGCGAACCGGGCCCCGACATCTTCCTCGCCCCCGTGATGGAGGCGGCGCGAGCTGTGGTGAGCGGCCGTGAACTGCGCACGGCCATCGAGTCCGAACTCGGGCCCCTGGCGTAGGAAGCGCCGCGCCCGACGCCTGCGCTACCCGGTCGCGCCGGCCGGGAGCACCTTGGCGATCACCGGGGCGAGGGCGCGGAACGCCTTGCCCCGGTGGCTGATCGCGTCCTTCTCCTCCGGCGACAGCTCCGCGTTGGTCCGGGTCTGGCCATCGGCGAGGAAGACCGGGTCGTACCCGAATCCGCCCGTGCCGCGCGGTGCGCGCAGCAGCCGACCGCTCTGCCGGCCGTCGACCAGATGCTCCTTACCGCCCGGCAACACGAGCGCCGCGGCGCAGACGAACGACGCGCCGCGGTGCTCGTCCGGCACGTCGGCGGTCTGGGCGAGCACCAGCTCCAGGTTGGCCCGGTCATCGCCGTGCCGCCCGGCCCATCGGGCGCTGAAGACGCCCGGCATGCCGTTGAGCGCGTCGACCGCGATCCCGGAATCGTCGGCGACGGTCGGCAGGCCGGTGTACGCGACGCCCTCCCGGGCCTTCAGCAACGCGTTCTCACCGAAGGTCAGGCCGGTCTCCGGCACCTCCTGATACTCCGGTACGTCGTTCAGCCCGACCAGTTCGATGCGGTGCCCGCCGAGCGCCGCGTCGAGGATGCGCTGCAGCTCCACCAGCTTCTTGCTGTTACGGGTGGCGAGCAGCAGCCGGGTCGGCAGAACGCCGCCGGCGGCCACCCCGTCCGCGCCGGTCACTGGGCCAGCGCCGTGCGCTGCGCCTGGACAAGCTCCGCGCAGCCGGCCACCCCGAGGTCGAGCAGCGCGTTGAGCTGGTCCCGGGCGAAGACGTTCGCCTCGCCCGTCCCCTGCACCTCCACGAAGTCACCCTCGCCGGTGCAGACCACGTTCATGTCCACCTCGGCGGCGACGTCCTCCAGGTAGCAGAGGTCCAGCCGCGCCTCGCCCTCGATGATGCCGACGCTCACCGCGGCGACCTCGCGATGGATCGCCTGGGCCGGCTTGCCGGCGAGCAGCTTGCGCCCCGCCATCCAGGTCACCGCGTCGTGCAGCGCCACGTACGCGCCGGTGATCGCGGCGGTCCGGGTGCCGCCGTCCGCCTGCAGCACGTCGCAGTCGAGCACGATGGAGTTCTCGCCCAGCGCCTTCAGGTTGACGCAGGCCCGCAGGCTCCGCCCGATCAGTCGGGAGATCTCGTGGGTACGGCCACCGACCCGCCCCTTGACGCTCTCCCGGTCCGACCGGGTGGTGGTCGCCCGGGGCAGCATCGAGTATTCGGCGGTCACCCAGCCCAGGCCCGAGCCCTTGCGCCAGCGCGGCACCCCCTCGGTGACGCTCGCGGTGCAGAGCACCCTGGTGTCGCCGAACGCCACGAGGACGGAGCCTTCGGGATGGATGCTCCAGTGCCGGGTCAGCGTCACCGGCCGCAGCTGGTCGGGCTCTCGCCCGTCGGGTCGCGCCATGCAGGAAGCCTATGTGCTCGCCGGATCGCGGTGAGCCGGGGTGTCGGAGAAGATCGCGCGCCGCGCAATGCCGGGCACCGTCGGGGCAGCCGCCGTCAGACGTCGTAGCGGGCGCCCGGCCGGACGATCTCGACCGGTCCGGCGAACGTGGAGGTTGCTTCCTCGTGCGTCAGCGACTCGCTGCCCCACGCCGCGACCAGATGGGTGAGCAGCAGCTTGCCGACCCCGGCCTTCGTCGCGATTTCGCCCGCCTCGCGACCGGTCAGGTGCAGGTCCGGCGGGTTCTCCACCGCGTCGAGGTAGCTCGCCTCGCACAGGAACAGATCGGCGCCCTGCGCCAACCGCAGCAGCGCCTCGCACGGGGCGGTGTCCGACGAGTAGACCAGCGAGCGGCCACCGTGTTCCAGCCGTACGCCGTAGGTCTCCACCGGATGGTTCACCTGGTCGACCGTCACCGTGAACGGGCCGATCGGGAAGCTGCCGGGCTGCAGCCCGTAGAAGGTGTAGACGTCCTCGACCGAGCCCTCGTCCGCGCTGTAGGCGGTGGCGATCCGCTCCGGCGCGCCGGCCGGGGCGTACACCGGCAACGGCGGATAGGGGCCGTCCGGGGCGTACCGACGCACCACCACATACGTGCACGCGTCGAGCATGTGGTCGCAGTGCAGGTGCGTGAGCAGGATCGCGTCGATCGAGTGCAGACCGGCGTAGCGCTGCAGGGCGGAGAGTGACCCGGAGCCGAAATCAATCAGGAGGCGGAATCCCTCGGCCTCCACAAGGTATGCCGAGCAGGCCGACTCCGGACCGGGAAAACTGCCGGCACAGCCGAGAACGGTCAAGCGCATCCGGCTGTCCCGGAGTTATGAGCGGACAGGGACAGCCCGCCGACAACCGCGTCGAAGATCCGTACCGGCGAGTCAGTCACGGTGCGCAGCCTACGCTGTGACCAGTGCAGGCAAGAAAGGTCTGATCGAACTTGTCGCCAAGGTGACAGCGGGCCTGCTCCAGCCACCGAACTACTTCGCTGACAGCACCGCCGTTACGCGTAGTGAGACGAATCCGTTGCACAGCGTAAAGGCTCGCCGGGCTCCGGCGGGCGGTACGCAGAGCAGGACGGTGAGCCGTGTCCACGCAAGGCGACAAGTCATCTCTCCGTACCGGCGCCGCGCCGGTCGACCCGCCAACTCCCGCTTCCGACGCCCTGCCCGGACACCCGGCTGAGCCCACGGAGCAGCCCGGCCCCGGGCCCGACCAACCGCCGGCGGCCGACGAACAGCCGACGACGGAAGATCCGGGCGCGCCCGCCGGGCAGCCGGCGACCGGACAACCGGTGTCGGAGCAGCCGGTCCCGGTGTCGGAGCAGCCGGTCGCAGAGCAACCGGTGGCAGAGCAACCCGTGGCAGCGCAACCCGTGGCAGCGCAGCCGGCGCCGGAAGGACCGCCCGCCGTGCCGGAGCAGCGGGCCGGCGCGAATGACGCATCGGCAGAGGAGCCGGTCGCGGTACCCGAACAGCGCGCCGCGGCCGAAGACCGGCCGGAACACGCGGAAGAGCACGCGGGTCAACCCGCGGAGGAGCCGCCGGAACGGATCCCGGCCGAAGCTGGGCAACTCGCGGTCGAATCGGAACAACTCGCGGCGGTGCCCGAGCAGCGGACCGGCCCGGATGACGAACCGGCAGGCGAACGGGGCGCGGTACCGGAACAACGCACCGCCGCGGAAGACCAGCCGATGCGGACCCGGGAGCGGTCGGCGGAACCGGCCGAGCACCCGGGCACGGCGGCGGCGGAACAGGCCGCAGCCACCGCCGAGCCGCCCCCCACCGCGCCCGAGCAGCGGCTCGAACCGGACGAACAACCCGCGGACGAGCCCGGCGCGACACCGGAGCAGCGAAAAGAAGCGGAGGAACCAGTCGACCGGGCGGAGGAGGCACCGGCCCTACCGGAACAGCGGGCGGAGGAGGCCCCGGCCCTACCGGAACAGCGGGGGGCGATGCCCGAGCCGGTCGAGCGGGACGCCACGCAACGGGCGAAAGGCTGGCAGAAGTCGGCGGCGACGGAAGACCGTCCCTTGTGGGCACCCCGGCGTCCAATGGAGCCACCGCCCCCCGACGAGCCGCGGCCCACGTTTCCCGAAGCCGCGCAGCACCGTCGCCGGATCACCACGGTGTTCCGGTTACCGGCCCCGGCCGACCCGAGCCCCGCGTCCGGCCGACTGCTGGCGATGTGCGCGTGGGCCACGGCTCTCGGGATCCTCGGGCTCGCTGTCGCACTCCGGGGAATGGTCGGGATCCTGGCGAAGGCGGTCCCGACCTGGTACGAGCCCGCCCTGATCGCCGCCGGACTCGCCGGCATCGTGCTGACCGTCGGCGGCTTCAGCTCGGTGCAGCGGCCACGCCTCCCGTGGATCATGCTGGCGCTGGCGACCGTGCCGCTGATCGCGGCGCTCGGCCTGACCGTCGACGCGCTCTAGCCCACCCCGCCGCGCCGCTCGCTGCTCCCCGCCTCTTCGCGGAGGCGGGGAGCAGCGAGCGGCGGGGCTCAGGCCCAGAGTTGACCTTCGAGGGCCTCCTCGGCATCCGCGAGGGTGCCTCCGTAGGCGCCGGTGGAGAGGTATTTCCAGCCGCCGTCGGCAACCAGGAAGGCCACGTCCGCCCTTCGCCCCGCCTTCACCGCCTCGTGCGCGACGGCGAGCGCCGCATGCAGCACCGCCCCCGTGGAGAAACCGACGAAGAGCCCTTCCACCTCGACGAGTTGCCGGGTGCGGAGCACCGCGTCACGGGTGCCGACGGAGAAGCGCCGGGTCAGCACGTTCGCGTCGTACAACTCGGGCACATAGCCCTCGTCGATGTTGCGCAGCCCGTAGACCAGCTCGCCGTAACGGGGTTCCGCGGCGATGATCTGGATGCCCTCGACCTTTTCCCGGAGGTAACGCCCGGTGCCCATGAGCGTCCCCGTGGTGCCCAGCCCGGCCACGAAATGGGTGATCGTGGGCAGGTCGCGGAGCAGCTCGGGGGCGGTTGTCTCGTAGTGGGCGCGCGCGTTCGCCTCGTTGCCGTACTGGAAGAGCATCACCCAGTCCGGGTGTTCGGCGGCGATCTGCTTGGCGGTCGCGACCGCCTGGTTGGAGCCGCCCGCGGCCGGCGAGAAGATGATCTCCGCGCCGTACATGCGGAGCAGCTGCACCCGCTCGGATGAGACGTTCTCCGGCATCACGCAGACCAGGCGGTAGCCGCGCAGCTTCGCCACCATCGCCAGGGCGATGCCGGTGTTACCGCTGGTCGGCTCGAGGATCGTGTCACCCGGCCGGAGCTGGCCGGCCTCCTCCGCCGCGCGCACCATGAACAACGCCGCCCGGTCCTTCACCGAACCGGTGGGGTTGCGGTCCTCCAGTTTCGCCCACAGTCGCACCGGTGGCGCCCCCTCGGGCACCACCGGGGAGAGGCGGGGCAGCCCCACCAGGGGCGTGCCGCCGCAGGCGTCGAGCAGGCTCTCGTACCGGGCCATGGCGGCCCGTCCTCAGCGGCCGGCGACCGGAGCGGCCGCGGTCCCGTGCTGGATGATCGCTGCCGCGGCGGCGAACCCGAGCGCTCCGCCGGCCACGGCCGGCAGGATGGTCACGGTGTCACCGTCGGAGAGCTTGGCGTCCAACGACCCGAGGAATCGGACATCCTCGTCGTTGACGTAGATGTTGACGAAGCGGTGCAGCGCGCCCTCGTCGGTGATCAGCCGGCCACGCAGGCCGGAGAACTTGCCGTCGAGGTCGATCAGGAGATCGCCGAGAGTTTCGCCGACGCCTTCGACGACCTTCGCGCCGCCGGTGTAGCTGCGCAGGATGGTGGGGATACGAACTTCGATGGCCATGACGTGCTCCTAGAAAACGACGGTGTGATGGAAAGCGGACTGCGGTGACGTGCGCGGCGGCTGGGTCAGCGGCCGGGCGAACACTCGTAGTCGACCGTCGCCGGGCTCTGCCCGAACATGTACGACTGAACGGCGTGCGGATCCACGCTCGCATCGACGACGTGGACCGGCTCTTCGGTCACCACCCCGTCCACGATGCGGAACGAGCGGATCTCCTCCGTCTGCTCATCGCGGGTGGAGACCAGCAGGTAGTGCGCCCCAGGCTCGCCGGCGAACGAGATGTCGGTGCGGGACGGGTAGGCCTCGGTCGCGGTGTGCGAGTGGTAGATCACCACCGGCTCCTCGTCGAGATCGTCCATCTCGCGCCACACCCGCAACTGCTCCATGGAGTCGAACTCGTAGAACGTCATCGACCGCGCGGCGTTGTCCATCGGGATGTGCCGGGTCGGGGTGTCACTGCCGGCCGGGCCCGCGACGACGCCGCACGCTTCGTCCGGGTGGTCCCGACGCGCGTGCGCCACGATCGCGTCCATGATCGACCGGTCGATACTCAGCACGACGCCCAGCCTACCGCCTCTGTGCGGGCATCTCGCGGTGGCAGGTGTCACGTCCGGCCGGCACCTCCCGGCGACGCGCCGCGGGTTTGCGGTGGCGACGACGCGGAACGCGGCCGACGCCGGAAAACCGGTGCGGTGTGGCGTCGGCGGGCCGGCGTCAGACCAGCAACGCGTTGAGCAGCGACTCCTGCAGGTAGCCGAGGTAGGCGTAGACGGAGAGCTGAAATACCCGGGCCGAGGTCGGGTCGTGCAGCACCGCGTCGTCGAGCTCGTCGCCGAGGTCGGTGTCGTTCTTGATGTCGAGTCGTACGCCCATCGCCAGCCGGGCGTCGTTCAGCGCGCGCAGCCACGCCTCCGCGGCCTCGGCGTCGAGCCGCACCTCGCCCCCGGCCGTGTCCGGGAGCGCGGCCAGAATCGCCCCCGCTTGGTCGATCTTGGAGGTCTTCAGGTCTCCCTCGGTGTAGCGGCGGAACTCGGCGGAGTCGGCCGGATCTTCGGGATAGGTGTCGGGGAAGAGGCGACCCACCACCGGATCGTCGTGATCGAAGCCCTCGGTGAGCAGCCCGACCACCTCCGAGGCCACCTTGCGCAGCACCCGCACCTCGTCAGCGGCGAAGGTGGCCACGCAGAACCCACCCTGCCGACGGAACATCGTCACAGTCGTCCCCGCGTCACTCAGCGTCCCCGGCCGTCATGCCTGATCAACGGTTGCCCACAGACCGTACGCGTGCAGTTGGGACGCGTCGTGCTCCATCCGCTCCCGCGCGCCGCTCGAGACCACCGCACGGCCCTTGTGATGCACGTCGAGCATCAGCTGCTCGGCTCTCTCGCGGCTGTATCCGAACAGCTTCTGGAACACCCACGTCACGTAGGACATGAGGTTGACCGGGTCGTCCCAGACGATGGTCACCCATGGTCGGTCCTCCGCCGGCACCTCTTCGGTGTCCGGCGTCTCGACCGGTGCAACCTGCGGAGCCGCCATGCCCCCCATCGTGCCACCGACCCCCGGCGGACGATCGACCGGAACGTCACGCACCCTCCGGCCTCGCCCCTCGGCGAGCGCGACGGGCGTGCCCCGCCGTCCCGCCGGCTTCTGGACCGTGGTGCGGGCAACATCGAGTGCACCCATGTCAGGCCAGCAGGATGCCGTGGTCGACAGCCTCCACCAGAAGCGCGGTCAGCCCGCGGGCGACGGCGTCGAACCGACGCGTGGTCTCGCGCAGCAGTTCGAGCTCGACGGCGCGGATGGCGCGCTGCGCCCAGGAACGCGCGGCATCCGGATCGGCGGTGCGGGGGTTGCGCCAGTGCAGGTAGCAGCCTCCGGAGAGGCCGACACCGATCGCCGGCAGCACCGGCGGCCCCACCTCGCTGGGATAGGCGGCGAGCGCGGCGACCGCCTCGGCGCCGGGCAGCACGGCGACCCCGCCGGTCGCGGTGACGAGGAACACCCGGGCGAGGTCACGCGCCGCCGGGTCCTCGGCGAACCCCCGGCGTACGGCGGAGACCACCCGTCGCCGTACGCCCTCGTCCGGCGATCCGCCCAGCACGTGGCTGAGCGTGTCGTGGATGACCTGGTCCACCGCCGCATCCCCTTCGGCTGCCGCGCGCAGCGACAGCGCGTGCAGCTCCCGGTCGAGTGCCGCGGGCAGACCGGCGTATCCGGCGCCGAAGACGATCTCCTCGACGACGCGGAGGTGCACGTTCGCCAGTTCCACGGAGAGCCGCTGACGGACGAGGTGGTCGCCGGCGCGGACGGCCTCGTCGAGCCGCCGCGCCCAGTCGGACTCGTGTGCGCGGGGGGCGACCCGGACGGTGCGCGCGGCGCCCGGCGGCACCGGCGGGTTGAGACTGGCCCGGCGCAGTCCTTCCGCGCCGGCCCATTCGACGAGCGCGCGGCGCAGGTAGGCGGTGTCGGTGGCGGCCGGATCGACCGCGAACCAGGGCGCGCCGGCCAGCGCCGGCACGGCGGCCGTCACGTTGGCGCGGTGCGCCTCCACCGCCGTGGTGGCCGCATCGAAGAGCGGGTCGGGTGCGGTGGGCGCCGCCCAGCCACCGTCGGCGGCCGGGGTGACCGCGAAGAACACCGCCGCGGCGCCGCGGGCCGCCTCGGTGAGGAGTTCCAGCTCGATCGGGCTGGGCGCCTGGTCGGCGGCGAGCACGAAGAGCATCGCGCCGCCACGATCGACGGCGTCGAGAAGGATGCGGGTGCCGGCCACGCCGAGGGTCGCGGTGTCCGGCGTGTCGACGAGCGTGAAGTGCCGCAGCAGCGGGTCGGGCGCGACCAGTTCGACGCGGCGTGGCGGCCGGGTCGGCCGGGAGCCGGAGCCGGCGGCGGCGGGCGGGTAGGGCTGTGGTTGGCGCGCGCCGGGCAGGTGGGCGGTGCTCTGACGTCGAGGGGCGTGCTTGACCACCAGGTAGCTGGTCTCGGGGAGGTCGAGCAGACGGCCGGGCGTTCCGAGCAGGGCGCCGACGACCTCGCTGCGGCCGCTCCCGGCCCCGACCGCGACGACCGCGATGGGCTCGTCGGGTACGGCGTCGACCACGTCGGCGCGCAGTCGGATTTTGTGTCGCTGCTGTCTGGGCACTCCCGGTCCTGCCCCTTCCGGGCGAGATCCGGCGACCAGGTGGAGCGTTCCGGACTCCATCCACGGCCTCCTCGAGAACGATTTGCCCGACGGCGACCGGGCATCGGAACGCTACGTGAACGATCACTTACGCAGCGAGGAGCGCCATTACTCAACAGGGGCCGGATCGGTTACTCAACTTCAGACCGTGACCAGGCAAGCGCTGACGGGCTTCGATCGATATGCTCGCTCGATGGGCCCGTGGAGCTTTGTCGGCCGCACGGATGAACTCAACCGTCTGGTCACCGCGGCAACCAGCGGGACCGGCCGGGGCCTCATCGTCAGCGGCACCGCCGGCATCGGCAAGAGCCGACTGCTGCGCGAGACCGTCTCGGCGCTCCCGACCGACCGGTTCGCCGTGTTCACCGCCTCGTCCACCATCGCCACCGCCGGCCTGCCCCTCGGTGGGCTCGCCGAGATCCTCCCCGCGGAGCAGCCGGCCGGGCTCTCCCCGACCGCCCTGCTGCAGTGGGCGGTGGAGTCGCTGCACGAGCAGGCCGCCGGACGCCCCATCGTGCTCGCCGTGGACGACGCCCACCTCCTCGACCCGTCGTCGGCCGCGCTGGTCTACCTGGTCGCCCGCGCGGCACACGGCACCGTGCTGGGCACATTCCGCAGCGGCATGCGGCTCCCGGTCCCGATCCGCGGACTGTGGACCGACGATCTGGTCGACCACATCGAGCTGGCGCCGCTCGGTGTCGCGGAGACGACCGCGCTGCTGACCGAGATGCTCGGCGGTCCGATCGAGACGACCTCCGCGGAGCGGCTGTGGCGGTTGTCGGCCGGCCACGCCCTGCTGCTGCGCGAGCTGGTCACCGCCGCCCACGCCGGTCAGGAGATGACGCGGGCGTACGGGGTGTGGCGCTGGACGGGGGGCCTCGAGTTCGCGTCGAGCCTGATCGACCTCGTCGACACCCGCGTCGAGCAGCTGAGCACCGAGGTGCGCACCGTGGTCGAGCTGGTCGCGCTCGGTGAGCCGATCGGTCTCGACCTGGTGATCCGGGCGACGGACCATGCGCCCGTGGAGGCCGCGGAGGAGCGCGGCCTCATCCGCGTGCTCGACGACGACCGGCGGCACAACGTGACGATGGCGCACCCGCTCTACGCCGAGGTCATCCGCCGGCGCTGTCCGGTGACCCGCTCCCGCCGTCTCTACGCGCGCCTCGCCGCGCTGGTCGAGGAGGCCGGCGCGCACCGGCGGGAGGACCTGCTGCGGCTCGCGGTCTGGCGGCTGGAGTCCGACACCGTCCGGGATCCGCGGCTGCTCCTCGCCGCCGGCTCACAGGCGTTGAGCCGGTTCGAGATGGCGCTCGCCGCCCGGCTGGCCCGGGGGGCTCTCACCGCCGGCGGCGGCTTCGACGCCGCGGAGCTGCTCGCCACGGTTCTGGCGCTGCGTGACGAGCCGGACGAGGCGCTGTCGGTGCTGGAATCGGTCCGCGACGAGATCACCTCGGATCATCGGCGTAGCCGCTGGTCCGCGATACGCGGCCTGGCCTGTTATTGGGGCCGGGGGCGCGAGGAGGCGGTGGAGGACCTCGCCGCCGACGCCAGGGCGCTGACCGATCCGGGCGACCGCGCGTTCCTGCACTCCGCCGAAGCGATCATGCGGCTGCACCGGCTGGACCGTGCCGAGGCGACGCGACTCGCCCGGGCCGTTCTGGACGAACCGGCGGCCACGCTGCCGGCGCGCGCCCGGGCGCGGTGCGTGACCGCCTACCTGCACGCCGCGGGGGGCGACCTGCAGCGCAGCGCGCAGGCGATCGCCGAGGTGGTCGCCGCCGCCCCGCGGTGGCGCACCCAGCTACCCGACCTGCAGCTCGCGCTCGAAATGGCCCGTGGCACCCAGTTGATCCTCGCCGGCGATCTCGGCGGCATCGACGCGATCGTCGCGGCCGAGTTCGCCGATCTGGCCGATGCCGGCGACTTCCGGCCCGGCCCCGGCTACCTCTCCGTCGTCCGCGCCCAGGCGGCGCGGCTGCACGGGCAGGCCGCCGAGGCGCTGCGCCGCAGCATGCAGGCGTGCGCGGTGCTCAGACCCGGCAGCGTCATCGCCGGACTGGCCCACGCCGAACGCGCCCACGCGTCGGCCCTGCGTGGCCAGGCAGCCGAGGCGACCGCGGCGATGGCCGACTCGGACGCGACGCGGCCGCCGGGGATGGGCGTGCTCTACCCGTGGCAGGAGCAGGCCCGGTGCTGGGTCATGGTGTGCGCGGGGGACACGCCCGGCGGCGTACGGGTGCTGCGTGACCTGGTCGACCGGCTGCGCGCCGACGGGTTCGCCGGTCACGAGATCGTCGCTCTGCACGACCTGGTCCGGCTCGGCCGCGACGACCTCGTCGTCGATCGCCTGACCGAGCTCACCGGCGTGGTCCAGGGGTGCCTGCCGGCGCTGGTCACCCGGCAGGCACGGGCCGCGAACGCCGGGTCCGCGACCGAACTGCTGGCGGTGGCGGACGACTTCGCGGCACTCGGGCTCGACCTGTTCGCGGCGGAGGCGGCCGCCATGGCGGTGACCCTGCTACGGACCGGCCGCTCGCCCCTGGCGGTCGAGGCGAGCGCGCGCCTCGGCGACCTGCTGCAGCGCTGCGACGCCGTCGCTACCCCCGCGCTGCTGACCGGGCAGCCGGCGCTGACCGGGCGGGAGCGGCAGATCGCGCGGCTGGCGGCGAAGGGTGTGGCCAGCCGGGACATCGCGGAGCAGCTCTTCATCTCGACCCGGACCGTGGAAAACCATCTGCAGCGGGTCTACAGCAAGCTCGGGGTGACGTGCCGCGGGGAGCTCACGCCCGCGCTCCGGGCGTTGCCCGACCTCGAGGTCGCCGCCGGTCGGTGAGGCCTGGTTAGGGTGTGAGCGTGACCAGCCTTCGCCCCGCACTCCTGACGGACCACTACGAGCTGACGATGGTCAATGCCGCCCTGAAGGACGGCACGGCTGACCGGCACTGCGTTTTCGAGGTGTTCGCGCGGCGGCTCCCCGCCGGCCGGCGATACGGGGTGGTCGCGGGCACCGGTCGGCTCGTCGATGCGCTGCGGGACTTCCGCTTCGACGAGGCGGAGGTCCGCTTCCTGCGCGACACCGGGGTGGTCGACGACCAGACGGCCGCGTGGTTGACCCGCTACCGCTTCACCGGCGAGATCCACGGCTACGCGGAGGGCGAGCTCTTCTTCCCCAACTCCCCCATCCTCACCGTCTCCGGCACCTTCGCGGAGTGCGTGCTGCTGGAGACGCTGGTGCTGTCGGTGCTCAACCACGACTGCGCGATCGCCGCGGCCGCGGCCCGGATGGTCACCGCGGCCCGCGGCCGCACGGTCATCGAAATGGGGGCGCGGCGCACCCACGAGGAAGCCGCGGTCGCCGCCGCCCGCGCGTCCTACCTGGCCGGTTTCGCCTACACGTCGAGCCTCGCGGCGGGGCAGCGGTACGGGATCCCCACCGCGGGCACCGCCGCGCACGCGTTCACGCTGCTGCACGACGACGAGCCCGCGGCGTTCGCCTCGCAGGTGGCCGCGCTCGGTAAGAACACGACGCTGCTGGTCGACACCTACGACATCAGCCAGGGGATCCGCAACGCGATCGCGGTCGCCGGCCCCGACCTGCGGGCGATCCGGATCGACTCCGGCGACCTGTCGGTGCTGGCGCAGCAGTCCCGCGAGCTGCTCGACTCGCTCGGCGCCACCGAGACGAAGATCATCGTCTCGGGTGACCTCGACGAATACGCGATCGCCGCGCTCGCCGCCGAGCCGGTCGACATGTACGGCGCCGGCACCGCCGTGGTGACCGGTTCCGGGGCGCCCACCGCCGGGCTGGTCTACAAACTGGTCGAGGTGGACGGGCGCCCGGTCGTGAAGCGCTCGGAGAACAAGGCGACGATCGGGGGGCGCAAGACCGCGGTCCGTCGACACAAGCCGACCGGAACGGCGATCGAGGAGGTCGTGGTCACCCGGGGCGTGCCGGAGCCGATGAACGGTGACCGGCTGCTGCAACGGCCGTACGTGATCGGCGGGGAGCCGGTCGACGGGCTGCCGACGCTCGCGGAGTCCCGCGACCACCTGCGCCACTGCCTGATCTCCATCCCGTGGGAGGGGCTCAAGCTGTCGGGCGGTGATCCGGCGATCCCGCTGACCGTGATCCCCGCACCCTGACCCCTGGCTCTTTCCCTGCCGCAAGGAGTGACCGTGACCCGAGGGTTGATCATCGTGGACGTGCAGAACGACTTCTGCGAGGGAGGTTCGCTCGCCGTCGCCGGCGGCGCCGGCGTCGCGGCCGAGGTCTCCCGACTGCTGCGTACCGGCGACCGGCGGTGGGACCACGTCGTGGCGACAAAGGACTACCACGTCGATCCGGGCGCGCACTTCGGCAATCCGCCGGACTTCCGCGATTCGTGGCCGGCGCACTGCGTCGTCGGCACCGGCGGCGCCGACTTCCACCCCGAGCTGGAGACCGACCGGATCGAGGCGGTGTTCCACAAGGGCGCGCATGCGGCGGCCTACTCCGGGTTCGAGGGGCACACGGAGGGGGGCGTGGGGCTCGCCGAGTGGCTGCGCCGGCACGACGTCGATGCCGTCGACGTCGTGGGCATCGCGACGGACCACTGCGTACGCGCGACGGCGCTGGACGCCGCGCGGGAGGGCTTTGCGACCACCGTCCTGCTCGAGTTGACCGCGGCGGTCGCCCACCCGACCACGATCGTCGCTCTCGACCAGTTGCGGGCGGCCGGCGTGACGCTCGTCGGGGAGCCGGTCGTCGCGGGGTGAGTCCGGCGTCACCGTCAATTCGTGACCCAAACGTCGCACCTCCGGGCGATGATCCTCCCGGAGGTACGGACCCGAATGACACTCACACCTTACCGTCAGGCGCTCGCCCTGCCGGGCATCCGCTCACTGCTGGTCGTCGCGATGCTCGCCCGCGTGCCGGTGACGGCGGCAAGCGTCACACTGACCCTGCACGTGGTGCTCGACTTCGGTCGGGGCTACGCAGCGGCGGGCCTGGTCGGCGCGGCGATGACCGTCGGCGCCGCGTTCGGCGCCCCCCTCCTCGGCCGGCTGGTCGACCGGCGCGGCCTGCGCCCGATGATCGTGTTGACCACGATCGCCTCCGCGCTGTTCTGGGCCGCGGCGCCGACGCTGCCGTACCCCGCGCTGCTGGTCGCGTCCGTCCTCGGCGGCCTGCTCACGCTGCCGGTCTTCTCCGTGGTCCGACAGTCGATCGCCGCCCTGGCGCCCGAGGAACACCGCCGCCAGGCCTACGCGCTGGATTCCATGTCGGTCGAACTGTCGTTCATGACCGGGCCGGCGATCGCCGTGCTGATGGTCACCGCTGTGTCGGCGCGGACCACGATGGTCGTCGTCGGCCTCGGCCTCGTCCTATCCGGCCTCGCCCTCTTCATGCTCAACCCGCCGATCCGCACCAGCGCCGAGAGCACGTCGCGGACGGCCCCGGTGCCGCGCCGCCAATGGCTGACGCCGCAGCTGATCGGGGTACTCGCCCTCGTGGTGGCCACCTCGCTGGCGCTCGGCGGCACCGACGTGGCGGTGGTCGCCGTACTCCGCGACGCCGGCCAGATCTCGTGGACCGGTGCCGTGCTCGCCGTCTGGGGCGCCTACTCGCTCGTCGGCGGCTTCGCGTACGGGGCGATGTCGCGGCCGCTCTCACCGTTGATCCTGGTCGCCCTCCTGGGGATCTTCACGATCCCGGTGGGGCTCGGCGGCGGCCAGTGGTGGCTGCTCTGCCTCGCGCTCATCCCCGCCGGCGCGCTCTGCGCGCCCGCCCTGGCGGCGACGGCGGACGCGGTCAGCCGCCTGGCGCCGGCGTCGGTACGCGGGGAGGCGATGGGACTGCACGGTTCCGCGCTCACCGTGGGTGTCGCGCTCGGCGCACCCCTGGCCGGCGCGGTGATGGACGCGACCACTCCGGCGTGGGGCTTCGCCGCGACGGGTCTGCTCGGCACGCTCGTTGCGCTCGCCGTGCTCCCCAGCGAGCTACGCCGGCGCCGCTCCACAGCGGCCGGGTCCGCGGCGACCGGGTCCGCGGGAGACGCAGAGTCGGCGGCCGCACGGGTGCCGGTCAGCGCGGCCTCCGTCGCCCCGCCCGCGCCCTGACCGCCCCGGTCGACCGCCGGTGATCGGGGACGTCCGTGCCCATCCCCCGGCTGACACCGTCGTTGCCCGGACACCCCGTCGATCTTTCAGTTGTGCTGGTGCATATCAACCCCGAAAGGGGAGAAGGCTGGCACCACAAGTACAAGATCGATGACGAAGGGTGGCGGGCGCCGGGGTAACACGAAGGGCGCCGCCTCCCGTACCGGAAGCGGCGCCCTTCGTCGCGCGTGTCGGGTGTCGCTAGACCCGGTCGAGGTTGCCGGCCGTGTCCTCGCGGTAGGTCGCCCCACCGTCCGACTCCGACGTCAGCGGCTTGGCCCCACCCTCCGGCGGACCGGCCAGCGACTGACCACCGGCGGCGAGCTCCGGGAACTTGAGGTCGAACGCCGGCCGCTCGGAGCGGATCCGCGGCATGCGGTCGAAGTTGCGCAGCGGCGGCGGGCAGCTGGTCGCCCACTCCAGCGAGTTGCCGTGACCCCACGGGTCGTCCACCTCGACGACGGGACCCGTCTTGTACGACTTCCAGACGTTCCAGATGAAGGGCAGCGTCGAGATGCCGGTGATGAACGCCCCGACCGTGGAGATCATGTTGAGCTCGGTGAAGCCGTCACGGGCCTGATAGTCGGCGTAGCGGCGGGGCATGCCCTCGCTGCCGAGCCAGTGCTGCACCAGGAACGTGGTGTGGAAGCCGACGAAGGTCAGCCAGAAGTGGATCTTCCCGAGCCGCTCGTCCATCATCCGGCCGGTGAACTTCGGGAACCAGAAGTAGATGCCCGCGAACACCGCGAAGACGATCGTGCCGAAGAGCACGTAGTGGAAGTGGGCCACCACGAAATAC
The DNA here is from genome assembly GCF_040659735.1 of Micromonospora sp. NPDC049679. Classification (NCBI taxonomy): domain Bacteria; kingdom Bacillati; phylum Actinomycetota; class Actinomycetes; order Micromonosporales; family Micromonosporaceae; genus Micromonospora; species Micromonospora sp. NPDC049679. The sequence continues at coordinate 60,619 of NZ_JBFANZ010000001.1, forward strand.
GAGTCGGAGACCTGGAAGTCGATCGGCGGGCTGGCGAGCAGCACGCCGGAGAGGCCACCGAAGAGGAACGTCACCAGGAAGCCGATCGACCAGAGCATCGGAGTCTCGAAGCTGATCTGGCCGCGCCACATGGTGCCGATCCAGTTGAAGAACTTCATACCGGTCGGCACGGCGATGAGGAAGCTCAGGAAGCTGAAGAACGGCATCAGCACCTGGCCGGTGGCGAACATGTGGTGGGCCCACACGCTCATCGACAGCGCCGCGATCGCGAGGGTCGCGCCGACCAGGCCCTTGTAACCGAAGATCGGCTTACGGGAGAAGACCGGGATGATCTCGCTGATGATGCCGAAGAACGGCAGCGCGACGATGTAGACCTCGGGGTGGCCGAAGAACCAGAAGAGGTGCTGCCAGAGCATCGGACCCCCGGTGGCGGGGTCGTAGACGTGCGCGCCGAGCATGCGGTCGGCGGCGAGCGCCATGAGCGCGGCGGCGAGCAGCGGGAACACCATGATCACGAGCAGACTGGTGACCAGCATGTTCCAGGTGAAGATCGGCATCCGGAACATGGTCATTCCGGGCGCGCGCAGCGTCAGGATCGTGGTGATCAGGTTGACCGCGCCGAGGATCGTGCCCAGACCGGAGATGGTCAGGCCCATGATCCACATATTGGCGCCGATGCCGGGCGAGTGCTCGATGCTGCTCAGCGGGGCGTAGGCGAACCAACCGAAGTCGGCGGCGCCACCGGGGGTGAGGAAGCCACCCATGGCGAGCGTGCCGCCGAAGAGGTAGAGCCAGTACGCGAAGCTGTTGAGCCGCGGGAAGGACACGTCGGGCGCGCCGATCTGGATCGGCGTGATGTAGTTCGCGAACGCGAAGACGATCGGCGTCGCGAAGAACAGCAGCATGATCGTGCCGTGCATGGTGAAGAGCTGGTTGTACTGCTCGGGCGACAGGAACTGCAGCCCCGGCCGGGCCAGCTCGGCGCGCATGATCAACGCCATCAGGCCGCCGATCATGAAGAACGCGAACGCGGTGATCATGTACATGATCCCGATCTGCTTCGCGTCCGTCGTACGCAGCAGCCGCGCGATGGCCGAGCCCTTAACCGGCTCTCGGACCGGCCACGGCCGGGTCACGATCGGTTTCGGTGCAACGGTGGTCACGAGTGGCCTCCGGTTCTCGTTAGTCCCACTCGGCGCGCGCTCTTGATCTGCGGGCCGTACCTCCGACGCAGAATAGTCCCCGCTACCGGCGGGTCAGGCGTGGGGTGGTCGGACGCGCCGGAAGGTCATCAGACGGGATCCACGAGCAAGCGGTAGTGGTCCCTGAAGATCCGGGCGCCACGTCCGCGCAGCAACGGGTCGCGCAGCGGCGGCGGCACGTCGCGCGTGCGGTCGCGATCGCGCGTCCGGTCCAGCACCCACTTCGTACGCGGACGCCGCCGGTTCTCGTACGCGGCGAGCGCGCCCCTGACCGTCCCGGAGCGGCGCAGCGCGTCGGCGAGCACCAGCGCGTCCTCCAATGCCATCGCGGCCCCCTGGGACAGGGTCGGCGCGGTGGCGTGCGCCGCGTCGCCCACCAGCACCACGCCGCCACGGGACCAACAGCCCAGTTCGACCTCGTCGACGGCCGCGACCTGCACCGTCTCCAGCGCCTCGAGCACGGGGGGCACGGGGCCGGCGAACCCGCCGAAGACCTCGCGCAGCCGGGCGACCGGATCGGGGGGCAGCGCGCCGTCCGGCGGCAGCGCCTCGTCGGCGTAGCAGTAGAGCCTCCCGTTGCCCATCGGCATCACCACGAAGCCCGCGCGGCGGCCGAGCACGCCCGTCCACGCGGTCACCTCCGGACCGCCGGTGACCACGCTGCGGTAGACGATCTGGCCGACCGGCCGGGCGGCGCCGCCGAGGGCGGACATCGCCCGGACCGCGGATCGTCGGCCGTCGGCGCCGATGACCAGGTCGTACTCGGCGTGGGAGCCGTCGGCGAAGGCGACCTTCGTCGTTTCGTCGCCCACCTCCAGCCCGGACACCCCGGTGCGGTGCCGGACGTCGCCGCCGGCGCCGGTGAGCAGCACCCGGTGCAGGTCCGCGCGGGGCAGGGCGCGCGACTCGCCGACGCCGTCCCACAGTTTGCCGAGGTCGACGGCGCAGAGTTGCCGGCCCCGTACGTCGAGGAAGCGTTGGGTCGAGATGACATCGCCGAGCGGGCGGAGCGGAGCGTCCAGCCCCAGTTCACGCAGGGCCCGCGCGGCATTGCCGGGCAGGAAGATGCCGGCCCCCGGCACGGTGGACGCCGGCAGTTGCTCCACCACCTCGGGACGGAAGCCCTTCAGGCGCAGCGCTCGGGTCACCGCCAGGCCGGCGATGCCCGCCCCGACAACGAGAATGCGCACGGTGGATCCGGCCATGTCGGCGACGCCTCCGAAGGGGTGGACACGCGTTGAAGCCAAGAGACTACTGCCGGCCACACGAGCGGCGATAGGCCCTCACCGATGCGCGCCAGGCGCGCACCCCGTCCAGATCCTCCCCCGCCCCGCGCGATCTTGCAGTTGTGGCCTCCGATAACGAGCAATTTATCCGCTTTTGCCGGGGCCACAACTGCAAGATCGACGGGAGGTAGGGGGGTCAGCGTTGGACGCGGGCGCCGGCGCCGCGGACGAGCGCCTCCACCTCTTTCAGGTTGGCCATCGAGGTGTCGCCGGGGGTGGTCATGGCGAGAGCGCCGTGGGCCGCGCCGTATTCGATCGCGGTGGCCAGGTCGCCCTTCTCCAGCAGGCCGTAGATGAGGCCGGAGGCGAAGCTGTCGCCCCCGCCGACGCGGTCCATGATCTCCAGCCCGGTCCGGTGCGTGGCCTCGACGAACCGCCCGTCGCCCCAGGCGATCGCGCCCCAGTCGTTGACCGTGGCGGTCCGTACCGTCCGGAGCGTGGTCGCGACGACCTTGAAGTTGGCGTACTCCTTCGTGACCTCTTCGATCATCCGCTGGAAGTTCGCCACCTCCAGCTCGGAGAGGTTCTCGTCGGTGTCCGGCACGTCGAAGCCGAGCGAGGCGGTGAAGTCCTCCTCGTTACCGATCATCACGTCGACGTACCGGGCCAGCCGCCGGTTGACCTCCTGCGCGCGGGTCTGGCCACCCACCGCCTTCCAGAGGCTGGGGCGGTAGTTCAGGTCGTACGAGATGATCGTCCCGTGCCGGCGCGCGGCGGACATGGCCGCCTCGATCGTGTCCGGGGTGGTCTCCGACAGGGCCGCGTAGATGCCGCCGGTGTGCAGCCACCGCACACCGAGGGTGCCGAAGAGGTGGTCCCAGTCGACGTCCTCGGCGCGGAGCTGACTGGCGGCGGTGTGGCCGCGGTCGGAGGTGCCGACCGCGCCGCGGACGCCGAAGCCGCGCTCGGTGAAGTTGAGGCCGTTGCGGACCGCGCGGCCGATCCCGTCGTACGGCAGCCACGTGATGAACGAGGTGTCCACGCCGCCCTGCAGGACCAGGTCCTCCAGCAGGTGTCCCACCTCGTTGTCGGCGAAGGCGGTCACGATCCCGGTGCGCAGCCCGAAGCAGCGGCGCAGCCCGCGCGCGACGTTGTACTCGCCACCGCCCTCCCACGCCCGGAAGCTGCGGGCGGTGCGGACCCGCCCCTCGCCGGGATCGAGGCGGAGCATGATCTCGCCGAGCGACACGAGGTCGTAGCGGCATTCGTCGGCGGGTCGGAGCTGCAGCATGGTCACGCCTCCGGAGTGGGTCGGGCGGCGGCGACGGCCGCGGCGGTCAGGCTGGTGACCTCGTCCCACTTGCCGGCGGCGAGCAGGTCGGGGGCGACCATCCAGGTGCCGCCGACGGCGAGGACGGCCGGGACGGCGAGATAGTCGGGCAGGTTGCGGGTGTTGACGCCGCCGGTCGGGATGAAGCGCACCGACCGGAAGGGCGCCGCCAGCGCCTTGATCATGGCGACGCCGCCGAGCTGCTCGGCGGGGAAGAACTTGACGGTCTCCAGGCCGGCGTCGAGCGCCATCTGGATCTCGGTCGCGCTGGAGACGCCGGGGAAGACCGGGATGCCGAGCTCCTGGCAGTGCCGCACGACGGCGGGGCTGAAGCCGGGGCTGACCACGAAGCGGGCGCCCGCCTCGACGGCCCGGTCGACCTGGGCCGGGGTCAGCACCGTCCCGGCGCCGACGAGGAGCTCCGGGTTCTCCGACATGACACGGATCGCGTCGGCCGCGGCGTCGGTGCGGAAGGTCACCTCGGCGCTGCGCAGGCCGCCCGCGGTGAGGGCGGACGCGAGCGGAGCGGCGTCCTTGGCGTCGTTGAGGACGACGACGGGAAGGATCCGGCCAGCCGCGATAGTGGCGAGAATGTTGGGGGCTTGTTCAGAATCATGAACGGCGGTCACCTACGTGACCATACCGACACCGCTCGCGCTGTCAACCCCGACGCGATCATCGTTAGAGTGGCCGCCATGACCATGGGCGAAGGATTCCAGCCGGTGAAGTCGGCCGGCCGGACACTCGAGGTACTGGAGGCGCTCGCCGAGTCTCCCGGCCGCCGCTCGCTGGTCGACCTCGCCCGCGCCCTGGACATCCCCAAGAGCAGCCTGCACGGAATCCTCCGCACGATGATCCAGCGCGGCTGGGTGGAGGCGGACGGCACCGGCACGCGCTTCGGGCTCGGCGTACGGGCACTGCAGGTCGGGGCGGCATACCTGGAGACCGACGACGCGGTCGGACTGATGTCGGCCGTACTCGATGAACTGTCCCGGCAGTTCGGCGAGACCGTGCACCTCGGGCGCCTCGACGGGCCGCACGTCGTCTACATGGCGAAACGGGAATCGATCCATCCGCTCCGGCTCTACAGCGCGATCGGCCGGCACCTGCCGGCACACGCCACCGCGCTGGGCAAGGTGCTCCTCGCCGAACGCAGCGACGAGGCGGTGGACCGGCTGCTGAACTGGCCGCTGGCCGCGCTGACCCGGCACACCATTACGGATCCGGCCACGCTCCACGCCGAACTCGCGACCGCGCGCGAGCGGGGCTACGCGATCGACCGCGAGGAGAACACCGAGGGCATCGTGTGCTTCGCGATCGCGGTGCCGCTGCAGAGCCCGGCGACCGACGCGATCAGCCTCTCCGTGCCGGCCGCGCGGATCGGCCCGGGGAGCGAGGACGAGATCGTCGCCGCCCTGCGCCGGGCAGCCAACCAGGTCCGCGCCGCCCGCAGCCTGCTCTCCGCAATCTGACTCCCACGCTCACGCCCCACCCCACGCCCCCCACGCCCCGCCCCCGCCCCGCCCCATGCCCCGCCCGTCCCACGCCCCGCTCGCCTCGTCGATCAAGGACGTATTCACACGGTTTGATCTCCAATCGTGGGAATACGTCCTTGATCGACGCAAGACTCCTTGATCGACGCGGGCGCGCGGCCATTGCCAACCCTTTTCATGGATGTCAATGTGTCCTAGCTTCAATGGGAGCGCGCCCGTTCGACCAACCGTCCCCTCGGGTCCCCCACAGCCAAGGAGCATCCATGCGTCGCCTCACCCGCGCCCTAGCGGCTTCGTGCCTGCTCATCGCCGGCACACTCGCCACCGTCGCCGCCGGCGGCGGCCCCGCCCGGGCCGACACCCTGATCTGCGAGCAGTACGGCGCCACCACCATCCAGAGCCGCTACGTCGTCCAGAACAACCGCTGGGGCAGCAGCGCCGAGCAGTGCATCAACGTCACCGGCACCGGGTTCTCGATCACGAGTCAGCAGGGCAGCGCCGCCACGAACGGCGCGCCGCTGTCGTACCCGTCGGTCTACTTCGGCTGCCACTACGGCAACTGCTCCCCCGGCACCAACCTGCCGATCCAGGTGAGCCAGATCAGCAGCGCGACCAGCAGCATCAGCTACACGTACGCGGGCGGCACCTACAACGCCTCGTACGACATCTGGCTCGACCCGACGCCGAAGACCACCGGGGTCAACCAGATGGAGATCATGATCTGGTTCAACCGCCAGGGCTCGATCCAACCGATCGGCTCCCGCACCGGCAGCGCCACGGTCGGCGGTCGCACCTGGGAGGTGTGGAGCGGCAACAACGGCGGCAACAACGTCATCTCGTACGTCGCGCCCTCCCCGATCAGCAGCTGGAACTTCAGCGTGCTGGACTTCATCAACGACGTCCGCAGCCGCGGCGCGATCACCAACTCGTGGTACCTCACCAGCGTCCAGGCCGGCTTCGAACCGTGGAACGGCGGCGTCGGCCTCGCGGTCAACTCCTTCTCGGCCACGGTGAACGGGGGCGGTGGCGGAGGCGGCGGTGACAATCAGCCGCCGAGCACACCCGGTCAGCCCTCGGCGAGCAACGTCACCGCCAACAGCGTCGCGCTGAACTGGCCGGCGTCCACCGACAACGTCGGCGTGACCGGCTACGACGTCTACCGGCAGCAGGGCGGCGGCGCGGCAACCCAGGTCGGGAACGTGACCGGCACCTCGTACACCGCGACCGGGCTCTCCGCGTCCACGTCGTACGGATTCTTTGTCCGCGCCCGCGACGCCGCCGGCAACGTGTCGGCCGCCTCGCCCACCCGGACGGTGACCACCTCGGCCGGCGGCGGGGGCGGGGGCAGCGGCGCCTGCCGGGTCGCGTACACGCCGAACACCTGGAACAACGGCTTCACCGCGAACGTCACGATCACCAACACCGGGTCGAGCGCGGTCACCGGCTGGACGCTGACCTACAGCCTGCCGGCCGGCCAGTCGATCACCAGTTCGTGGAACGCGACGGTGACCCAGAGCGGGTCGGCGGTGACGGCCCGGAACGCCGCCCACAACGGCAGCCTGGCGCCGGGCGCGAACACCTCGTTCGGCTACCAGGCCACCTACTCCGGCACCTACTCCTCCCCCACCGCGTTCTCGCTGAACGGCACCGCCTGCACCACCGCGTAACCACCTCACCGACCGCTGCGCCGCGTCGACCACAGCGTCGCGTCGACCACAGCGTCGCGTCGACCACAGCGTCGCGTCGATCAAGGGCTTATTCACACGATCGGAGATCAAAATATGTGAATAAGCCCTTGATCGACCAACAAGTCCTTGATCGACGGGGCGTAGCGTCGCGGTCATGTCACGGATCACCCTCCGCGGGCGTCACCACCGGCCGGCTCGGCGCCGGGGACACCGTGACCTGGGAGGCCCCGCCACCCCGGCCTGCGCTGGCGGATGGCCGCAGAGATAACCCGGTACGACCGACCGCGCCGGTTCGTCGATGAGCAGACGGTGGGACCGTTCCGGCACTGGCGGCAGGAGCACGTGTTCCCCGCTGATCGCGGCGGGACCGTCATGCACGAAAGCCCCCCTCACCGGACCAACCGCGCGGGGGGGATCACAGTGTGTGGACGAGTCCTTGATCGACGGGGACCGAGGCGACCGCGCGCACGGTCTGGTCAGGGACGGAACCCGTCAGGGTCGGGGTGTCGACCTGGTGGGCGTCGGCGAAGACGACGCGGCTGAAGTCGTGCTCCGGCAGCTGGCGGGGCTGTCCGGCCGGGAGCACCGGCGCCAGCGCCCGGAACACCGCCGCCACCCGCTCGCCGCGGTAGTCCTCCGGGCGTTCCGTGGCGCGCAGCAGCACGGCTCCGCGCGACAACGGCAGCACCTCCGCGAAGGCGCCCGAGGCGCGCAACGCGTCCGCCCCGCCCAGCCGGCACGTCAGCTCCTTCGGACACACCGTCACCCACTCGTACCCGCGCACGAAACACCGGCTGGCGTCGGCCGACTCGTCCGGGTCGCGACGCAGCGCCGCATCCAGGAGCGTCGCCGGCGCGGGGTTCCCCGCGCTGCGCAGCATCTCGCCGTACGCCAGGTCGGCGACCTCCGCCATCCGCCGGGCGAGCTCGATCAGGGCGGAGACGACGCGCGGCACCAGGTGCGACCGCTGCGCGAACCCCACGGACGCCTGGAGCTTGAGGTGCCGTCCGCCGCCGAACCGGGTGACGTGCAGGTCGAGTTCGGCCGCGCCGGGCGCGACGTCGTACCAGTGCGCGGAGAGCTGGCCCAGCTCTTCGGTCAGCCCGTCCGCCCAGCGCGGCGGCCGGCGTCGCCGCCCCCTTCCCACCGCGCGCTCGTCGAAGGCCGTGAAGGAGGTCGTCGGCTCGGGGGCGCCCGCCGGCTGCGCGAACGGCAGGAGCAGTCGGCAGGCCTCGTCGTGCCACAACTGCAGCAGCGGGGCGATGTGTGACACGTGCCCGGCGCCGTCGACATAGAGCACGAGAGTCGCGAGATCCGGCTCCGGCTCCGGCTCGTCGACCTGCATCCAAGACGGCATGGTCAGTCCACCGCCGTAGTCGTTCACGTTCATCGCCATCCCCTCCGACACCCCAGGACCCGATACCGTAGCGGCAACTCACGAAAAAAACACCGGGGTAAGGCCCCGCCGCGAATATGAATTTTTCGTGATCGGCCAAGGGTGCACACCGCGTACACCGACCGCGACGTAGCGACATCGCATATTGCCCGTCTTCATTGGCGAAAGCGCACCGCTCCGAACCCATCACGATGTGTTGCGGCGACGCATCCCAGCTACCGCAGCGTTCGCAATGCGCACACACCCCGGCCGCTTACCGGGTGCAGCAGCGACGTTACGGCGCGCAGCTGGCGTGAAAGCGCGACGGGGGGTCTTGTATAACGCGGCAAAACCGTTAACCATGAGCATCTTCGAATTGCCGCTTCATATCCGGAAAGCGGGGCGCGGCTTGCTCCGCGAGTGCGATCGCACCATGCCCGGCGACGCAATCGCGGCCGCGCGCCGGTATCGACTGCACGCGCTTTCCACCGCCACGATGAATGGCCGAGCGTTGTCCGGCGCGATTCCTCTCCCGCGGCGGACCGACCTTAGCGGACCAGCGCGTCGATTTCGCGGACCTCTGCCTCGGTCAGGGTGAAGCCGAAGACGTCGCGGTTGAGGTCGATCCGCTCCGGCGTCACCGACTTCGGGATCACCACGATGCCGTGCTCGATGTGCCAGCGGATCACCACCTGCGCCGCGGTCACCCCGTGGGCGTCGGCGATCCGGACCAGCACCGGGTCGTTCAGGTCGGTGTTCTTGAACGGGCTGTAGCCCTCGAGCACGATCCCGCGCTCCCGGTGCGCGGCGAGCGTCCGCGGATCGTGCAGCGACGGCGCCCACTCGATCTGGTTGAGCGCGGGCGTCTCCCCCGTCTCCTCGATCAGCGCGTCGAGCTGCCCGATGCTGTAGTTGCTGACCCCGACCGCGCGCGCCAACCCCTCGTCGCGGATCGCCACGAACTGACGCCAGGTGTCCAGGCCGTCGCTGCCACGGAGGGGCCAGTGGATCAGCCACAGGTCGACGTGGTCGGTGCCGAGCGCCGTCAGGCTCGCCTCGATCGTCTCGCGTTCCCGGCCGGTCCGCTCCGGCGGGAGCTTCGTGGTGATGAAGACGTCCCCGCGGCGCAGCCCGCTGTCGCGCAGTGCCCGCCCTACGCCGGCCTCGTTGCCGTACATGGTCGCGGTGTCGACGTGCCGGTAGCCGGCGCGGAGCGCGTAGAGCGTGGATTCGTAGCCCTCGTTGCCGGTCGCCTGCCAGGTGCCGAAGCCGAGGATCGGCATCGGCACGTCGCGGGGCAGCACGACGGAGGGCTGTTCAGTCACTGCGGTCATGCGGGCCTTCCTACCCCGGATCAGCCACCTCATGCCGGATGCGGGGACAGGTCGACTACCGGACAATGCGACGTATGGGTGACCGGCTGGACGAATACCGGCGCAAGCGTGACGCCGCCCGTACCCCGGAACCGGTGCCCGAGCGCACCCCGCGGAAGCGACGCGGGGAACGCTTCGTGATCCAGCAGCACCATGCCCGCAGCCTGCACTGGGACCTGCGCCTGGAGCGCGACGGCGTCCTCGCCTCCTGGGCGGTGCCGCGCGGCCTGCCCCGGGATGCCGCCCGCAACCACCTGGCGGTGCATACCGAGGACCATCCCCTCGAATACCTGGACTTCCACGGCGAGATCCCGGCCGGCGAGTACGGCGGCGGCCGGATGACCATCTTCGATCGTGGCACCTACACGTGCGAGAAGTGGCGCGACGACGAGGTGATGGTGGTACTGCGCGGTAAGCGCGTCTCCGGTCGCTACGTGCTCTTCCAGACGCGGGGCAAGGACTGGATGATCCGACGGATGGATCCGCCGCCGGCGGGCTGGAGCGGGATGCCCGAGGTGGTCCGCCCGATGGAGGCCAGCCGCGCGGTGAAGCTGCCGGCGCAGGACGACGCCTGGGCGTACGAGATGCGCTGGAACGGCGTACGCGCGGTGGCGTTCGTGTCGGGCGGGCGGCTGCGGCTGCTCTCCGGCGACGACGAGGAGATCACCGGGAGCTATCCGCAGCTTCGCGCGCTCGCCGAGGAGCTGGCGCCGACGGAAGCGGTGCTCGACGGGGTCGTCGTGACGTTGCGGCAGAAGAAGAAGGCGACCGAGCAGTACCTGGTCTTCGATCTGCTCTGGCTGGAGGGGACGCCCACCACGGATCTGCCCTATGCGCAGCGGCGTGAGCTGCTTGACGGGCTCGGTCTCGCCGGGGCGCACTGGCAGACCCCGCCCTATTTTCCCGGCGGCGGCTCCTACGCGCTGAGCGCCAGTCGCGAACAGGACCTGGCCGGCGTGATCGCGAAGCGGTTGGATTCCCCGTACGAGCCGGGCAGACGCACCCGTCGCTGGCTGAGCATCGACGCGCGCTGACGGGGAGATGCCCGTTGACGGGGAGAGACGGCGCGGGCGGGGAGGGGCTTCGCCCGTCCCCGCCCGCGCGGTTCCTACCTCAGAGTTGGGCGCACTGCCCCGTCGCCGGTCCACGGACGGTGTTGGCCCGCCCGTCGTTGACCGGTGCCGGGACGTTGCCGGCGCAGAAGATCGGGCCGCGGAAGGTGCTGCCGGCGACGACCGGCGCCTCCGTGCCCTTGTTGGAGAGGAGCGTCACCGGACCGGTCACGCTCACCTCGTCGATCCAGACGCCGGCGGTGCCGGCGGCGAGGCTGACCGGCCCGGCGACGGTCACGTCGGTCAGGCTGACGGTCGCCGCGCCCAGCGCGGTGACCGGCCCGGAGATCTTGCCACCGGTCACGATCAGCGAGCCGCTCCCCCAGACCGTCACCGGCCCCTGCACGGTCGCGTCGGCCACGCAGGTCGCGCCGGAGCCGACCGTCAGCGCGCCGAGGTGGCGCCCGGTGATGGTCCGGGTGCACGCGGGCAGCGGGATCACCCGGCCGACCGTGGCGCGCGGCGCCGGGTCGGCGATGACCGGCGAGTTCTTCGCCAGGTACGCGGTCAGCATGGTCAGGTCGTTGTCACCGGTCGTCACCCGGTTGGTGCCCCGGCCGAGCGTGCTGAAGTTGTCCCCGCCGGAGGCGAGGAACGAGTTCTGGGTGACCCGGTACTGCGTGGCCGGACTCACCCGCACCCCGTTGAGCTTGATCGACCGGGCGATGACGCGCTGGCCGCGCGGCTGCGTGGCGTCGTAGGAGTAGGTGAACCCCTTGGAGACGCCGAGCCAGAGCACCGGACGGGAGGCGGCATCCGGCTGCCACTGCTCCTCCAGGACCTGCTTGATCTGAGCACCGGTCAGCGTCTGCGTGACCACGTCGTTCGCGAACGGCTGCACCGCGAACGCCTGCGAGTAGGTCACCACCCCGTTCGTCCCGTACAGCAGGTCCGCGCGGAGGCCACCGGGGTTCATGAAGGCGATCTGCGCGCCACCCCGGCCGGCGTCCTGGGTGCCGGCGAGCTGCACGTCGGCGATGAGGTTGCCGAGCGGGGACTCGATGCCCCGGTTCTCGGTGCCGTTGGTGTAGCCACGCTTGATGTCGGCGGTGATCGACCCGAGCGGCTGCTTGCCCAGCTCGTTCGCGGTGGCGGCCGCCTTGCTGACGATGTCGGCGACCGCGGCGTTCTGCGGCGCGCCGGTGACATCGACGAGGTCGGCGCTGGACGCGGTCACCGTACGGGTCGCCGGGTCGACGCTCAACGTGATCCGGCCGAGCTTCTTGCCGTACTCGTGGGCCTGCAGCACCGGCCGGGTGCGGTCCGTGCCGGGCACCGCCATCTGGAAGGCGTACGGCTGGTGGGTGTGCCCGCCGATCACCGCGTCGATGTCGGCGCTGACCCGGGTGAACGGGCCGAAGACCGGGTCGGCGGCGAGCTGGTCGGCCGAGCCGACGCTGGTCTGCGCCGCGCCCTCGTGCGCGAGCAGCACGACGACGTCGGCCTCGCCGTTGGCGGCGTTGCCGTCGCGAAGCTGCGCGGCCACGCTATTGGCCTCCGCCACCGGGTCGCGGAACTGCACGCCGGCGATGCCGGAGGGGCTGACCAGGGAGGCGGTCTCCCGGGTCACCACGCCGACGTAGCCGACCCGGATCCCACCCAGCTCCTGCACCGAGTACGCGGGGAGGGCGCGTGTCCCGTCGCGGTAGACGTTGGCGCCGAGCAGCGGGAAGGTCGCCCGGTCGGTGACCCGCCCCAGCAGGTCGGAGAGGCCCTTGTCGAACTCGTGGTTGCCCACCGCCGACGCCGCGAGGCCGCCGGCGTTGAGCGCGTCGATCGTCGGGTTGTCGCCGTCGATCGCGGAGATGAAGGTCGAGGCGCCGATGTTGTCGCCCGCCGAGACGAACGCGGTGTTGGGGTTGGCCGCCCGGAGCTGGTCGATCAGGCCGACGAGCTGGGCGGCGCCGCCGACGGCCTGGCCGCCCACGGTGGTCGGCGACTGCAGCCGGCCGTGGAAGTCGTTGATGGTCAGGATCTGCAGGTCGACGCCGGCCGCGGCGGACGGCGCGGCGGTCTGCGCGGGCGCCGCGGCGGCGGGCGCGGTCGCGGTCAACCCGAGCCCGGATACGAGTGCGGCGGCGAGCGCAATCCGTGGTGCGCTGCTGGTCAGGCGCATGTAGCGATCCTCCGATGGGGATCTCGCAGGAGCTGAACGGGATGGAGTGTATGGCCTGACGCGGCGGTCGCAACTTACCCGCGCGGCGCGAAGTGGCTGGCCGGACGGCCGTGATCGACAGAATCTCTCCGACCGCCGAGGAGTGAACCCCCGACTTCGCGGTACTCCCGCAGATCCGCCAGTCGTCCCGCCATGGAGGGCATCGCGATGAGCAGCGACCAGCAGCCGACCGCCAAGAATGCACAACTGGACGCCTACCGGACCGATCCCCGCGACGGCTACCTGACGACCGACCAGGGCATCCGGGTGGAGGACACCGACAATTCGCTGCGGGCCGGCACGCGCGGGCCCAGCCTGCTGGAGGACTTCCACCTCCGCGAGAAGGTGATGCGGTTCGACCACGAACGGATCCCGGAGCGGGTCGTGCACGCGCGCGGCGCGGGCGCCCACGGCTACTTCCAGGTGTACGACGGATCGCTGGCCGAGGAGACCACCGCCGAGTTCCTCTACGACCCGTCGCTGCGTACCCCGGTCTTCGTCCGTTTCTCCACGGTGCAGGGCTCGCGCGGCTCCACCGACACCCCGCGTGACGTGCGCGGGTTCGCCACCAAGTTCTACACCGGCCAGGGCAACTTCGATCTCGTCGGCAACAACATGCCGGTCTTCTTCATCCAGGACGGCATCAAGTTCCCCGATCTGGTGCACGCGCTCAAGCCCGAGCCGCACAACGAGATCCCGACCGCGGCCTCGGCGCACGACACGTTCTGGGATTTCGTGTCGCTGCAGCCCGAGACGCTGCACCACGTCATGTGGCTGATGTCGGACCGGGCGATCCCGCGCAGCTACCGCACGATGCAGGGTTTCGGTGTGCACACGTTCCGGCTGGTCAACGGGGAGGGACGGGCGACGTTCGTCAAGTTCCACTGGACGCCGAAGCTGGGCACGCACTCACTGGTCTGGGACGAGGCCCAGAAGATCTCCGGCAAGGATCCGGACTTCAACCGCCGCGACCTGTGGGAGGCGATCGAGGCCGGCCAGTTTCCGGAGTACGAACTGGGGTTGCAGCTCATCCCGGAGGATCGGGAGTTCGACCTCGACGACATCGACCTGCTCGACGCCACCAAGATCATCCCGGAGGAGCTGGTGCCGGTGACGCCCGTCGGGCGGATGGTCCTCAACCGCAACCCCGACAACTTCTTCGCCGAGACCGAACAGGTCGCGTTCTGCATCGGCAACGTGGTGCCCGGCATCGACTTCACCGACGACCCGCTGCTGCAGGCCCGCCTCTTCTCATACCTGGACACCCAGCTCACCCGCCTCGGCGGGCCGAACTTCGCACAGATCCCGATCAACCAGCCGGTCGCGCCGGTCACCAACCACCAGCAGGACGGCTTCCACCAGCAGACCATCCGGCAGGGGCGGGCCAACTACCACCCCAACTCCCTCGGGGACGGCCGACCGGTGGTCGCCGGGCGGCAGGGTGGCGGGTTCACGCACTTCCCCGAACGGGTCGACGGCCCGAAGGAACGGCGCCGCAGCCAGACCTTCGCCGACCACTACAGCCAGCCGACCCTCTTCTGGAACAGCATGTCGCTGTGGGAGAAGGAGCACATCGTCGCCGCGTTCCGCTTCGAACTCGGCCGGGTGTCGCAACGGCACATCCGCGAGTTGATGGCGCAGCACCTGGGCCGGATCGATCACGAACTTGCGGTGATGGTCGCGGCGGGGATCGGCGTACGCCCCCCGGCGCGGCAGGGCGACAACCACGGGCGCAGCTCGCGCGCGCTCAGCCAGGCGTACGCGGCGCGGGACACGATCCTCAGTCGCAAGGTGGCGCTGCTCGTGGCGGACGGCACCGACGCGGAGAGCGTCACGACCCTGCGGACCGCGCTGACCGAGCGTGGCGCGATCGTCGAGCTTCTGGGACCGGTCGACGGGGTGGTCACCGCCGCTGACGGGTCGTCCCTCCCGGTGACCCGCGCGATCACCACCGTGGGCTCGGTGCTCTACGACGCGGTTGTGGTGCCCGGCGGAAACGACGCCGCCATAGCGCTGGTCGCTGACGGGTATACGGTGCATTTCGTGGCGGAGGCCTACAAGCATGCTAAACCGGTCGGAGTGCTGGGGGAGGCGACGACGCTGCTCACGCAGACTCAGCTGCCCATGCCGGCGCTGGACGACAACGGGCTGGGCGAGGAACTCGGGCTTGTCGTGCAGTCCGCGCGCGGCGCGGTGAGCGCCGGGTTCGTCACCGCATTCGCCGATGCGCTGGCCCGGCACCGGCACTTCGACCGGGCCGTCGACGCGGTCGCGGCGTGACCGTCGGGTGACGCAAAGATCGCCATGACCCGGTCTGGACCGGACGGGAGGGCATGAGTCATCCTTTAGCGGATGCGTGGGGGGAGGAAACAGGACGATGCGTGACCTTGACGATGCGTTGGCCCGCCTGGCCCGCCGCGACCAGCTGCAGAAACGCAACAGCAACGGGCACCATGACGAGCCGCGTCCCGCCGTGGACGAGGTCGCCGAGGCGCTCCGACAGGTGATCGAGCGCCACCCCGGCCTGAGCGCCGTCGTACGGCTCGACGGGGTTGGCGCCAGCACGGAGATCCGCGTCTCGCGCGAGGCGGGCACGGTGCGGGTGACGACCACGGACCTTGAGTCGACGCCGTCCCCGACGAGCGCGCCCCCACTCGACCCATCGCCGCTGGCCGCGTCGCCGCTCGATTCGCCGCTGCTCCGGTCTTCCCCGCTGGACCCCCACCCGCTCGATGCATCCCCGGGCGATCCATCCCCGCACGAAGCGGAACCGCTGGATCCGCAGCCGTTGGACGGGTTCGCGATGACGGGCTCCCCGCTGCCACCGCGACCCCGCCGGGCGGATCGGCTCTCCGCGTACCCGGTACCGTCCCGACCGCTGGACTCCGAGCCGTTCCCGGCCGACGCGACCTTCCCGACCTCCGATGCGGGCCCGGCCGACACCGTGTCCCCCATCGACACGGCGTTCCCGGCCCACGCGGCCGCGGACCCGATCGACCGGCAGCCCGCGCTCCCGCCCGCCGCACCTCCCGAATGGCCGTTGCGGGCGGAGGCCGCGCCCGGCAGCCCCGAGGCGCGGCTGGCGGAGCTGGTCCGCCGCGACCCGTCCCTGCTCGAACACCCGCGCGAGGGCTGAGGGCCCGACGCGACGCCGAGCGGCCGGGCGTGGAAGGCTGGCGCGGTGGCACGAATTCTGATCACGGGGGCATCCGACGGGCTCGGACGGGCGCTGGCCGAGGAGCTCGCCGCGGCCGGCCACGAGCTGATCGTGCATGGCCGCGACCCGGTTCGCCTGGCGCAGGCCGCCGCCGCGACCGGCGGCCACCCCGTACAGGCCGATCTCTCGTCGCTCGCCGAGGTACGGCAGCTCGCGGCTCAGGTCACGGCGGGGTTCGACCGGCTCGATGTGCTGGTCAACAACGCCGGGGTGGGGTTCGGCGCGCCGGGCGAGCCGAGACAGCTCTCCCCCGATGGTCACGAGCTGCGGTTCGCGGTCAACTATCTGGCCCCGGTGCTGCTGACCCGCCTGCTGCTGCCCCTGCTGCGTCGCGCACCGGCGGCGCGGATCGTCAACGTCGCCTCCGTCGGACAGCGTCGGGTCGACCTCGACGACGTGATGATGGAACACGGGTACGACGGGACCGTCGCCTACCGCCGGGCCAAGCTGGCGTTGGTCGCGCACTCGTTCGATCTCGCCGACGAGCTCGCCGCGACGGGGATCACCGTCAACAGCCTGCACCCCGCGACGCTGATGCCCACCACGATGGTGCGTCAGTCGGGAATGGAACGGCTCGACTCGTTGGAGCAGGGACTGCGGGCCACGGCACGGCTGGTGGTCGATCCGGAGCTGACCGGGGTCACCGGCCGGTATTTCGACGGCGAGCAGGAGTCCAGGGCGAACGACCAGGCCTACGACCCCGAGTTCCGGGCGAGACTGCGCACCGTCACCGACGCGCTCGTCGCGGAACCCGCGCGGCGGTAGCCGCGTTCGTTGCGCGGTGCCGGCGCAGCGCGCGCATACGGAGCTGAACCGTCCGCGCCGTCAAAGCCAAAGCCGTCCCATGTGAACAGCCGCCGCTACGGCGTCGGCACGGGCCGGGTCGGCTCGGGCGGGGCGAGCAGCTGGCGCAGTGCGCGGACGGCGGCACGACCGGCTCGGTTGGCGCCGACCGTGCTGGCGGAGGGCCCGTAGCCGACCAGCTGGATCCGGGGATCGGCGACGACGCGGGTGCCGTCCATGGTGATGCCGCCACCGGGTGCGCGCAGCCTCAACGGGGCGAGATGGTCGAGGGCGGCCCGGAAGCCGGTGCACCAGAGGATGACGTCCGCCGGCACGAGGTGCCCGTCGCGCCAGGCGACGCCGTCGGGGGTGATCCGGTCGAAGATGGGCAGGCGGTTCAGGACGCCCCGGGCGCGTGCGTGCCGTACCGGCGGGGTGAGGGTCAGCCCCGTCACACTCACCACGCTCTCCGGCGGCCGTCCGGCGCGCACCGCTTCGTCCACCCGGGCGACGGCGGCCCGGCCGTGCTCCGGCGTGAACTCGTGTTCGTGGAAGACCGGCGGGCGGCGGGTCACCCACGTGGTCTGCGCGACCTGGGAGATCTCGGCGAGCAACTGCACGGCCGACGTGCCGCCACCGACGATCACCACGCGCTGACCCGCGAATTCGTCCGGTCCCCGGTAGTCGGCCGTGTGCAGCTGACGGCCACGGAAGCTCTCCTGCCCCGGATAGGAGGGCCAGAACGGGCGGCGCCAGGTCCCGGTGGCGTTGATCAGCGCGCGGGCGCCCCAGTCACCGGCGTCGCTCCGGACCAGCAGCCGCCCGTCACCGTCCGGATGGTCCTGTACGGCGGTCACCCGCACGGGACGCCGCACCGGCAGGTCGAAATGGCGCTCGTACGCGGCGAAATAGCCGGGCACCACCTCGGCGGCGGGGCTCGTCTCGTCGGGCGTGCCGAACGCGAGGCCGGGCAGGTCATGGATGCCGTGCACGGTGCCGAGCCGCAGGGTGGGCCAGCGATGTTGCCAGGCGCCGCCCGGTGCGGGCGCGTCGTCGAGCACGATGTGCCGGAGGCCCGAGCGACGCAGGAAGTACGCCGCGGAGAGACCGGCCTGGCCGGCCCCGATCACGACAACGTCCACCTCGCGCGCCGGGTTCTTCACCTCCGATGCAACCGCGGGCCCGCCGCGCTCCCTCCCGGTCGCGCCGTCTGTTTGATCACACCCGCGGGCCGGACGACCAGAAGATCGCCCGGCCGACCTGCGCGTAGAGCCCCTTCGGGTGGGCCCGGAACAGCGGCTCGGTGCCGAAGAGCACGGTCCGGGTGCCACGCCCGGCGACGCCGGAGACCACCGCCGCCTGGCCGGCCGCCTGCTCCGGGCCACCGCTGCCGCTGTCGTCCGCCCGCCAATGGCCGGCGACCAGCGGAGCGGTGGGCGCGTAGCGCTGCTCCACGGTGACGCCGGTGCCGAGGCCGGTGAACCAGATCGGCGCGTAGACGAACGAGTGCGGTAGCGCGTTCGCGCCGACCGCGCCGGCGCCATTGACCACCGAGACCACGCCGTTGGCGTCCAGCGTCCCGTTCACCGCGCGGACCGGCAGCAGACCGGCCTCGATGTTGAACCGGACGCCGGTGGCCCCACGGGTGATCACGCCGCCCCGCCCGAGGAACCGGTCCAACTCGGCGCGGGCCGGCGGGGTGAGCCCGGCGTAGGAGAGGCCCGCCGAGACCAGCAGCGTGTCGACGCGGGACAGGTCGAAGCCGGCGTTGAGCGCGGCCGTGGAGACCGGTAGCACCTCGAAACCGAGCTCGCGCAGCACCGACAGCTCGTCGGCGCTCACGGCGGCGGCGAGCACCGGCCGGATGAGCACCGGGCCACGGGGGCCGCGCGGAGCCGCGATGAACCGCACCCCCAACCGGTCGGCGAGGCCCAGCGCCGCGCGCCGGGCCGACGCCGGCACGACCACCGCGCCGTCGCCCTGCCGGTGCAGGCGGACACCCTGGTCGAGCAGGGCGTTGACGGCCTGTACGTCCTTGCCGTCGGTCAGCGTGAGAGCGAGGTCCTGCCCGGGCAGGGCGAGGACCGCGCCGGTCGGGGCGGCCACGGCCACCGGCCGGGTGGGCACCCGCGGGGCGGTCTGCCGGCTGATGTCGACCGAGGCGCCCCAGAGCAGGCGGTGACTCCACCCGGAGATGTCGTACATCGTCGGCACCTTCGCCGAGATGTCGCTGCCGGTCTCCAGGATGACGTTGGCCAGACCCCGCTTGGGCTGGCGCATGTCCACCACGTACGAGCCGGCGGCGTACCAGCGCCCGTTCAGGAAGAACGGGAGCTTCGCCTGGCTGACCCGCACGTCGTGCGCGACGAGGTGGTCCACGAGCCGGGCGGCCGCGGTCGCCGACCGCTGGGCGGCGCCGGCGGGGATGACGTACGCCCGGGGGTATTCGGTGCGGTAGCGGTCCTCGGGGCCGAAGCCCGGCACGAACCCGTCCGGGATCGTCCGCTGCGGCTCGCCGGCCCACCCCCGGCGGAAGAGCTCAATCTGGTCGGCGAGCAGAGCGACCCGGTTGCTGTCGGCGTAGGTGATCGCGGCCCGCATCGTGGCTTCGGCGACCTCCGTGTTGATCCCCGATCGGCGGCGCAGCTCCTGGACCGGCAGCGTGGTGTACGCGGCGCGGTTGACCTGCATCGGGATCTCGACGGTGTGGCCGACGGCGCCCTGGTAGATCGCGTACATCGGAGTGAAGATCGGGGGCCAGTCGTCCCAACCGTCGGTGTAGTCGCGGAACGGGATGTCCGCGCGGCTGGTCTCCGGGTGGCCGAGCGCCTGGATCGCCTTCTCCATGCCGAGCGCGTTGGGGTAGGCGTGCTTGATGTAGAGGTCGTAGTCGTAGTTCTGGCCGTGCGGCGGCGTGCACGGCTCGATCAGCGTCGTGCCCGTGTAGCCGTGCTCGTCCAGCATGAGCACCGGCTGGGTGGCGATGACGACGTCCCGCACCGCCCGCGACTCCGGCTGACTGGAGGTGATGTGGTCGCGGTTGACGTCGAAGCCGGCGCCGTTGGCGCGGGTGCCGGCGACCCGCCCGTCCGGGTTGTTCGTCACGGTGAAATAGACGCGGGTCCGGGCCAGCAGCCGGGCGGTCGGTGCGTCGGTCGCCGTGGCGAGCTGTTCGATCAGGCGCAGCGCGCCGTCCGTGCCTTCCCACTCGTCACCGTGGATGTTGGCGTTGAGCCAGATCGGCGTCTTGTAGCCGGCGAGCAGCGCCCGGTCCCGCGCGGCGGCCTTCGGGTCGTCCTCGATGAGCCCGCGCCACCGGTCCTGCCACTTCGTCTCCGCCGGCCGCTCCGGGGCGGTCACGGTCACGAGGTAGAGGTCCCGCCCGAGCGTGGACTCCCCCACGACCTCGACGGAGACCCGGTCACTGCGCGCCTGCAGCGCGTTGAGCGCGGGCGCGATCCCGTGGTAAGGCATCAGGCCCAGCTTGATCGCCTTGTCGTCGGGGATCGCCGGGAAGATCCGCAGCGACGTCTGACGCGGGTAGCCTTCCTGCGCCCCGGGGCGGCCGGGCCTGGGTGCGGCTCCGGTGAGCGGCGGCCGCCCCGGCGTACCCGGCACGTTCTCGGCCCGCGCCAGGGTCCGCGGCGACGGATCCGTCGCCGCGACCCCGTTGCGGTCGGGTCCGTTGCCCGGCTCTCGCGACGCGCCGCCCGGAGCGGGCGTCGGCGGTGCGGCGATCGCGGGCCCCGCCGCCAGGGCCGCGGACATGACCATCGCCCCGGCGAGTACGCGCGCAACGCGAGCGGGCAGCACCACGGTGCACCTCCAGAGTGGACGTACGCAGATCTTGGCTGCCCTCATCGACCGGCGTCAACCACCGCCGCGGCGCCGCCACCACGGCGGACCGGCTCGGCGGCGGCGAGCACCCGCCCACCGGGCAGGAACTCCAGACCGGTGGCGGAGCCGATCTCGGCCGTGCTGACGAACCGGTGTTTCAACGCGTCGAGGCCGGGGGCGGCAGGGCCGGCCAGCAAAGCCGGCTCCGCCTGGGGAGTGGCGGAGTTGCGCTGCGACGCCCGCGGCGCGGCGAGCGCTTCGGGCAGCGTCATGCCGAGGTCGATCCGGTTGACCAGGATCTGCAGCACGGTGGTGATGATGGTGGCGCCGCCGGGGGTGCCGACCGCGAGCAGCGGCCGGCCGTGCGACAGCACGATCGTCGGGGACATCGAGCTGCGTGGGCGCTTGCCCGGCGCGGGGAGGTTCGGGTCGACCGCGTCGCCCTGGGTGGGGGTGAAGTTGAAGTCGGTCAGCTCGTTGTTGAGCAGGAAGCCGCGGCCGGGGACGACCATCGCGTTCCCACCGGTCTGCTCGATGGTGAGCGTGTACTCCACCACGTTGCCCCACCGGTCCGCGACGGTCAGGTTCGTGGTCCCGTGCTCCGGCTGCTCCACCGAACCCGCGCTCGCCGCGGCGCACCCGCCGTACGACCCGTCGGGCACGCCGGGGGCGACCGGCTTCGGGAGCGCGACCGTCGGATCGATCCGGCAGGCCCGTTCCGCCGCGAACCGGTCGCTGAGCAGTTCGCGCAGGACGGACGGGGCGGTGCCGTCGGCGACGTAGCGGTTGCGGTCGGCGAAGGCGAGCGCGCTCGCCTCGAGATAGTGGTGCAGCGCCTGGGTCGGGGTCATCCGCGACAGGTCGAAACCTTCCAGGATGTTCAGCGCCTCACCGACGGCGACGCCCCCGCTCGAGGGGGTGGACATGCCGTAGATCTCCAGGCCCCGGTAGCTCGACCGGGTCGGTGCCGGATCCCCGACGCGGTAGCCCGCCAGATCCGCGAGGGTCATCCCGCCGGGCCGGATCGGGTGCGGCCACGCGCCGACCGGCGTCGCGGCCACCGGAGGCCGCTGCACGGTCGCGACGATGTCGCGGGCCACCGGGCCCCGGTAGAACGCGTCGACGCCGCGGCGGGCGATGAGCTGGTAGGTGTCGGCCAGGTCGCGGTTGCGCAGCACCGAACCGACCGCCGGCGGCCGACCGCCGGGCAGGTAGAGGGCGCTGGTCGAGCCGAACTGCCCGAAGGCCGCCGCGTTCTCGCTGACCTGCGACCGGAACGTCTCGTCGACCACGAATCCCCGGTCGGCGACGTCGACGGCCGGCCCGAGCAGCATCGACAGTGGACGGCTGCCCCAGCGCCGCAGCGCCTCGTCCCAGGTGAGCAGCGTGCCGGGCACGCCGGCCGAGAGACCACTGACGCGGGCCTCCGCGAAGGCGTACGCCGCGCCGGTGGCGGGGTTGACGAACGAGTCCGCGCGCATCGACGCCGGCGCCGCCTCGCGTCCGTCGAGCGTCTTCACCGTCCGGGTCCGGGCGTCGTAGTAGACGAAGAAGCCCCCGCCGCCGATGCCGGCCGAGAAGGGTTCGGTCACGCCGAGCGTGGCGGCGGCCGCGACCGCGGCGTCGACGGCGTTGCCGCCGCGGCGCAGCACCCCAAGCCCGACCGCGGTGGCCGTCGGGTCGACGGTCGTCACGGCCCCGCCGAAACCCACGGCGGTCGGCGATGTGGCGGGTTCGCGCGGATGTGCCTGTGCCGGCAGGGGCGGCGCGGTGACGGACGCCAGGGCGGCGAGCGCGGTCAGCGTGATCGTGCGGCGGAACCTCATCGGGCCTCCCCGGATCGGCATGCGTCTCCGTGATCTGCTTACCGGCTGGGCTTTCCGAGGACAAGAGGAGAGCCGGCGGGTTCACCCCGCCGGCTCCATCTCGCGACCCGCTCAGGACGTCGGTGGCTCGTCCTGACCCGACTCCTCGGCCTGGTCCGCTTCCTCCTTCGTCGCGTGTACGGCCTGGTCGGCGTGCTCCGGCGGGCCGTAGACGGTGTAGAGGACCAGCGGGTTGGGGCCGGTGTTGACGAAGTTGTGCTTGCGGCCGGCCGGGACGACGACGAGGTCGCCCTGGGCGACCTTGCGCTTCTGTCCAGAGACGACCGCCTCGCCGGTACCGCTGACGAAGGTGAGAATCTGGTCGATGTCCTCGTGGACCTCCTCGCCGATCTCCCCACCCACCGGGATCGTCATGATCACCAACTGGGTGTGCTCGCCGGTCCAGAGAACCCGGCGGAAATCGGAGCTTTGCTCGGCGACGGTCGCGATCGTGAAGTGTTCCATGGCGCCGCTCTTACCCCGACGACGGACGCGTCATTCATGCCGACACGCGGTCGATGTGCGCCGTGCCCCGTACCGGTCAGGGAACGGGCTGCTCCCGCGCGGCCGGCGCCGCGACCTCCACCGGGACCGGCGCCGTGCGCGGACGACCCGCGGTCACCGGGAGTACGGCGCCCGCCAGCACCACCGCGCCGCCCAGCAGTTGCGGCGCGATCATCTCCGCACCGAGCAGCACCCAGGCCGCGGCGATGCCGGCCGGTGGGCATTCCCGACCGAGGAGTGCGATCCAGCCGAGATCGCCGCCTTCCAACGGGCCGGTACGGGCGGCTTCGGACTGGTCACCCTCGTCCGGGTGACTCTGTGCCGGGTAGGACGGGAGAACGCTGCCCGGTGACGGCGACCGCACGGACCGGCAGCGTGGCCATGCCGGCGATCGGCGCGGGGACAGCGGTGAAGCGGGCGCCGTGCGGCGGCAGCTCGGCCAGGTTGGTCAGGTGCTCGACGATCGGGATTCCCGCGCCGAGCAGGCCGTGATGGGCCGGACGGGTGGGATCCGTGGCGTCGTCGATGTTGAGCGAGTCGATGCCCACGATCGCCGGGCCCGCCTCGATCAGCACCGCCACCAGGGCGCGCGTGAGGTAGGGGTGACCGCTGAAATACGCGTCCGTGCCCCAGTGCCGCGACCACCCCGTGTGGAACAGCACCGCGTGCCCGGCCAGCTCGCCGGCATCGGCCAGCAGATCGGGCCCGACTGCCGCGATCCGCGTCGCGTCGATGACGACCGCGGTTACGTCCACCACGCGCTCAAGCGGGAGTCCTGCCGTGTCGTAGCCCCCGACGTGGTAGTGGTGCGGCGTGTCGAGGTATGTGCCGGTGTTGGCGACCATGTCGATGCGACCGATGTGGAACGACACGCCCGTGCCCAGTCGGGCGGCGGACTCGTCGCGGCTGGTGAACGTGGTGATCTTCGGAGCGTCCAGTCCCGGATAGGTCACGAGGCCATCGGTGATCGGATGACTCAGATCGACGATCCGGCGAGCGGCTACAGGAGAGGTCATCGGTTCATTGTCGGCGATGCCGCTCGACCAGATCCCCGGCCGCGTGGTGGTCACCGGTCAGCAGGTCGCCACGCGCGACAACCCCGCCGGGCGTGCCCGTACGAAGTCCCGCAATCCGTCATCATCGTCCACGATCACCCCGGGCTCGGAAACAGACCGTCACCGGGGTACACGACGGCGGAGCTGCACCGGGTTGGAAGGCTGGCGTCGAATTCCAGCGGGCTACAACGCGGAGATCGTGCGCGGGGCGCGCTCGCTGCGACTCAGGGCGCGCAGGACGGCCGCCGCGCCGTGCCGGCGCAGCGCGAGCCGCGACAGCAGGTCGATCACCGGTTCGATCACCTCCGGCGGCAGCGCCGGCGTCTCGACACCGACGCTCACGGCCAGGTCGTCGGCGTGCACTGCGAGCTCCATCAGCCGGGTGGTGAGGAAGTCGTCGAGCGTGAGCGACCACGGCCCCCACGGCAGGTGGACGACGCGGTCGACCGGCTCGGCCGGGAGCAGCTCACGGAGTCTCTCGACGGCCCCGTCGGCGCGACCGGCGAGCGCCGCCGCACCATCGGCCGCCGCGTCGTCGCCACCGCGCCGGATGGCGACGTTGGCCCCGTCGTCGACGCCGGCGTCCAGCCACCGCGACCGCGCGTAGTGCTCCAGGAGGGCGATGGGCGCGCTCGCGGGCACCTCACCGGCCAGCACCTCCGGCACCCGGAAGATCTGCTGGGCCAGGTGACCGGCGAGTCCGCTCACCGCGAACTCCGGCAGGGCGCTCGGCGTCTCCCACGACCGGGCGACCGCCGGGTCGCGCAGCAGCGTCACCGCCGCCGCCGCGGCGGCGTGCAGGTAGGCGACTCTGATCGGCGTCGTCATGACGCGAGGGTCTGCGCGACGGCGGTCAGCGGGCCGCCGGTGTCGCCGGTGTTGACCACACCGCGCGGCTCCAGCAGCAGGATCGTCGTTTCCACCTCGGCGCGCGGGCAGTGCTCGACGCCACGCGGCACCACGTACAGCTCGCGGGGACGCAGCAGCACGTCACCGTCGCGGAGCTGGATCGTCAGCTCGCCGTCGAGGACCAGGAAGAACTCGTCGGTCTCGTCGTGCCGGTGCCAGGTGAACTCACCCTGCACCTTCACCAGCTTGACGTCGTAGTCGTTGAGTTCGGCGACCTTCTTCGGCGACCAGTGCTCGGCGAAGCGGGCCAACATGGCATCGATGTTCACCGCGTCCATGCGGACAGTCTCGCCGACCGCGCGAGCGCCAACAACTCCGCCGCACGCGAGCCGTACAGCGGTCGGCGGACCAACGCCCGGCTGCGCCGATAGGGTGGTCCGCGGCGCTGGTACGGGTCGACCGGGCAGCCGCGGGGTAGGAAAGCTGCCGGTCATGCCGCACCACACGGACCGACCGACCGCACCTCCGGAGGATCATGAGTACGGCCACCGCCTCGTTCTCCAC
This sequence comes from Micromonospora sp. NPDC049679, assembly GCF_040659735.1. Classification (NCBI taxonomy): domain Bacteria; kingdom Bacillati; phylum Actinomycetota; class Actinomycetes; order Micromonosporales; family Micromonosporaceae; genus Micromonospora; species Micromonospora sp. NPDC049679. The sequence goes on from NZ_JBFANZ010000001.1 coordinate 86,247, forward strand.
CCGCCTGCGCACGTTCACCTGGCTCGACCACCAGGCCGCGGCCGCCGACCGGTACGGGTCCGCCCTGGTCGCCGGTGAACTCGGCCGGGACGGCTACGCCGACCATCTCGCCCAGCATTACCTCATCTACGAGGTGCTGGAGGAGGCGGCCGACGCGATGCGCACCGACCCCGTCGCCGGGCCATTCGTCGACGACGCGTTGAACCGGCTGCCGGCGCTCCGGGCCGACCTGGAGTTCCTGCGCGGCCCTGGCTGGGCGCGGCAGATCACGCCGCGCCGGGCCACCGACGACTACCGGGCCCGCCTCCGCGAGGTCTGCTCGCGGACGCCGGCCTGGTTTCTCGCCCACCACTACACCCGCTACCTCGGCGACCTCTCCCACGGCCTGCTGATCGGCGAGGCGGTCACGAAGGCGTACGGGCTGACCGGCGGCGACGGCACGGCGTTCTACCGCTTCGACGCGATCCGCGACCCGCACGGCTACGAGAGCGTCTACCGGGAGCGGCTCGACGTGCTGCCGCTGGACGAGACGACGCGGGCCGGGCTGGTCGGCGAGGTGGGGGTCGCTCACCGGCACACCTACGCCGTGCTCGCCGAGCTCGGCCGCGAACCCGGCGACGACCGCCCCGCGTCGGCCGCCGCGTTCGCCCGGTCCAGACGACTCACCGCGCGCTGAGGCGTCTGGACCGTGCGGCCGCGGAGGTCAGCCGGTCAGTTCGGCGATCGCCTCCACGAGCAGCCATACTCCGAAGATCACGAAGAGCGCGGCGGCTCCGTACTTGATGGCCTTTTCGGGCAGGCGCTTGCCGAGCATCCGCCCGACCAGGATCGCCAACGCGTCCGCGGCGACCATGCCGATGGTCGAGCCGAGCCAGGTGCCGAACCAGCCGTGGTTGGTGGCGAGCGTGATCGTGGCGAGCATCGTCTTGTCGCCGAGTTCGGCGAGGAAGAACGCCACGGATACGGCGAAGATCGCGGAACCGGTGGTCCGCTCCGCCTTCGCCTTCTCCTCATCGGTGAGGGTATCGCCGCGCAGCGTCCACGCGCCGAAGGCGAGGAACGCCAGGCCACCGGCGAGCGAGATCCAGCCGGTCGGCAGGGCCGCCCCCAGTCCGTAGCCGATGCCGACCGACACGAGGTGCACCACCGCGGTGGCGATCGTGATGCCGATCAGCACCGGCCACGGCTTGAAGCGCGTTGCGAAGGTCATCGCCATCAACTGCGATTTGTCGCCGAGTTCGGCCACGAAGATCACGCCGAAGCTGATCACGAGAGCCGCGAGAAAACCGTCCATCACATCCCATATCCGGTCGGGCCGGATCGGGGCACAGAGACCTCGACCCGGCTTGTTCAGCCTGAGTCGAAGGTCTCGCTCGCCTCGCCGGAAACCGGAAAAGGCCCCGTGGCCGGGCGCTGAGCGCCAGTATGTCGACCACGATGTTGGGAGCTACTCCCCCTCGCGCGGGCCAACCCTAACCCCTTGATGACCATGGCGTCGGCCGGACGTGACGCATCACACCCAGCGGCTCGGCTCGCAGGTGTCCCCCCCCCTGTACGTGGGCGAATCCGCCGATGACAGATGAGGTTAGCCTCTGCTAACTTCATCCCGCTGGAGCACGAGCCCCGGCCGGCCGTCACCCCCTGACACCTGGACAAGGAGTTCGCTGTGCCCATCTCACGCCTCAAGGGGGCGCTGGCGCTGACCGCCGCGGCCGCTCTGACGCTCGGTCTCGCCGCCTGCGGCGACGACGCGAAGCCGGCCGCCGACGCGGACGGCTCGGCCTCGGACAAGAAGATCACGCTCTACAGCGGGCGCAGCGAAAAGCTGATCAAGCCACTGCTGGAGAAGTTCACCCAGCAGACCGGGATCGCGGTCGAGGCGCGCTACGGCAACACCGCCCAGATGGCGGCGCAGTTGCTGGAGGAGGGCGCCAAGTCGCCCGCGGACCTCTTCTTCGCCCAGGACGCCGGGGCACTCGGCGCGGTGAACAAGAAGAACCTCTTCGCCGCCGTGCCCAGCGAGACGCTCAACAAGGTGCCGCAGAGCTACCGGGCCAAGGACGGAAAGTGGATCGGCGTCACGGCCCGCTCCCGCGTTCTGGTCTACAACCCGGCGCTGGCGCCGGCCGCCGACCTGCCGAAGTCGGTGTTCGAGCTGACCGACCCGAAGTGGAAGGGGAAGATCGGCGTCGCACCGACCAACGCCTCCTTCCAGGCGTTCGTCACGGCGATCACCGTGCAGCACGGCGAGGCCAAGGCGCGCGAGTTCCTCAAGGGCCTCAAGGCGAACGAGCCGCAGATCCGCGACGGCAACGGTCCCATTCTCGAAGAGGTGGACGCGGGCAAGATCGCGGTGGGTCTGATCAACCACTACTACGCCGGCGAGATCGCCAAGGAGCGGGGCGTCGCGCCCGAGTCGCTCAAGGCGAAGCTGCACTTCTTCCCGAACGGTGACACCGGCGCCCTGGTCAACGTCGCCGGCGTCGGCGTGCTCAACCGCGCCGTCAACGACGCCGACGTGCGCACCTTCCTCGACTACGTGCTCGGCACCGAGGCGCAGAAGTACTTCGCCGAGCAGACCTACGAATACCCGGTGGTCGCCGGGGTCGCCGGCCCGACCAACGTCCCACCGCTGGCCGAGCTGACCGCCCCGCCGGTCGACCTCAACGACCTCGACGGGCTGCAGGCCACCATCGGCCTCATCAAGGAATCGGGGCTCACCCCCTGACCATCCAGACGATCCCGGCACGGCGGACGCGCACCACGGCGTCCGCCGTATCGGCGTTGCGTCGGCGGCTGCACCGGCTCGCCCCGCGTCCGTGGCTGCTGATCGCCGCCGCCGTCGCGGTCGTCGTCGCGCTTCTTCCCCTGGCCTATCTAACGATCCGCACCAGCGAGGCCGGCTGGGAGGCGATCAGGACCGAGCTGACCAGCCCGCGCGTCGCCGACCTCGGCGCGCGCAGCCTGGCGCTCGCCGCCGTGGTCACCGCCGCGTGCGTGACGCTCGGCGTCGGCACCGCCTTCCTGGTCACCCGCACCGACCTGCCCGCCCGCCGGCTCTTCACGATTCTCGCCGCGCTGCCGCTCGCGGTGCCCACCTACATCGCCGCCTTCACCTGGGTTTCCACCGTCGACGGGTTCGAGGGCTTCTGGGCCTCCGCGCTCGTGCTGACGCTCTGCAGCTACCCGTACGTGTTCCTGCCGGTCGCGGCGGCACTGCACCGCGCCGACCCCGCCCAGGAAGAGGTCGCCCGCTCCCTCGGTCGCGGCGCGTGGCACACCTTCACCACGGTGACCCTGCCGCAGATTCGACCCGCCATCGCCGGCGGCGCGCTGCTCGTCGCCCTCTACGTGCTCTCCGACTTCGGCGCGGTCGCCATCCTGCGGACCGACACCTTCACCCGGGCCGTCTTCATCGCCTTCGACCTCGGCTTCGACCGGACCGGTGCGCTGGTGCTCTCGACCGTCCTGGTCGCGTTGACCGTGCTGCTTCTCGCCGGCGAGACGCTCACCCGCCGACGCGGCGCACGCTACGCCCGGGTCGGGGCGGGGGCCCGCCGCCCGCACACCCCCGCGCGCCTGGCCGCACTGCGCTGGCCGGCCGCCGCAGCGCTCACCGCCGTCGCCGCCCTCGCGTTCGGCGTCCCCGCGGTCAATCTCGCGCGCCGGCTCGCCGCCGGGGTGTCGCGCCCCGGCTCTCTGACCGAGATCGCCACCGCCGCCGGCAACTCGCTCACCGTGTCGCTCGCCGGCGCCGCGCTGACCATGCTGCTCGCGCTCCCGATCGGCCTGCTCACCGCCCGCGCCCCCGGGGTGCTGGCGAACGGGCTGGAACGACTGAGCTACCTGACCCACGCGCTGCCCGGGATCGTGATCGGCCTGTCGCTGGTCTTCTTCGGGATCAACGTCGCCTACCCGCTCTACCAGAGCGTGTGGCTGCTCACCCTGGCGTACGCGGCGCTCTTCCTGCCGCTCGCGGTCGCGGCGGTGGCCGCCGCCGCCGCGCAGGCGCCCCCCGTGCTGGAGGAGGCGGCCCGGTCGCTGGGACGCCGCCCGGCCGCGGTCTTCGCCACCGTGACGCTGCCGCTGGCCCTCCCGGGCATCGCCGCGGGCGCCGCGATGGTCTTCCTCACCTGCATGAAGGAACTCCCCGCGACGCTGCTGCTGCGCCCCACCGGCATGGACACTCTCGCCACCGAACTGTGGACGCACACCACGGTCGCCGCGTACGCCGGTGCGGCGCCGTACGCGGCACTGCTCGTGCTCCTCTCCGCGATCCCCACCTGGGTCCTCGCCGCTCGCACCGGCATTCTTGCGCAGGAAGGCACCCGATGAGCGCGCTCTCCATTCAGGACGCCGAGAAGGCGTGGGGCTCGGTCCGCGCGCTGGCCGGAGTGAGTCTCACCGTCCCGGCCGGTGCGCTGGTCGCCGTCCTCGGGCCGTCCGGCTGCGGCAAGACCACGCTCCTGCGCTGCATCGCCGGCCTCGACCGGCTCGACGGCGGGCGGATCAGGGTCGACGACCGTGAGGTCGCGGGACCGCGCAGCCACGTGCCCACGCACCGGCGCCGCATCGCGCTCGTGCCGCAGGAGGGCGCGCTCTTCCCGCACCTGTCGGTCGCGGACAACGTCGGCTACGGGCTGGACCGGGCGGCGCGCCGCGGCGGGCGGGTCGCCGAGGTTCTCGCGCTCGTCGGGCTCGACGCGCACCACGGGCGCATGCCGCACCAGCTCTCCGGCGGGCAGCAGCAACGCGTCGCGCTCGCCCGCGCCCTCGCCCCCCGCCCCTCGCTGATCCTGCTCGATGAGCCGTTCAGCGCGCTCGACGCCGGTCTCCGGGCGGAGTTGCGCCGCGACGTGCGGACCGCGCTGCGGGCCGACGGCGCGACCGCGGTCCTCGTCACCCACGACCAGGCGGAAGCGCTCTCCCTCGCCGACGAGGTCGCCGTGATGCGCGACGGCCGGGTCGTCCAGATGGGGACCCCCACCTCCGTCTACCGCACCCCGGCCGACCCGTGGGTGGCGGCGTTCGTGGGCGAGGCGGTGCTACTGCCGGGGACCGCCCGCCAGGGACAGGCGGAGACCGTCGCCGGGACGGCGCCGATCCTTCCCGACGCCGTGGCCGACTCGCCGACCCCGGTCACCGTGCTGATCCGCCCCGAGCAGCTGCACCTGACCGTTCCGCGGCAGGCCCCGCCCGGCTCGGTCACCGCGACCGTGCTGCGCCGCGACTTCCACGGTCACGACACCCTGACTGTCGTACGGCTCGCCGACGGCACCGAACTCGCCGCCCGCACCCTCGACGGGGACGACCAGCATTCCCCGGGCGCCGAGGTCGCGGTCCGCATCCGCGACGCCGTGCTGGCCTGGCCGGCGGCGTAGCCGGGTACGGCGCCACGCCATCCCGCGCGTAGGTGTGCTGCACCCCGGCGAAGAGCATCGCGGACGCGACCAGCAGCAGGGCCACCCCGAGGCCGACCCCGATCGCGGTCAGGGTCGTCCGGAGCAAGCCCTCCCGGCCACCAACGAAGGCGAAGCGCGCCCCCATCGCCAGGTCACGCACCCACTGCCGGCTCATGGTCGCACCAGCTCCAGGTCGCGCGTCCGACCGTCGCGCACCACGACCTCGCCGTCGGAGTACGCGGCGACGTGTATCTCGTGCGTCACCAGCACGACGGCCGCGCCCGTCTCCCGCGCCGCTCCGGCGAGCAGCCGCATCACGCGTTCACCGTTGAGCGAGTCGAGCGCGCCGGTCGGCTCGTCTGCGAAGACGACCCGCGCCCCGGTGACCAGGGCCCGGGCCACCGCCACGCGCTGCCCCTGGCGCGTCGGTGCGCTCTCCTGATTGGCCTCCAAGCGCGAGGGACACCGGCACCGAACGTGAGAGGACGGTTAGCCGACAGCGGCGGGCCGGGATCGCGAGAGCGGGTATCGGCGCGGGCACTTTACTGGCAGGATCAGCGCGTGAGTGCGATGTTCGGGCCCACGCCCGTCACGCTGGCTTCCTTGATAGAAGATTTCCAGCAGCTCGGCGTCTCCAGCGGTGAAACCCTTCTCCTGCACTCATCGCTGCGCTCACTCGGGTCCTGGGTCTGCGGCGGCGCGACCACCGTCGTCGCCGCGCTGTTGGAGGTCCTGGGCCCGGAAGGCACCCTGGTCGTGCCGGCCCAGTCACCGGAGACCAAGGACCCGTCCCGGTGGTCGCACATCTCCGTCCCGGAGCAGTGGTGGCCGACGATCCGCGAGCAGATGGCGCCCTTCGATCCCGCGCTCACGCCGGCCACCACCGTCGGTGTCATCGCCGAGCGGGTCCGCACCTGGCCCGGCGCTGTCCGCAGCGCGCACCCGCTGACATCGTTCGCCGCGATCGGGGCGGGGGCCGAGCGGCTCCTCGAGGGCCACGAGCTGTCCTCCCTGCTGGGCGAGGCGTCTCCCCTGGCGCGGCTGGAGGCCGCCGGTTCGCGGATCCTGCTGCTGGGCGTCGGATACGACCGGTGCACGGCCTTCCACCTCGCCGAATACCGGCTGCCCGATCCCCCGATCCGCACCGCGTCCTGTCTCGTCGCGACCGACCGCGGCCGCGAGTGGGTGGATTTCGACACGGTCGACCTGGACTCCGCCGAGTTCGAGCTGATCGGCAAGGAGCTGGAGGCCTCGGTCGGCTGGGTCCGGACCGGCCGGGTCGCCGCCGCCGAGTCGCGGCTGCTGCCGCTGCGTGAGAGCGTCCAGTTCGCCTACGAGTCGCTGCTGCGGCAGCGCTCCCGCCGCACCCGACCGAGGGCCGACGCCACCGCCGCCCCCGGGCGACGCTGACCGCGCCGCGAATTCGATACGACATCGGTAAGGATGAGTCCCATGGACCGACGCGGCTCGCACATCGAGACCACAGTGCTCGATCTCAGCGAGATCCCACCGGACGAGCTGTGGTGGAGCGAGGACACGGCCCTGTCCCAGCTGCTACGCGAGCTGGTCGAGGAGACGCGGCGCGGTGACGACGGATCGACCGTCGCCGCGTTCAACGCGAGCCTCTGAGCGGGTGAGGCTCCCGATCGCCCGCCTGACGGAGAGCCACCAGCACCGCGACCGAAACGCGCCGGGCGCAGTGGTGGCGGCGCCGTTCCGGCAGGTGCTGCTGAAGATCCACAGCCGGTGCAACCTGGCCTGCTCCTACTGCTACGTCTACAACCACGCCGATCAGAGCTGGCGCGGCCGGCCGCGGGCGATGCCGGCCGAGACCGTGGACACGGTGGCATCCCGGATCGCGGAGCACGCCCGCACCCACCGCCTCCCGTCGGTACGGGTGATCATGCACGGCGGCGAGCCGCTGTTGGCCGGCGCTCCGCTCATCGAGCACGCCGCGACCGCGATCCGCACCGCGCTGGCCCCGCACACCACGGTCGACCTCCGGCTGACCACCAACGGGATCATGCTCAACGAGGATTTCCTCGCACTCTTCCGGCGTCACGGCATCCGCGTCGGGGTCAGCGTCGACGGCGGCGAGGCGGCGCACGACCGGGAACGCCGCTACGCCAACGGGCAGGGCAGCTATCGCCAGGTGAGCCGAGGGCTGCTGATGCTCGCCGACGACCGGCACCGGGAAAGCTACGCGGGGGTACTCTGCACCGTCGACCTGCGCAACGACCCCGTCGAGGTCTACGAGAGCCTGCTGCACTTCCGGCCACCGGAGATCGACCTCCTGCTGCCGCACGGCAACTGGAACTCACCGCCTCCGTCCGGAGTGGACGATGCGGAGACGGCGTACGCGGAGTGGCTCATCGCCGTGTTCGACCGCTGGTTCGACGCTCCGCGGCGGGAGACCCGGATCCGGTTCTTCGAATCCATCATCCGGCTGCTGCTGGGGGGTCGCAGCCGGACCGAGGCGATCGGGCTGAGCCCGATCGACCTGATCACCGTCGAGACGGACGGCACGATCGAGCAGAGCGACACCCTCAAGACCGCGGCCGACGGCATGGCGGCCACGGGTCTGGACGTCTGGCGACACCCGTTCGACGCCGCGCTGAGCCATCCGGGCCTGCTGGCCCGGCAGAGCGGGCTCGACGGCCTCGCCGACGAGTGCCGCCGCTGCCCGATCGTCGAGGTCTGCGGGGGTGGCCTCTACGCGCACCGCTTCCGCCCCGAGAACGGCTTCGCCAACCCCTCCGTCTACTGCCCCGACCTCTACCGTCTCATCGGGCACGTCCGACAGCGCCTGCGGGCGGGGCTGCATGAGCTCGGCCGGCGGCAGGCGCCGCCGGACGGCCCCGCATGACGACCACACCCTTCCGCGCACCCGCGCTCCGGCTGACCGTCCCCCAGTTCGCCGGGGTCGCCGCCGGTTACGGCGATCCCGGCACCATCGCCGTGCTCACCGCCGGCCAACTCTCCCGCCGACGACTTCTCATCCGCGCCGTCGCCGATCAGGCCCGGGCCCGGGGACTGGGCGAACGGGCGGGGATCGAAGCCGCGCTGCGCCTCCTCGCCACCGCCGAGCGTCGCGCGCCGGCGGCGGCGACCGCGGTCATCGGGCACCCGTACGTCGCTGTCTGGGCGCAGCGTTGCCTCCGGCTCCTCACCCGTTCCGCCCCGGACGGGGCGGACCTGCCGCACCTCACCTCGATCGCCGCCGCGGCGGCGGCGCGGGCCGGGGTGCAGTTCACGCTCACCGTGCCGGCCCGCGACGGAGCGGTCGGGTTACCTACCCTCGGCACGGCCCACGGGCTCGGCAAGGGCCCCGTGCGGGTGCAGGGCGCCGACGAAGCGCTGATCTTCACCGGCCCGGCCGCCCGCGTGCGGGTCCCGGCACCGCTGGCGGTCGAGGTCCCCGGCTGGGCGCCGCGGCGCGACGTGCCGCTGGACGGCTTCAGCCTCGCGATCGAGGACGTCGACTTCTACCGCGACTGCTATCCGTGGCGGCCGCGAGGGCGACTGTCCACTGAGGATGCGCGGCGGCTGGGCGACCTGCTCGGCGAGGCCTGGCAGCTCATCGTCGCGGATCACCCGGCGCACGCGCAGGCGATGCGGGACGCGCTGCGATCCGTGGTCCCGGTCAACCCCGCGAAGGCCGGCGGCATGGTCAGCGCGGCCGCCCGATCGTCGTACGGTTCGGTCGCGACGTCGATCCCCGCGGACCCGGCAGCTATGGCGCTCCTGCTGATTCACGAATTCCAGCACATGAAGCTCGGCGGGCTGCTCGACCTCGTCCCGCTGCACCACAGCGACGGCACGGCCCGGCACTGCGCGCCCTGGCGCGCCGATCCGCGGCCGGCGGAGGCGCTGTTGCAGGGAACGTACGCCCATCTCGGGGTCGCCGACTTCTGGCGCCGACACCGGCACCGGGCGACCGGACGGCAGCGACGACTCGCCGAGTTCGAGTTCGGCTACTGGCGTGCGCAGTCCGCCCGCGCCGCGCGGACCCTCGGCGAATCCGGCGAGCTCACGGTCGAGGGAGCGGAATTCGTCGGAGGGCTGTCCGAGACGCTGCGGAGGTGGGCGGACGAGCCGACGGACGGCGCCGTCCGGCACGGCGTACCCGAACTGATCGCCGCCGCGACCGTGCGCTGGCGGCTGACCAATCTGCGGCCGACGGATGCGGAGACCGACCGGCTGCACGCCGCCTGGTCCCGCCGCGTCGACCCGGTGGCCGACCCGAGGGCGTCCGACGTGACGGGTGGGGCGACGGCCGGCCCCGCCGTCGCGACGGGTCTCGCCGCGTTGATCCGGCAACGCATGATCGACCCCGGCGCCGGCCGTCCCGACACGGAGCCGGACCCGGCCGACGCCGCGTACCTCGCGGGCGAATTCGCGAAGGCGACCGAGGGGTACGCCGAACGGATCGCACGGGATCCCGGAGACGACGACGCCTGGGTGGGGTTGGCCCTGGCCATGGCGGCCGCCGCACACGCCGGAGCAGGCGCCATGTCGACCATGCCGGCGACGGTTCGAGCGCTGTACGCCCGGATCCGGCAGACCGGGCCGCCCGCGCCTGCTCCCACGCCGCAGCCGGGCGCGGCGCAGGGGGCGGGTCCGGTAGAGGTCGCGGGGTGGCTCGCGTCCGGACTCACTGCCGACGCGTGACCGGGAACGTTCCCCGCTTTCGTCGATCAAGGACCCCGTCGTCGATCAAGGGCGTATTCACACGATTGAAGATTGAAGCGTGCGCATATGTCCTTGATCGACGGGACGGGGGGCCATGGGGGGTTAGATCGGGGGGAGTTCGATGTCGCAGTCGAGACGGCGTTCCTCGATCACGGCGACCGTGTTGGGATGTGCGTCGCCGAGCGCGCGCCGGGTGCGCTCGACCATCTGCTCCTTCAACTCCGCCGCCGCCGCCGGGTCGCCGTCGTCGCCGAGGCTGATGCTCAGGTTGCTGCCGGCCGCCAGGGTGTCCGGGTGGTCCTCGCCCCGCACCTCCCGCATCTGCGCGAAGTTGACCTCGTCGAGCTGCCGCGCGCCCCCATGGTCGCCGACCGCGTGGATGTCGTTGGCGAGGTTGACCACGGCGGCCAGCGTGTACGGGTGGCGCTCACCGAGCATCCGGCGCAGCCGCCCGACCGTCTCCTGCGCCACCCCGCGCGCCGGCTCGTGGTCACCGACCTTGCGCATGAAGATGGCCAGATTGTTGGCGCAGGCGAGGGTGAACGGGTGGGTCTCCCCCAGCACCTGCCGGTAGCGGCCGTAGACGTCCTCGGCGTGTCGCCGCGCCGTCACGTCGTCGCCGAGCGCGGAGTCGTCGCAGGCCAGGTTGAGCTCGCAGGCCAGCGTGTCCGGGTGCATCGGGCCGTGCAGCTTGTCGTAGCGGGCGAGTGTGTCCGCGTTCAGCGCGCGCGCCTGCTCGAACTCGCCGAGCTTGCGGAGCGTGACGGCGAGGTTCTTGGCCGCTCGCAGGGTCTCCGGGTTGTCCTCGCCGAGCACCTCGCGGTAGACCCGTACGGTCTCGTCGAGCAGCCGGTGCGAGCCACGGAAGTCGCCGGCGTCACGCAGATCGCGGCCGTAGTTGCTGGCCGAGAAGAGCGTGTAGGGGTGACGGTCGCCGAGGACCCGACGCCGACGGTTGTAGTTCTCCTCGTCGATCATCGTGGCCGGCTCGAACTCGCCGACGAAACGGAGCGAGAGCGCCAGGTTGTTGGCGGCCATCAGCGTGCGCGGGTGATCCTCGCCGTACGCCTCACGCCACCGCGTCAGCGTCTGCTCGTCCAACTCACGCGCCGCCCGGTAGTTGCCGAGCGCGCGGTAGTCGGCGGCGAGCCCACCGGCGGCGACCAGCGCGTACGCGTCCGTCGCCCCGACCGTGCGGGTCAACCGGTCGACCACATCGCGGTTGGTCTCGAACGCCTCGTCGAAGCGCGCCTCGGACCGGAATGAGTTGCCCACGTTGTAGCGGACCATCAGGGTGGTCGGGTCGTCCGGCCCGAACTGCTCCGCCCAGCTGTCGATGGCGAGCTCGGACAACTCCTGACAGCCCGTGTAGTCGGCGATCTTCCAGAGGAACCGGACCATGTCGGAGACCAGCTGCCGCATCTCCGGGTCCACGGACTCCATCGCGCGGCACGGGCCCATGTGCGGACGCAGCTCCGCGTACGTCCGCCATTTGGTCGGATCGTCGGTGTCGCCGGGGTTGGCCGCGGCGAGGATCGTGTGCACCGTCTCCCGGTTGGTCCTACGTCCCTCGGTGGTCATCTCGTCCCTGATCACCTGCTGGACGAGACGGTGCATCTGAATGCTGCTGCGGCCGGAATCGATGCTGGCCAGGGCGTAGCGGCCGATCTCACGGATCAGCCGGCCATGCCGCATCGGGTCGCGCAGCTTGTCGTCGAACGGCAGCAACTGCTCGACGAAGCGGGGGCTGGAGAGCAGCCAGGTCGGAATGGGTTCCGGGCCGAGCAGGGCGCAGAGCTCCAGCAGCCGGGCCGCGGCCGGGGTGTCCTCGCGGAGCCGGTGCAGGGAGAGCAGCCAGGTGGCCGTCGCGCTGCTCGGATAACCGGGCGGGAGGTTCTCCTCCAGGACCCGGGAGAGCTGGGTGCGGAGCAGCTCCAGATAGCGGTCGACCGGCATCGCCGTCGCGGCGAGCCAGGCCGCCGCCTGCTCGACGGCGAGCGGCAGGTCACCGAGGCTGTCGGCGACCAGACCGGCGTCAGCCTCGCTGAGCCCCCGCACCCGCCGGCACAGGTAGGCGATGCTCTCGTCGCGGTGGAAGACGCCCACCTCGACCGCGGCGACCCGCCGCGCCCAGGCCTGGTTGCGCGAGGTGATCAGCACGTGCCCGCTACCCTGCGGCAGCAGGTCACGCAGCTCGTCAGGGTCGTCGGCGTTGTCCAGGATCAGCAGCCAGCGGTGCGACGGGACACCGCGGCGCAGCGCGTCGAGGACGGCGTCGACGCGCTCCCGCACGCTGTCGCCGGCCGGCAGGTGCAGCGCCGTCGCCAGCTCGGCGAGGGAGGACCGGACCAGGCTGACCTGCTCGGCGGAGATCCACCAGACGATGTCGTAGTTCGCCGCGAACCGGTGCGCGTATTCCAGGGCGATCTGCGTCTTGCCGACCCCGCCCAGTCCGTAGAGGGTCTGGTGCACGACCGCGGTGACGCTCCCCGCCAGGCGGTCGCGGAGCGCCTCGAGCGCCCGGGCGCGGCCGGTGAAGACCACGTTGCGTTGCGGGACGTTCCAGTACGGCGGCAGCGTCGCCGGGAAGCGCGGGCGCGGCCGGTGCGGGTCGGGCTCGCTGGAGCCGCCGTCGCCGACGTGGACGGGATGGTCGAGGACGGTGAGCAACGCCTCGCGGGCCCGCTCCTCGGAGAGGTTGCCGAGGTCCACCGGCATCCGCTCGGCGAACGGCCCGACCAGCCGCACCCCGTCGAGGCGGAGCGCGACGAGGAAGGGATGGGAGCCGGCGGCGTCGCGGGCCGCGATCGTCTTCCAGGTGTGCGCGGCGTTGTCGGCCTTCACGTACTCCTGCGACAGCAGCACCAGTGCGCGACTCGATCCCGCCAGCCGCCGGTCCAGCTCCTGCACGGCGGCGTGCTCGCTGGAGACGTCGACCTCCTGCAGCACGGCGGTGAGGTTCGTGTCGGCCAGTTCCGCGGCGATCCACTCGGCCCACATCCGGTCGATCGAGGCGTAGCTGATCACGACCTCCGCCGGCATCGCGCGTCGCGGCCGCTCGAACTCCAGCAACCACCGGCGCCGCTCCGACTCCTCGAAGGGTGGTCGCAGCTCGGTCGCCACTGCGTCGGTGAGCACACCGGTCAGCCGCTCGAACGCGGCGAGCAGCGTGTTCTCCTGACGGGACCGGTCGCCGAAGGGGGCGAGGATCTCCTCGTACGCGTAGAAGGGCTTGTAGGGGATCTCCACGTTGCCCCAGTACGTGTCCGCCGCCACCGGCCCGAGCCCGGTCAGGAACTGCGCGAACGCGGCCCGCGCGTGGTCGCGCCCCGCCTCCAGCTTGACCTGCTCGCCGTCCTCGACCTTCATCGGCACGGGGAAGATGCGCACCCCGGGCCGCTGGTTGCGGATCGACTTGGCGACCGCGACCGCGCCGTCGATGCTCTGCGTGCTCATCGTGAAGCAGTCGACGACCACGTCCGGCATGCGTACGGTGCAGATGCCGGCGATGTCGCTCAGGCCGGTGCGGCTGTCGATGAGGACGTAGTCGTAGTTGCTCCGGGCGTTCTCCCGCAGCGCGTTGAGGAAAACGCCGCCGCCGATGTTCTCGTAGAAGCTGGGCCAGTCGAAGGTGCTCACGGCCGTCGAGTAGGACGGGACCTGGCGGCCGGCGGGGAGGAAGTCGATGCGTCCCCCGTCGGCGAACGGCCACTCCACGGCGACGGCGTACTGCTGCACGTCGGCGTGGTGCTCGAACCAGCTGCGGTCCTCGGGGTCGGCGCCCCGGTCCATCGTCGCCGCCGCGAAATCGCGGATCATGTCGATGACGCCCGGCGAGTACTGGAGCCGCTTGTCGAGCAGGAACGGATGCAGGTAGCGGTGCAGGCCGGGTGACTCCAGGTCCCAGTCGATGACGAGCACCCGCAGGCCGTTGCTGGCGATGATCCAGGCCGTGTTGGCGAGCGCCATCGTGCGGCCGGTGCCGCCCTTGTACGAGTAGAACGTGATGATGCGGCCCGGCGCCGCGCTCTCCTCGGCCATCTCGGATTCCCCTCGCTGCGGGGTCACTGGGGACCCTCCAGGATCGGGCGCTCGCCAGGCGGGTCGCCCGGTGGGAGCCGGCGAACGCGGCCCCGTCGGTAGATGCGGTTCTGCGCCTCTTCGAGGACGTCCTGCAGCTCGAGGTCGAAGTCGTCGTGCGTCTGGATGCCGGGCCGGAAGAGGGTGTCGCCCCGGATGTTGTTGTTGGCCAGCGCCTGGTGGAGTTCGCGGACGAGTTCGGACCGGTGGGCGTCGGTCTCCTCGTCGGCGCGGGGCAACGGGATCAGCACTCCGGTGGTCGGCTCGTTGCGCTGGTCGTAACTGCGCAGCACCTCGCGGTGCTCGGTGAGCCGGGTGGCCCAGGCGTCGACGAGCAGCACCACGATCTGGTTGTTCTCGTTGGCCCGGTCGATCCGCGCCGGCAGGTCCTCGATGCCGCTCACCTCGGAACCGAAGCGCTGCCGCTCGGCGATGCCGCGGGCGTAGGCCGCGATCGGGTCGTAGAGGCTGGGGCGGAACGGCGCCCAGTCGGCGTAGGTGTCTCCGTAGAAGACGCGGTTGCGCCGTACCGTGCCGACCTGTGCCCGGGTCGGTGCGGCGACGACGAAGTGCACGTACCGCGAGCCGGCCGCGCTGTGGCTGAGCTCCAGCGGGGCACGGGCGTCGGGTGTGAAAGCGTTGATGATCTCGTCGAACGCCGGCACCGGGCCGGGACCGGGAAGCCGGTACTGCTGAGCGGTCTCGACGATCTTCTTGGCGAGGTCGGAGACGAGGCGGAGCAGCGGCACCCGCCGGTTGAGCCGGACGAGTTGGCGCAGCCCGTCCTTGCGGTATGCCTCGCCCAGCGAATCGGTGTGGTACTGCAGCCGCGAGGCGAGCTGCGGCATGTGGCTGGTCGGCGTCCAGACCAGCGGCATGAGGGCGGGGGCGTGCACGCCGCTGACCCGCTGGTGCAGAGTGAGGCGGCTGGCGAAGACCTGCCACTCCTTGCCGCACGCGGGACGGCGGAAATAGCTCGGCGAGCAGAGCGAGATGAAGACCCGGCAGGTCGACAACGCCGTGATCAATTGCGGGGACCACGAGGAGCCCAGCGGAATTCCCCGAACGTCAAGAAAGCCGACGTCATGGTCGCTCGGGTCACCGGTGAGGTTGCGGACCTCTTTGGACAACTCGTCAAAGAACTTCTTGACGTAGACGTCGTCGTCCCCGCGGGCGTAGCTCAGGAAGAAATACAGCACCGACCCTCCCCGGCCTCCGGGACCGTTCTCATGCCCGACGAGTGGCGTCGGGCGTCGCCGCCGCGGAGTCTGCACCGGCAGAGGGAGAAGTCCCTATTGGTGACCTCGTCACCTGGGCTCCACAGTATAGGTATGCCGCTGTACCGAGAAGACCCCCATTCACGGGCGTCAAAGGTTGGCAATGCACGGCATATCCGGAGGACGTGCGGGGGCGTTTGTCAGCCGGCTTTCCGACACAAACGGGGACCCTCAGCGGGCTGTCGTGCCGTTCAGGTAGGCCAGCACAGCCAGCACCGCTGGTTGTCGCGGCGCTTTTGTGAGGCACCACAACTGCAAGATCACGGCTAGATGACGGTGACCGCGACGGTGTGCCAGCCGGTGGCGCCGTCGGGGAACGGGGTGGCGCGGCGGTCGGTCTGCAGGTCGCCGTTGCCGTCGGTGGCGCGCACCCGCAGGGTGTGCCCACCGGACGTCGCCGCCCAGTCGTAACGCCACTGCGTCCACGTATCGGTCGACGGGACCGGCAGGAGCGTCGCGGGACGCCACTGTCCCCCGTCGACCTGAACCTCGACCGCGCTGACGCCGCGGTGCTGCGCCCATGCCACGCCGGCCACCGCGGCCCGCCCAGCGGGCACCCGCGCGAAGGGGGCGGGCCGGTCGATCCGGGACGCGGTCTTCACGGGCCCGCGCCGCGCCCAGCCGCGCTGGACCCAGTACGCGTCGAACGCGTCGAAAGTGGAGAGTTCCAGTTCGGCGACCCATTTGCAGGCGCCGGCATAGCCGAAGAGGCCGGGCGTCAACATCCGCACCGGAAACCCGTGGTCGAGCGGCAGGGCCTCCCCGTTCATGCCGACGGCGAGCATCGCGTCCCGGCCGTCGAGCACGGTCTCCAGCGGGGTGCCGATGGTCATGCCCTCACTCGACCGCGCCACCACCTGGTCCGCGCGGGAGTTGATGCCCGTTGACCGCAGCAGCGGCGCGAGCGGCACCCCCAACCACCGGGCAGTGCCGACGTACGGGCCGCCCACCTCGTTCGAGACGCAACTGAGGGTGATGTCGCGCTCGATCAGATCCCGGTCGAGCAGGTCCGCGAAGCTCAACTCGACCGGGTTGCCGACCATCCCGTGAATGCGCAACCGCCAACCGTCGACGTCGATCCGCGGCACGGTCAGCGCCGTGTCTACCCGGTAGAAGTCCGCGTTGCGGGTGTGGAACCCCGCAGCGGCGCCGGGCGGCAGCGGTTTCGCCGGGTCCCCGGCGGCGGGCAGGCGTACGGTCTCCCGCGACCGGGCGGCGTCGCGCAGTTGCGCCCGGCGCAGCGCGAAGGTGCCGCCGCCGGCGAGTGCGGTGCCGGCGGCCACCGTGCTGGCCGTGCGGATGAAGCCGCGCCGGGAGGGGCGGATCAACCGGTTCGTGGCGCGCTCCGGATCCGGCCCGCCGGGCGGTGGCTGAGGGATCGGTCCCGGGTGCGGCGTCGCTCCCGGGTGCGTGCTCAGCAGCCGGCGCAGCAGCAGGGCCGCGATCACCGCACCGGCGAGTGAGGGCAGCACGTCGAGCGGCCGGGCGGCCGGGCGGGTGAGCGCCGTGGCCGCCCCGATCATGCCGAACGCGCCGGCGCCGATCACCGCCACGACGGGGCGGCGGCGGGCGAGAATCCCGACGACCGCGGCGAAGACCGCCAGCGCGAGGCCGATGCCGGCCAGCAGCAGTGGCTTGTCGTACGTGCCGAAGGTGCGGACCGCGAACTCCTTTACCGGCGTCGGGGCTGCGTCGATGATTGTCCCGCCCACCGCCACGAGCGGACCGGCCTGCGGTCGGGTGAGCGCGGCGACGAACTCCGCGCCGGCCACCCCGGCGGTCGCCGCGAGCAGCCCGGCGACGGCGGGCGCGAGCAGGTTACGCATGACGGCTCCCTCCAGGAAGATCCGCGTGATCAGGGAGTTCGACGGCGACACGCCGGCGACACGTAGTCCCTGATCACGCGGATCTCGGGTACGCGGACTCGCGGGTGGGATCAGACGGTCGGCATCAGGACCGAGTCGACGATGTAGACGGTCGCGTTGGCCGTCTGCACGTTGCCGCAGACCACGGCCGAGCTGTTGTTGACCGTGAAATCGGTCCCGCCGCCGCTCACCGTGACCTGACCGCCCTGCAGGGTCTTGTGCGTCCCCGCGAGCTGCTCCGGGGTGAGCTTCCCGGGCACCACGTGGTAGGTCAGGATCTTGGTGAGGGTGGCGTTGTCGGTCAGCACCTTGTCCAGGTCGGCCTTCGGAATCTTGCCGAAGGCGTCATTGGTCGGAGCGAAGACGGTCACTCCGTTGGCACTGTTGAGCGAGTCCACCAGGTTGGCCTTCTTCACGGCCGTCACGAGGGTGGAGAGCAGCGGGTTGCCGGAGGCGGCGGTCGCGACCGGCACCTTCGCCATCGCGGCGAAGCTACCGGCGTTGGCGGCGTCGGTCGGCACGGCCGCGCAACCCGGGCCGAACTCGCCGTCCACCATCGCGGCGCCCGTCGGGCTCGCCATCGCGGGCGAGGTGGTGGCGGGCTGGGCGGAGTCGTTCGTCGTCTTGGTGTCGTCGCCGCAGGCGGCGGCCGCGAGGGTGAACGTGGCGACGGCGGCGAGGGCCGCGAGTTTGGTGGCACGCATCGTGAGTAATCCCTTCATACCGGTTTCTTTGCTGTTACTAGGGATTCGTGCCGCCTGCCCGACCGGATGGGTCCGATCGCGCAATAATTTCCGCCGCCCCGCTCGCCTCCCGTCAGGCCATCGGCAACCGGGCGACCGTGGGCATGGTCGGTTGCCGTGCACCGCCGGCCGGCTCCCGCGTCACCGCGAGGAGTTCCGCGCCGCGCACCCCGGAGATCAGCCGCGTCGCGCTCGACGCCGCGGCGGCCATCACCCCGGCATCCGTCGGCCGACCGTCGTACATCAGCCACAACTGATAGGCGCGGTCGCCGCCCGGTCCGGCCAGCCCGCTGAGCGTCGCCACGCCCGCGTCCAGACTCGGCGACATCACGATGGTCACCCGGCCACCGCCGTCCACAGTGGTGGATCGGACGACCGCGTCCGGCGCGGAGAGCACCGCCTTCATCCGCTCGGACTCGGCCCGGGCCGTGACCGCCGCCGCCCGCTCGTCCCGTACCCGTTGCTCCTGAACGACGAAGGTGACCGCGCCGGTCCCGGCGGCCAGGACCACGGCAGCCGCCGCCGCGAGCGTGCCGCGGCGCCAGCGCGGCAGCGTCGGCCGGCCGTCGCGCTCCGCACGGCCGGGCCCCAGCTGGCGGGTCTGCCGAACCCGGTTCAGCACGTCCTCGCGCAGCCTCGGCGGCGGCACCGACCAGGTGGAGTCCGCGAGCCGGCCCACGCTCTCGGTCAGCTCGGCCACCTCCCGCGCACAGGACTGGCAGGCCGACAGATGCCG
Organism: Micromonospora sp. NPDC049679; assembly: GCF_040659735.1. Lineage (NCBI taxonomy): Bacteria > Bacillati > Actinomycetota > Actinomycetes > Micromonosporales > Micromonosporaceae > Micromonospora > Micromonospora sp. NPDC049679. Next base: position 105,042 of record NZ_JBFANZ010000001.1, read on the forward strand.
CGCGAACGCGGCCCGCTCGATATCGCTCACCGCGTCCAACACGTACGCGCCGGCGAGGGTGTGAATATCGGACGTCACGGCGTCACCTCCACGCCCAGGCAGTCGCGGAGCCGGATCAGGCCGTCCCGCATCCGGGTTTTGATCGTCGGGAGCGCGGTGTCGAGGAGCTGGGACACCTCGCGGTAGGTGTAGCCGCCGTAGTACGCCAGGGTGATCGACTCACGCTGCAGGTCGGTCAGGCTCTTCAGGCAACGCCGCACCTGCTGCTGTTCCAGCCGGGTGGTGGCCTCATCCACCACCTCGTCGTACGGCGTCTTCGTCTCCGTCGCCGCCAGCCGGCGGACCCGCTCCGCGCCGGCCTGCTCGGAGCGGACCCGGTCGACGGCCCGGCGGTGGGCGATCGTGAAGATCCACGCGGTCACGGAGCCGCGCGCGGGGTCGTACCGGGCGGCGCTGCGCCAGACCTCGACCAGCACCTCCTGAGCCACCTCCTCCGCCTGGGCCGGGTCGCGCAGCACCCGCCGTGCCAACCCGTAGACGCGCGCGGCGACCAGCTCGTACAGGCGGGAGAAGGCTGCCTCGTCCCCGAGCGCCACCGCGCGCAGCAGCCGCTCGGCCTCTCTGCCGGGGTCGGGCTCAGGCGGTACTACCGAGAGTTGCTTCGCGCGACGCTCAGCACCCCCGCCACGGTCACCGTCGGTCATGAGAACCAACCTTCCGTAACATTCGCGCAGTCAGCACGTAAGGCGTTCGGTGCGGCGTGCCCACCGGATGGGCCGGGCCCCCTATTGCCCCGCCGTTTCCGATACGTTCTCCACCTGCCATCGGCCATGGCGCGCCACAAATCGGGAGTGGACGCGGGTGCCGACGCTCGCGCACACTGTGCGCCCAGGAAGACGATGGCGCACAAGCGGGTGGGGGGCGAGACGATGACCGAACCGATCCTGGTGGTCGATGTGGGCACATCGACCGCCCGGGCGGCGCTGGTCGTCGACGGCCAGGTCACCCTGGTCAAAGAGCCGGTCAGCGGCGCGACGGCGTGGCCGGCCTCGGTCTGCGTCGCGGACGAGGGCTACGTCGTCGGCACCGCCGCGGAGATCCGTAAGCGGGCGATTCCGGGGCGCTACATCGATGGACCGCGGCGCGCCGTCGACGCCCAGGCGGCGATGCGGCTGGAACACCGGGAGATCACCGGCGCCGAGGCGCTGACCGCCTACCTGACCGCGCTCGCCACCGAGGCCCGCCAACAGCACGGTGCGGAGCTTCCCCGGCTCCTGCTGACCGTTCCGGCCGACTACCCGCCCGGCGACCCGCGCCGCGACATCATGATCTCGATCGGCGAGGCGTGCGGCTTTCCGGATGTCGAGCTCATCAGCGACGCGGTCGCCGCGGCGCTCGACCCGCAGACCACCGACCACCTGCCCGCCGGCGCCCTCGTGCTGGTCTGCGACCTCGGCGCCACCTGGACCACCGCCATGGTCCAGGTCTACGGCAGTCACACGACCCAACTCGCCCAGGAGACCTGCGCCGCCGGGCGCGACCTCGACGCGCAGCTCATCAACGACCTGCGCACCGAGGGGCGGACCTGGCTGGAACCGCTGCTCGCGGCGCCGGGCGACGCCGGGCTGCGCGCGTACTACGAGGCGATCGACTTCATGCGCCGGCTCAAGCACCAGCTCGGCGACGGCGACGAGGTGAGTGACCATTTCACCCCGGTCACACCCCCCTACCGGCTCACCCGCGTGTGGCTCGAGGCGTTCGCCGAACCGGCCCTGCGGTGGCTGGCGGCGAGTTGCCAGCGCGTCATGGCGACGGTGGGCGCAACACCCGCCACCGTCGGCGCCATCGTGCTCGCCGGGGGCGGCGCCCGGCTGCCGATGACCGCCTCGACCCTCCACCGTGGACTCGGACTGCGCGACGGCGGTGGCGTCCAGGGGCACCCGCTGCGCCGCTCCGCCGAGCCGGAACTCGCCGCCGTACGCGGCGCGGCCCGCTTCGCGGCCGGCGCCCCGACCCGGGTCATCGCGGCCGAGGCGCCACGCTGGCGGATCCAGCCGGTCTCCTGGGAGATCCCCGGCGGGGAGGGGCGGCTGCTGCGCTGGACCGTCACCGAAGGGCGCCCCTACGCCGCCGGAGCCGTCCTGGCGCAGGTCCGCACCACCGACGAACGGGTCTTCGACCTGACCGCCGCCCGCCACGGCACGCTGCTCTCCCAGACGGTCGGCCCCGGCCAACCCGTCGGCGCGGCGCTGGTCGCCGCCGTCACGAAGGACGCGGCCAGCCTCCTCGCGCAGCCGCCGGCCCGCCGGCACCACCTCGAATCCGATGGCTCGTGGCTGCTCACCGCCGACCGGCAGCATCTGGTCGAGTGCAACCGGGCGGGCAACGCCGTGCACATCCGGACCATCACCGACGCCGCCCTGGTCGCCGAGTTCCACCCCGACCACGGCGGGACCGACTCCCGCGGCCGCGTCTTCCTCGACTCCAGCGGTCATCTCTGCCTGATCGCGTGGGATGGGGAGGGTTTCTTCTCCGTCTGGGACATCGAGACCGGCAAGCTCATGAGCCGGTTCCGCGACCCGGGCAATCCGGGGAAGGTGCTGGTCAACGAGGCGCACTGGCGGCTGGCCGCGGAGGGCAGAGGCAAAGGCGTCGGTCGGTTCGGGCGCCCGGTGACGACCTTCTGGGACCTGCGCACCGGCGCCCAGATCGCGAAGGTCACGGACGAGCAGTGGCGCCTGCACGAGCCCGGCTACTCCTCCGCGAGCCTCACCGAAGGGCTCGCCCGCAGCGCGCTCAGCCCGGACGGGCAACTCCGTGCGATCATCACGGACGCCACGGACGGGTCGCCGTCGGTGCTGGTGACCGAGGCCGCCACCGAACGCGAACTCTTCCGGGCGCAGGGCGGAGCGCAACAGCGGGCCCGGGTGGCGTTCAGCGGCGACGGCCGGCACCTGCTGGCCAACTGGGAATCCGATGAGCGGAGCCTGCTCGATGTCTGGGATGTCTGACACCCCCACGCTGGTCATCGACTTCGGCACGTCGTCGTCGGCGGCCGCCGTCGTGGCCGGTGACACCATGCGGCTGGTGCCGGAGCCGATCAGTGGCGGGTACACGTGGCCCTCGGCGGTGCACTGGGACGGGCAGCACATGTTCGTCGGCAGCGTCGCCGAACGCCGCAAGCGCGCGGCGCCGACCGCGTACGCCGCGGAGTTCAAGCGGGGCCTCGCCGCGGACATCCCGATGGCGCTCGGCGACCGCCGCTTCCGGCCGGTCGAGCAGGTGGTGGCCGTGCTCGCGACGCTGCGCGGGGAGGCGGAGCACCTGCACGGCGGGACGATCGACCGCGCCGTGGTGACCGTGCCGGCCAGCTACGGCCTCGGGGATCCGCGCCGCGCCCAGATGATCGCGGCCGGCGAGGCGGCCGGGTTCCACACCGTGGAACTGCTGTCCGAGCCGGTCGCCGCCGCCTTCGCCCCGGTGGCCGGCGAGCCGCTGGTCCCCGGCGAGCTGGTCCTCGTCTACGACCTGGGCGGCGGCACCTTCGACACGGCGCTGGTCCGGGTCGATCAGCGCGGGCACCAGGTGCTCGGCCACGTCGCTATCGACGATTGCGGCGGGCGCGACATCGATGCGCTGCTGGCCGCCCGCATCCACGAAGAGGGACGGGAGTGGCTGGCTCCGCTGCTCGCCGCCGGCGCGGCGGACCCGGCGGGGGCGGCCGCGCTTCGGCTGAACATGGCGGTCACCGACTTCGCGCAGCGGATGAAGCACCAGCTCAGCGAGGTGGAAGCGGTCGAGGACTTCCTGATGCCGCACACCCCCGCCTACCGGCTCACCCGCGACGAGTTGGCCACGCTCGCCGCGCCCCTGCTGGACCGCACGGTCGCCTGCTGCCAGCGGCTCCTCGACGAACTCGTTGTCGGCGTGAGCGAGATCGGCGCGGTGCTTCTCGTCGGGGGTGGCGCGCGGATGCCCGCCGTGGTGGACACCGTGCAGCGGGCCTTCGAGCGGCCGCTGCGCCACGTGGACGAGCCGGAGCTCGCCACCGTGCGCGGCGCGGCGCGCTGGCTGGGGCACAGCGGCCAACGGCGGATCCCGACGTCACCGGCGACGGACGGCACCCATCCGCTGTCGTTCGCCGTTCCCGGCGGCCGTGCGCAGCTGCTGCGCTGGCTGGTGGCGCCCGGCGACGCGTACGACGCGGGGGCGAGGCTGGCCCGGGTGCGCCTGCACACCGGCGCGCTCTGGGACCTGACCGCCGCGACGCCCGGCACGGTCGAACGTCTCCTCGTCTCGCCCGGCACGGAGATCGCCGCCCAGCACTGGCTCGCGCTCGCCCGTGCGGGCACCTCCCCCGCGGCCCCCTCCCCCGCGGCCCCCTCCCCCGCGGCCACCGCTTCCGCGGCCAGCGGTTCCCCGACGACTGGTTCGCCGGCCGACGCTTCCCCGGCCTCCTAGCCCCGGCCGGTTCGACCGGCTTCGCGCCGAAGCCGCGGCCGGGGCCGGGGCCGGGGCCAGGAGGACGGCGTCACCGCAGGTCCGGGGCCTGGAGCAGCCGGAAGAGCGTGAGCCACTGCTCGGGCCAGACGTAGCCGACCGGCGTGTCCACGGCCAACCGGACAGCCCTCGTCGCCGCGTCGACGCGCCGCGCCGGGTAGCTCCCGGACAACGACGCGTGCAGCGACCCGCCGAGCCCACCGAAGCCCAGATCGACGAAACGCCGGTAGGCCGGCATCGAAGCGGCCGGCAGGAGCGCGGTTGGCCGGCGCGTCAGCCGCAGGATGCCCGACTCGATCCGGGGCACCGGGCGGAACGCGGTACGGGGAATCCGCCCGGCGAGCCGCCACTCGAATTCCGGCCACGTCCGTACGGTGAGCCGGCTCCACCGTCCGAAGTCACCGGTGCGTTTGCGCGCGTACTCGAGTTGGGTGACGAGGGTTGCCGAGGTCAGCCGGGGCGCCCGGAGGCACCAGTCGACGATGGGCGCGGTCAGCGCGTACGGGATGTTGCCGACCACCGCGAACCGCTGCCGTGGCGGTGGGGCGGCCAGGAAGTCGCGGGGCAGGCAGGTGACGTTGCGCAGCGGCGCGCAGGCCGCGGTGAGCGCTGCCGCGAGGGATGGGTCGACCTCGTACGCCAGCACCCGGCCGGCCTGCCGGGCCAACGTCGGGGTGAGCTGCCCGCGTCCGGCTCCGATCTCGACGACCAGGTCCCCGGGTCCGGGTCGGGCGGCCCGGACGATCTGCTCGATCGCCGCCGGGTCGCGGAGGAAGTTCTGGGACAGCACGCGCCGGGACCGGTCGCGTTCGGTTCGTTTTCCGGGTGCGTTCGATGGGCTCTGCGCCACAGCCGGTGTCCTGTCTGCCGCCCGGCGGGGCCGGACAGCGGTGCGGACAGGCAGCCCGGATCGGGGCCTGTCCGAGCGGATCGGGACTCGGGTGGCCCTGGGCGTGCGCGTCAGACGCGGCGCGCGGAGAAGATGATCAGGCGCGGACCGCGCCCTGGCGGGCCAGGGCGGGCAGCCGGCGCGGGCGGGAGACCAGGAGCGGCCCCCACGCGGCCGGGGTGGCGGCGCGGATCAGGGCGTGCGTGACGAACATGGGCCGACGCTAACCGGGTCCGCGCGACCCGGGCAAAGGCATTTCCGGTACGTCCTCCACGGCCGTCGGTGAAGATCGTCCAGCGGTGCGCACCCGTGTCCCCCGTCCGGAAATCGACGTTGTTCCCGCTATGGGAGCCGATCGCCACGAATCACCCGTCCCCGCACCCGCCGGGAGTGTCTTCCTGCAGCATTACGACCGGCTGGTGCGGATCGCCTACCTGGTCGCACCGGCCACCCGTCGCCGGCAGTCGCAGCTCGTCCGGGCGCACCGGCTCGTCCAGCGGTCGCTCCCGTGGCGGTCCCGGGTCGTGCGGACGTACCCGCAACTGGTGGCGCGGGTGCTGCGGCGGGCCGCCCGGCCACGCCGGCTCGCCCTGCCGGCGCTGGTGACCTGGGCCTGGCACACCCCGGTCAACGGCAGCCGCGAGCACCGCGCGGTCGTCAGCGCGCTCGCCGCCGCACCGGCGCCCGTACGCGCCGCGTACGTCCTGCTCATGGTGGAGCGGCTGCCGGCGCGCGAGGCCGTCGTCCTGCTGCACGAGGCGGGCTGGGCCGAGGGGGTCGCGCACGTGGCGGCGGCGAGCGGGCTGCGCCAACGACTCGGCGACGAACTGGGCATCTCCGTCGACCGGCAGCGGGAACTGCTCGCCGGGGCGCCGGCCGACCCGACGGTGGTCCGGCTTCGCGCCCCGGACCCGGAGACGCTGCGGGTGCTGCGGGTCGCCCGGCTCGGCGCCGTGTCGCTGGCGATGCTCGTCGTGGCCGCGCTGGTTACGACGAGTCTGGTCGGCGCCGCGCCGCAGGGGGCGACGGTCCCCGCGACGGTGGGCATGTGGGCGGCTCCCGAGACAGCCCCGTTGACCGTCCGGCGGGTCGCGGCGCAAGCGTGGGCGGGCGCCAGCGAGTTGAGCCTGGCGAGTTGGCCGGCGCGCGGTACCCGGACCGGCGACGACCAGCTGGTCCGGGCGGCGGTGACCGCGTGGCAGAGGCTGCACGGCACGACCGACGACGCCGGTGCGGGCTCCGGCGGGGGTGCGCACGCGGAGTCGACGCCCGGCGGCGCGACGCGCGACGGCGGCGGCGCAGCGACGGCGACGCCGGGCACGATCGGCGGCGTCACGGTCTCCACCGCGGCCGGCGCGGCCGCGGACCCGCCCATCGGGGCGCCCCAACTGCTCTACGCCGGCGAGCTGGACGGCAGCGCCGTCGTGGTGCTCGCCGACCCGACCCGGATCGGCACGTACACGGTCACCGGCGATCGGCGCGGCCTGCGCGTCGAGCCCGCGCCGGGCACGGCCGCGGACACCGCCAGCGCGATCCGGATCGGCCGTGACGGCGACGCCTCCCGTTATCTCGTGGCGCCCTGGGTGGCGCGGGTCGAGACGCGGGCGCTGGACGGGCGCGACTGGCGGCCGCTGGCGGTGGCCGACGGAGTGAGCGACCCGGTGCCGGCGCGCAGCGGCGAATGCTGGTCCGGGCCGCTGCTGCGGCTGCGCGCGGCGGAGGTCGCGACCTCCGCGCCGTTCGTCCTCGCCGAGCTGGGCGGCGGCGCCGCGCTCACCGAGCTGCGCTATCTGCCGTCTACCGTGGACGCCGGGGGCGCGACGTCGCCCGGGTTGGACGGGGCCGACGGCGCGGCCGCGTGGGCCCGGCTGGGCTGTCCGGTCAGCGACCTGCGCGGGCGCGCACCGCGGTCGGTGACCGCCTGGGAAGTCTGGTCCGGCCGGCTGCCGCAGACGACAGGGACCTCCCGGCTGGTGTGTCTGCGCGCGACGTTCCCAGGCGACGGCAACCGGGTCTCGGCTGTCCTGCTCGCTCCCGGCGGCGGGACGTCCCGCGATGCCACGGTCGCGTCCGCCTCGGACACCCGCTTGTGCAGCCGTCTCGCCCGCGACGTCGTGGTGGGCTGGTGGTGGCGGTCACCGGGCGGCGGCTGGCACCATCTCGCGGTCGGCAGCGGGAAGGTCCGGACGATCGAGGTGACGGTCGCCGGCGGTACGCGGCGCGGCACCCGGCTCGTCGCCTCCGGCCCCTACCCGGCGGCGTCGGCGCCGGTCACCGTGCGGGCCAGCACCCGTGACGGGAAGCCCGTGCCGGTGCTCGGTTGACGCACCGCGGCCTGCCGGTCAGATCGTGACCGTACGTCGTTGCGCCCGGGCGCTCTCGGCCGCGGCGAGCACGGCGACCACCTCACGGCCGAAACGCACGTCGCACGGGTTGGCCGGCACGCCGGCGCCCAGGTCGACCAGCAACTGGTCGATCGCCGCGGTGAAGGCGGCCACCTGGGTGCCGTCGCCGCGCGGGACGACCGCGACGCCGGTGTCGCCCCAGAACGCGAAGTCGAACGATCTGGCCTCGGGCGGCGCGTCCAGGGTCAGCGACATCGTGGTCGAGGCGCCCCCCGCGTGCCGGAGCACCAGGTGCACCGCGTCGCGCGGGCCGTCGACCGCGGCGACCTCGGTGACCGGCCCGAGCACCGGCAGGATGATCGAGAGCGCGTGCGGACCGATGTCCCACAGGCCGCCCTTCTCGCGCCGCCACGGCGAGGCGCCGTACGGGTTGCCCGGGTGGAAGATCGACGCGAACATGGTCGCGCGTGAGCCGTGCCAGCCGCCGGTGACGGCGGTCCGGTCGAGGAACTCGGCGACGTTGCCGTAGAACCGGTTGGTGAAGAAGACGACCGAGGCCACCCCGGTCCGCTCAACCGCGGCCACGACCCGGTCGGCGTCCTCGACGGTCAGCGCCAGCGGCTTGTCCAGCAGCAGGTGCCGTCCGGCCTCCGCCGCGCGCAACGCGATGCCGGCCTGCACGTCGGGCGGGAGCGCCACCGCGATCGCGTCCACATCGGCGATCAACTCGTCGACGTCGGTGTAGGCGCGCGTCCCGTACCGCTGCGCCAACGTCGCCGCCTTGGCCGGATCGCGCCCCCAGACTCCGACGAGCTTCACCTTCGGGTGCGCGGCGAGGGCGGCGCCCTGCGTCTCCGCCGCCCAGTAACCCGTGCCGAACAGCCCGACCCGCATCCCCGCCCCTGCCTGCAACGCCACCTGCGACCACGTCCCTCCGGTTTCCCGCGACAGTGTGCCGCACCCGGAGCGCGGCGCCGCGGGCGCGGGGTCAGCCGGCCGGACCGGGTCGCTACTACGCTCGTTAGTACAGTGTGGTCGTGAACGATGCATGGAGCGGGACGAGCCGGTGAACGGTCCCCTGGCGACCCTGACGATCGTCGCCTCCCTCGTCCTCGCCGCCTGGGCTCTCGTGGCAGCGGTCCGCAAGCGGCCGCCGGACCGCTCACACCTCGTCGGTCTGGCGGTGCTCGGCCTGATCGTGGTGGCGCTGACAGTGGCGGCCGGGGTGGCCATCGCGGGCGGCGAGCGGCCGGCGAGCATGGCCACCTTCGTCGGGTACCTCGTCACGATCGTCTGTCTGCCGCCGCTCGGCGCGGTGCTGGCCCGGATGGAGCCGACCCGGTGGGGCTCGGTGATCGTCACGGTGGTCTGCCTCGTGGTGCCGGTGCTCGTCCTGCGGCTGGAGCAGACCTGGTCGACGGTGTCGAGTGGCTGAGCAACGCACGGCGCCGGAGCGCACGACGAACACCGGGCCGGGGCGCGTCCTGGTCGTCGTGTATCTGCTCTTCGCCGTCGCCGCCACGTCGCGCGCCGGGGTGCAGATCGCGACGAAGTTCCACGAGGCGCCGCTGGCGTACCTGCTCTCCGCGCTCGCCGCGGTGGTCTACATCGTCGCCACCGTCGGGCTGGCCCGTGACGGCGCGTTCGGCCGGCGGCTCGCCGTGATCTGTTGCACGGTCGAACTGATCGGGGTGCTCGCCGTCGGCGCCGCGAGTGTCCTCGCGCCCGACGCGTTCCCGCACGAGACCGTCTGGTCCGGCTTCGGGCGGGGGTACGGCTACGTGCCCCTGGTGCTGCCGGTGATCGGCCTCTACTGGCTACGCCGCACCGCCCGGCCCGCCTGAACAACTCAGGCGGGCCGGTTCACCCGGTCAGTCGCGGGGGCCGCCGGCGATGTAGATGACCTGGCCGGAGACGAACCCGGCGCCCTCGCTGGCGAGGAACGAGACGGTGTGCGCGACATCGTCGGGGGTGCCGACCCGGCGGACCGGGATCTGCGCCGTCGCGTGCTTCTGGAACTCCTCGAAGTCCACGCCGACCCGCGCCGCCGTGGCGGCGGTCATGTCGGTGACGATGAAGCCCGGGGCGACCGCGTTGGCGGTGATCCCGAATGGGCCCAGCTCAATGGCGAGGGTCTTGGTGAAGCCCTGCATCCCGGCCTTTGCCGCGGCGTAGTTGGCCTGGCCCCGGTTGCCCAGCGCGGAGGTGCTGGAGAGGTTGACGATCCGGCCCCACTTCTGCTCGACCATGTACTTCTGGGTGGCCTGGGTGACGAGGAACGCGCCGCGCAGGTGCACGTTCATCACGGTGTCCCAGTCGGACACGCTCATCTTGAACAGCAGGTTGTCGCGGAGCACGCCGGCGTTGTTGACCAGCACGGTCGGCGCGCCGAGCTCGGCGGCGATCCGCTCGACCGCTGCCTGCACCTGCGCCTGGTCGGCGACGTCGGCGCCGACCGCGAGCGCCCGGCCGCCGGCCGCGACGATCTGCTCCACGGTCGATGCGCAGGCCGCCTCGTCCAGGTCGACCACGGCGACCGCCAGGCCGTCGGCGGCCAGCCGCAGCGCGGTTGCCGCGCCGATGCCGCGGGCCGCGCCGGTGACAAGGGCGACCCGCTGGGACTCGTCGGACATGCTTACCTCCCGGTAACTTATGGCGTCGGGCGGAGCTTAACCCAGCCGTGCGGGAGGTGACCGCCCCCTCTTAACCGGCCGGACTGCGGTGCAGCCGGATCCACCGGTAGCCGTACCCGGCGAGCTCCAACGCGTCGAGCTTCCCCACCGGGTCGTACTCCTGGTCGGCGAAGACGTCGTTGGGGAACTCCGCGTCGCCGGCGAGCGATTGGAGATCCACGGTCACCCGGTCGGTGCCGAGATTGTGCAGGAAGAGCATGGCGCCGGAGGCGTCGTCGGCACGGTGCACCAGCACGCCGGGCGGCGCGAGGACATCCACGTACGTGCAGGAGCCCGCGCCCACCTCGGGCGCCTCCCGCAACGTACGGATCATCCGTTCGAACCAGCCGAGCAGCGAGCCGGGATCGTGGCGCTGCGCGGTGACGTTGAGCTTCTCGTAACCGAACTCGCCGTCCGCGATCACCGGTCGGACGAGCTGCTCGACCTCGGCGCTGGAGAAGCCACCGTTGGGCAGGTACGACCACTGCATGGGGGTGCGGATCGCCTCACGGCCGGGGAGCGACAGGTCCTCGCCCATGCCGATCTCCTCGCCGTACCGGAGCACGGGGGTGCCGCGCAGGGTGAACTGCAGGGAGTACGCCAGCTCGAGGCGGCGCCGGTCGTTGCCGAGCATCGGCGCGAGCCGCCGCCGGATTCCCCGTCCGTAGAGGCGCATCTCCTCGTCGGGACCGAACTCCTCGAACACCTCGTTGCGCTGTTCCGCGGTGAGGCGGGAGAGGTCGATCTCATCGTGGTTACGCAGGAACGTGGCCCAGGACGCGCCGGACGGCAGCGCCGGGGTGTCCCGCAGCGCCTCGATGATCGGCTCGGGATCCCGGCGGGCCAGCGCGAGCATCAGCCGGCCGTTGAGCATGAAGTCGAAGAGCATGTGCAGCCGGTTGCTGGAGCCGCCCCCGTCGCTGAAGTAGTCGACGAGCCCGTCGGGCTCCACGTTGGCCTCGGCGAGCAGCACCGCGTCGGCCCGCCGCCACTGCACGTGCTGGCGCAGCTCGGTGAGGAACTCGAAGTCCTTGGGGGAGTTCGGGTTGCCCGGCTCGGTCAGCTCGATGATGAACGGCGCCGCGTCGATGCGGAACCCGGAGACGCCGAGCTGCAGCCAGAAGGCGGTGATCTTCTTGATCTCCTCGCGCACCCGCGGGTTCGCGACGTTGAGATCCGGCTGGAAGCGGTAGAAACGGTGGTAGTACCAGGCCTTGGCGGTCCGGTCGTAGCTCCAGGTCTCGTCCTGTTCGCCGGGGAAGACCATGCCCTGGTGGCGGTCGGGCGGCGCCTCGGCGGACCAGACGTACCAGTCGCGGTACGGCGAGTCGGGTGACGAGCGCGCGGACTGGAACCACGGGTGCTGGTCGGAGGTGTGGTTCACGACCAGGTCGATGATGACCCGGATGCCCCGGTTACCGGCCTGGTGCAGCAGCTCCGCGAAGTCGCCGAGCGTGCCGTAGCGGGGATCGACGGCGTAGAAGTCGGTGACGTCGTATCCGTCGTCGCGGTCCGGCGTCGGGTGGATCGGATTGAGCCAGAGGCAGGTGACCCCGAGCCGGACCAGATAGTCCAGCCGTCCGATCAGCCCGCGAAAGTCGCCCACGCCGTCACCGTCGGAATCGACGTACGTGTCGACGTCGAGGCAGTAGATCACGGCCTTGCTGTACCACCGGTCGCTCATGTCGTCACCCCTGCTCCGCCCGCCGAACGAACGCCGCTCACCGATGAACGCCGCCCACCGATGAACGCCGCCCATCGATGGCTGCTGAACTTCTCCGAAAGGCGTCCCCGGCAAACCCCGACCCCCGCCGATGAGATGTCATCGACGGGGGCCGGGGCCGCGGCGTGGGTCAGAACCTGGCGGTGATAGAGGTGAACTCCCAGGTGTTCTGGGCGATGCCGCTGCAGTCGGAGACGACGCCGCCGCCGGGGCACGGCCGGTCGCGGTTGACGGCCCAGAAGGTGAAGCGGGCGAGCGAGCGCGCCTTCGCCCAGTCGCGGATCTGCGTCCACGTCGCCGGCGAGGTCAGCTCCTGCTGGTCGGAGAGGCCGTTCATGCCGGAGATGCCCATGTGGGCGTACGCGGTCGCGTCGGACCAGCCGAAGGCGCTCTTCAGCGCGTTCTTCAGCCCTTCGGAGGCGTTGACCGTGCTCTGGTACATGTTGGCGCCGCCGCCGAAGTCGAACGGCATGATGGTGAAGACGTCGACGTTGGCCTGCATCGCGGCCGCCTGGTTGATCAGCCGGGTGCCGTAGTAGGTCGGGCCGGTGGTCGAGGTGCCGAAGGTCAGGATCGTCTTGATGCCCGGGTTGTTCTGCTTGACGATCTTCAACGCGCCGAGGATCCGGTCCTGTACGACCGTGTTCTCGAACTCGTCGGTGTTCTCGATGTCCACGTCGATCGCCTTCAGGTTGAACGTGTTGATGACCTGCTGGTAGGCGTTGGCCAGCGCCTGGGGGGTCGAGCAGTTGGGGCCGAGCTTGTTGCCGCTCCAGCCGCCGATCGACGGGATCACGTCGCCGCCCGCGGCCCGGATGGCGCTGATCGTGCTGGCGTGCGCGCCGCCGGTGAGCGGACCGCCGTCCCAGCCCGGCGTGCAGCCACCGGCGGAGAGGACGAACGCGATGGTGAACCACTTGACGCCGGTCGCGCTCATCACCGTCGACGGCGCGGGCGGATTCCCCCAGCCCGGGTAGAGGTACGGGGCCGCGGCCATGGAGCCGCTCCCCCCGCCGGTGCAGCCGGTGGTGGTCGCCGACACGGCCGCCGACTTCGCCGACTCACCCGACGAGTTGTACGCCGCGACGCTGTAGCTGTGGCCCGTGCAGGCGCCGAGTCCGGAGACGGTCGCGGAGGTGCCGGTGACGGTGGCCCGCACCGCGCTGCCCTCGTAGACGCGGTAACCGGTGACGGTGCCGGACGAGGCGTTCCAGGCCAGCGAGATGGCCGAGTTGGTGGTGCCGGTGACGCGGAGGTTGCCGGGGACACTCGGCGCGCCCGGCGTGCCGCCTCCGCCGCCACTGCACGCGGCCCCGTTGACCGTGCAGTTGGTGGGGTCACCGTTGCCGCTGACCACGAACCCGAAGGTGGTGCTCGCGCCGGCCGCGAGCGCGCCGTTGTACTCCCGGTTGGTGGCGGTGACGTGCTGGCCCGCGGTGCTCACCAGCGCGTCCCAGTAGGTGCCCATCGAGGTTCCGCCGGGCAGGTCGAACTGCACGTTCCACGAGGTGATCGGCGAGGAGGTGTTGTTGGTGACGGTGAACTTGGCCTCGTACCCGCTCCCCCAGCTGGAGGTGCGGACGAAGGTCGCGGTGGCCGCGGACGCCGCGGTCGCGAATCCGAGCGAGCCGGCGACGAGCGCGGCGGCCAGTCCGGCGGCGAGCGCCGCGGTCCGGATCGATCTGAGTTTCATGGGACCTCCAGGGCGGGGGTACGGGGGTTACCGGGGGTCGGGCCTACCGGGGTCGGGCCTTGGTCAGGGCAGGGTCGCGAGGTGCGGCTTGACGGTGCGGGCGAAGGAGTTGCCGTTGGAGACGTCCCAGTTGATCGACCAGGTCATCGCGCCGCGGATGTCCGGGTAGGTGCGCGGGGGTCGGAAGCTGCCGCAGTTGGACGCCCGGGCCAGGCAGTCGAGCGCCTGGTTGACCAGGGTCGGGGCGACGACGCCGCCGCCCGCGGCGCCCGGTCCGGCGGGCAGACCGAGCGCGACCTGGTCGGGTCGCAGGCCGTTCTCCAGCTGAAGGCAGGCGAGCGCGGTCATGAAGTTGACCGTGCCCTGGGCGTAGGCGAAGGACTGGTCGCAGCCGAGCATCGAGCCGGAGTTGTAGAACTGCGTGTGCACGACGGTGAGGATGTCCCGGATGTCGAGCGCCAGCTTGAAGTAGGACGCCGCGGGCGACTGCATGTCGATGGTCTGCGGGGCCATGGTGATGATCAGTCCGGCGCCGACCCTGCCGCGCAGTGACCGCAGCGCCTGGGCCATGAACGTCGGGTTGAGCCCGTTCTCCAGGTCGATGTCGACGCCGTCGAAGCCGTACTCCTGGATCAGCGCGTGCACGCTGTTGCTGAAGTTGGTCGCGGACGCCGCGTCGTTGACCGCCACCCGGCCGGTCTCGCCGCCGACGGAGAGGATCACCTTCTTGCCACGCGAATGCAGGGTCTGCACGTCGGCTTTGAAGGTGGCGTTGGTGTAACCGCCGAGCGCGGCGGAGAGTCCGGGGTCGATGCCGAAGCCGACCGCGCCGGGGGCGCCGGCCGCGTCGGCGAAGGCCACGGCGATCAGGTCGTACTCGGCGGGCACGTCGCGCAGTCGCAGCTCGACGGCGGGGTTGTCGAAGTTGTGCCAGTAGCCGGTGAGGAAGTGCCGGGGGAGGCTGCCCGTGCCGGGCGGGGCCGTCGGCGGCGGCGCGGTGGGCGGGGCGGTCGGCGGCGGCGTGGCCGTCGGTGCGGGCGTCGTCGGGGTAGGCGCGCCGCCGCACGCGGCGCCGTTGAGCCGGCAGTTGATCGGGGACCCGGAGCCGTTGCCGAGGAAGCCGAAGGAGACCGACGCCCCGGGCGCGACGGCGCCGTTGTAGTCGCGGTTGGTCGCGGTCACGTGCTGACCGGAGGTGACGACGAGCGCGTCCCAGTAACTGCCCAGGGTTGTCCCGGCCGGGAGGTCGAACTGGACGTTCCACGAGGTGATGGCGGTCGGGCCGCCGTTGGTGATCGTGTATTTGCCTTCCCAGCCGGACCCCCAGTCGGAGGTCTTCACGAAGGTCGCGGTGGGGCCCGCCGCCAGGGCCGGAGCGGCCACCCAGACGGCCGCCGCTGCGGCCGCGAGTGCGGTCGCCACGGTGGCGACAAGGAATCGGGAACGCCTCACGCAGTCCTCCCCCAACCGGTCGCGGGATTTCCCGCACATCGACAGTTGGCTAATTATTAGGACTGTTAACTGTTAATGTCCAGACCCATTTCCCGACCCGTTTCCAACCCGACCCGGTGATCAAGGGATCGACCGCGGGACACGGGCCGGTGTCCATGCGGCCGATCCCTTGATCAGCCCGTAGGGCGCGTCGAGACAGCGCCGTCAGCGGCGGAAGGTGAACCAATTGACGTTGACGAAGTCGTTCGGCTGGCCGCTGGTGAACGTCAGATAGACGGTCTGTCGCCCGGTCACCGCGGAGACGTTGGCCGGCACGGAACGCCAACTCTGCCAGCCGCCCGTGTTCGCGATCGCGAAGCTGCCGATCGGAGCGCTGGTCGGGCTGCCGAGCCGCACCTCGACCAGACCGCTCACGCCGCCCGCCGCGCCGGACGCGACCCGCGCCAGCAGATCGCGGGGCGACGTCGACCCGAAGTCGACGTTGTCGAACCGTGCCCAGTCACCGTTGCGCAGCGCGGCGATGTTCTGCCCGCCCTCGCTGCACGCCTCGACCGCGACACCGTTCTGCGCCTGGAACGCCTCGGCCTGGATCGTCGAGTACGCGCTCACACCGCCACCCGGCGGCGGCGTCGTCGGTGGCGTGGTCGGCGGGGTGGTCGACCCGCCACCCCGGCTCCAGACCGCGACGTAGTCGACCAGCATCGGCCGCCCCGAGACGGTGCTCCCGGTCGGCGTGGCCCCGCCGGCGACGCCGTTCGGGAACGCGCCACCCATGGCGACGTTGAGCAGCAGGAAGTAGCCGGCGTGGCTGGTCATGTTGTTCCAGTGCGGCTGACCGACCTGCGCCTCGGTCACGGTGTGGAACTGCTGGCCGTCCACGTACCAGCGCAGTTGGTCGGGGTTGGCGGCGGTGTCCCACTCGAAACGGTAGGTGTGGAAAGCCGACTGGCAGGAGGCTCCGGGGCAGGCCCGGGACGCGCCGATGCCGTTGAACTCGTTGCACGGCCCGCCGGGTGCGACGCCGCAGTGCAGAACCCCCCAGACCGAGTTGATCCCGTTGACGTTCTCCATCACGTCGAACTCGCCGATCCCCGGCCAGTTCTGGTAGTTGCCGCGGTACGGCGACCCGAGCGCCCAGAAGGCGGGCCAGTAGCCGGCCGCCTCGGCGCCGGTGACGTTCGGCATCTGGATCCGCCCCTCGATCGCCAGCACCCCGCCCGCGGGCGGCTTGAAGTTGGTGCGGACGGTCTCGATGCGGGCGGAGGTCCACTGCCCGGACGCGGTGCGGATGGGAGTGATGCGCAGGTTGCCGCCACCGTCGTGGCTGACGTTGCTGGTGCTGTTGGTGTAGGTCTGGATCTCCCCCGTGCCCCAGTTGGCCGGACCACCGGGATAGCTCGTGCCGGTGTCGATGATCCAGTTGCCGGACGACGGAAGGGTGTTGGCGGCGCCCGTGAAGTCGTCGCTCCACACCAGGCTCCAGCCGGGCGGGGTGGGCGGGACGGCGGCGCGCGCGGTCATGCTGACCGCGAGCACGGTGGTGACCACGGCGGCGATGGCCACCGCGGCAAGGAGGCGGCGCCGGAGCGGCGCGCCGGGTTGGGCGGTCACTGTCATTACGGACCTCTCTGCGGGGACGGCGGAGTCGGGAGAGCGATTGCCGCTCCCGAGCGCCACAGGACGGAACACCCCCGTGCGACGAGCGGGTAAAGCTGGCGTTACAACTGAGAGAGCGCTCTCTCACGTTTTAGTGGTCGCGCCTCGGCTTGTCAACCGTCATCGATGGGTCACCGTCCGCGCGGACCACCTGGGGGCGACGCAGCACCGCGTGCTCCAGGGCCGTCCACGCCGTCGTCGTCAGCAGGTAGAGCGCCGCCGCCAGCGGCACCACCGCCGCGGCGAGCAGCGTGCCGTACGGCAGCAGCGGCAGCAACCGGGCCAGTGCGGCCGCACCGGGCGCAGCACTGTCGGCCACCGGCTGCACGGCCGCCATCCGTCGCATCCGCCGCGACGACCACCAGGCCAGCACCGCCAACAGCGCGAAGAGTACGGCGAAAACGGGCCCCGCCGATCCGCCCAGCCCGTCGGCGACGTGGTGGCCGAGCGGCACCCCGAAGAGCCGGTCGGTCAGCAGCGAAGCGTCTCCGGCCGCAGTGGTGAAGAGCCGGTACATCACGAAGAAGAACGGCGCCTGCAGCAGGCCGGGCAGGCAGCCCGAGAGCGTCGTCGCCCCTTCCGCCCGGAAGAGGGCGACGGTCTCGGCGCGCAGCCGCTCCGGCTGCCTGCCGTACCGCTGCTGCAGCTCGCGAAGCTGCGGCGCGAGCGCAGCGCGGCGTCGCTCCCCGCGGACCTGCGCCCAGCTCAGCGGCGAGATCAGCAGCCGGACGGCGATGGTGAATCCGACGATGGCGGCGGCCGTGGCGCCGCCGCCGGCGATCGGGCCGACCGCGTCGGCGAGCGCGGAAACGGCGGTGTATGCGGCGCCCACGGCGCCGTCGAGTGGTGCGAAGGCAAGCACGGTAAACCCCTGGGCTCGATTCGGCGACGTCCAGCGGACCCTCGGGCGGCTGGACGGTGACGGGTGGAATCGGCCGCATGGCGGCGCCGCGGAGAGCGGGCGCAGGGCGGCCGACGGCGGAACCGGACCGGCCGCGCGCGCTGTCCCAGCGGGGACTAGGTGGCGACGGCCCGGAACGGCGCCGTCGGCGCCCGGGGACGCGGCCGCCCGGCCGCGTCGGGATCGAGTTGCCGCGGCACGCCGGCCCGGCGCGCCCGCTCCCGCATCGTCGTGCCCTGCCGCGCCGGATCGTCGGCCGGCAACCGGAGCCGGGCGACGAGACGGAGGGTGACCGCGACCGCGAGCAGAGTGGCGGCCACGGCGAGCAGCTCGGCCGGGTGGCTGGGGACGGCGGCGATCTGCGCGTAGGCGTACGCCCACACCCCCGCCACGCTCGTCAGGAACCCCGGCACACGCGCAGCCTAGGAGCACCCGTCAAGAGGGCCGCCCGCTCCGCGGTTTCCGTGCCGCCGCCCGGAATCCGCCGCGACCCGCCGGACACGCCGCGCCCGGCACGACGGATTACCGCACGAGGGGGCGGATCGTCGGGACCAGGAGGATGATCGGGCCCGTGGCGGAGTGGTTCCACCGGACGATCGTCTCGACCGGCCGGCTCCCCCTCTTCTGCTTCTTCGTCGGGGTGATCGTCGGCTTCGGCTTCATCCGCGCCTCCGTACGGATGATCCGGGCGCGGGTGCGTTGGTGGCCGGGGAACGTCACGCCGGGCGGACTGCACATCCACCACGTCGTCTTCGGCGTCGTCTTCATGCTGATCGCGGGCGTCGCCGGGCTGATGATGCCGGCCAGTCCGACGCCCTGGCGGGCCGCGGCGGCCGCGCTGTTCGGCATCGGATCGGCGCTCGTCCTCGACGAGTTCGCCCTGCTGCTGCACCTGAGCGACGTGTACTGGTCGGAGAAGGGGCGCACCTCCATCGACGCCGTCTTCGTGGCGATCGCCCTCTCCGGACTGCTGCTGCTCGGCATGCGGCCGGTCAGCCTGAACGACTTCCTGCAGGCCCCCACCGACGGTGTCAAGCCCTGGTTGGCCGCCGCGCTGTTCGCCATCGCCAACCTCGCGCTCGCGGCGATCACCCTGTTGAAGGGGAAGATCTGGACCGGGCTGCTGGGCCTGTTCATCCCGGTGCTGCTCGTCGTCGGCGCGATCCGGCTCGCCCGGCCGCACTCCCCCTGGGCGCACTGGTTATACGTCCGCCCGGGGCGGCGCAACGAGCGAAAGCGGGCGTTGGCGGCGTTCCGGGAGCGGCGGTTCCGACAACCGATCATCGCGGCGAAGATCTGGGTGCAGGAGCTGATCGGCGGCCGTCACGACGTGCCCCTGCCCCGGCGGCCGCGCCGCTGACCCGCATTCCAGCCCACCGCCTCCGGCCAGCCCGCAGAATGGTGGTGCCCACGACATGCGGGTTTCCCCCGGCGGGCATTGTGGGTATCGAGGTGGCTGATAGCGCCCGATGGCGGCGCGACCGACGGACGGTGAGGCCAATGACCGGCAGCGTGATGACCCAGGAACGACCCGCGCCGGACGAGGCGTCGGGGCTGCTCACCGTCGGGGTGGAAGAGGAGTTCCTGCTCGTGGACCCGGCGACCGGCGCGGCGGTGCCGGCCGTCGACGCGGTCTTCGCCGAGGTTCCCGCCGAGCTGCGCGGCCAGGTGCAGCAGGAGTTCCAGACCAGCCAGATCGAGATCGGCAGCCCGCCCGGCGTCGAACTCGCCGCGGTGCGGCACTCGCTGGGACTGCTGCGCACCGGTCTCTCCGACGCGGCCGAGCGGGCCGGCGCCCGCCTGCTCGCCGTCGGCACCGGTCCGATCGCCGGGGCGGAGCCCCCGGTCGTGGACAGACCGCGTTTCCACCGCATGATCGAGCGGTACCGGCTGCTGGTGGACGGCCCGGGCAACAACGGGATGCACGTCCACGTCGGGATCCCCGACCCGGAGACCGGCGTCCAGGTCCTCAACCACCTGCGGCCGTGGCTGCCCGTGCTGCACGCCGCCACCGCCAACTCACCGTTCTACGAAGGCGTCGACACCGGTTACGCCAGCTGGCGCTCGGTGATGTGGGAGCGCTGGCCGGCGGTCGCACCGACCCCCTGGCTGGAGTCGCACGCCCACTACGAGCGGCTGGTCGAGGAGCTGATCTCGTCGGGGATGCTGCTCGACCAGGGGATGCTCTACTGGTACGCCCGCCTCTCGGCCAACTATCCGACTGTCGAGGTCCGCATCGGCGACGTCTGCCCGAGCCTGGACGACACGATCCTGATCGCCGCGCTGATCCGCGGGCTGGTCGGGACCGCGCTGGCGGACATCGACGCCGGCCGCCCGGCGCCGCCGGTCGACCATCACATGCTCGTGGCGGCGCACTGGCGCGCGGCGCACGACGGGTTGGAAGGCCTGGCGGTCGACGTCCTGCGCGGCGGCACCCACCCGGCGTGGCATCTGATGCGGCGACTCGTCGACCGGATCTCCCCCGAGTTGGCCCGCCACGGCGACCTGTCGCTGGTCACTACGCTCCTCGGACAACTGCGGTCGCGCGGTACGGGGGCGGCGCGGCAGCGCGCCGTGCACGCCCGGACCGGGGACCTGCTCGACGTGGTCGACTACCTGGCCGCGCAGACGCGGGGCTGAGCTGCCGATGACCGAACGCATGATCATCGTCGGGGGTGACGCGGCGGGCATGTCCGCCGGGTCCCAGGCGCGCCGGCTGCGCGGACCCGACGAGCTGGAAATCGTCGCGTTCGAACGTGGCCACTTCACGTCCTACTCCGCCTGCGGCATCCCGTACTGGATCTCCGGTCTCGTCGACAGCCCCGACGACCTGATCGCCCGCGACCCGGAGACCTTCCGCCGCAAGCACGCGATCGACGCCCGGGTGCGGCACGAGGTGACCGCGATCGACCTCGACCGGCGCGAGGTGGTCGCTCGGGCACTCGACGACGGCGGGCGCGAGGTGCGCGAACGCTTCGACACCCTGATGTACGCCGCCGGCGCCGTCCCCATCGTCCCGCCGTGGGAGCAGGACGACGTGGCCGGCGTATTCGGCGTGCAGACCCTCGACGACGGCACGGCCCTGCGCGCGTGGCTGGAGAGCGAGCCGCGGCCGCGGCAGGCGGTGGTCGTCGGCGGCGGCTACATCGGGGTGGAGATGGCCGAGGCGCTGATCCGGCGTGGCCTCTCCGTCACGCTGGTGGAGAGGGCGCCGCAGCCCATGTCGACGGTGGACCCGGACATGGGGGCGATGGTCCGCGACGCGCTCTGCGGCCTCGGCATCGACGTACGCACCGGGGTGAGCGTCACGGGGATCGCCGAACGTGACGGACGGGTCCGCGCGGTCGGCACCGACGCCGGGGAACTCCCGGCCGACGTCGTGGTCCTGGGTCTGGGCGTACGCCCGAACACCGGCCTCGCCGCGGAGGCCGGCCTGCCGATCGGGGTCACCGGCGGGATCCGCACCGACCTGCGGATGCGCGTCGTCGGGCTCCCCGGTCCCGAGGACGATCCGGGCACGGCCGGGATCTGGGCGGCCGGCGACTGCGTCGAGACCGTCCACCGGGTCACCGGGCAGCCGGTGCACATCCCGCTCGGCACCCACGCCAACAAGCAGGGCCGGGTGGCGGGCATCAACATCGGCGGCGGGTACGCCACCTTCCCCGGCGTCGTCGGCACTGCCGTGACCAAGGTCTGCGACCTGGAAGTGGCCCGCACCGGGCTGCGCGAACGCGACGCCGCACAGGCCGGCTACGCCTACGTCACCGCCACCATCGAGTCGAACAACCGCGCCGGCTACTTCCCGGGCGCCGCTCCGATGACCGTCAAGCTGATCGCCGAACAGCGCACCGGACTCCTCCTCGGGGCACAGATCGTCGGCCGGTCGGAGGCCGCGAAGCGGATCGACACGTTGGCCGTGGCGCTCTGGAACCGCATGACGGTGGCCGACATGACGGCGCTGGATCTCGGCTACGCACCGCCGTACGCCCCGGTGTGGGACCCGGTGCTGGTCGCCGCCCGCAAGGCCACTGACGCCGTCCACGGCGGCCGGGCGTAGCCGTCCGGGCAGCCGCTGGATGGGCGACGGCGCGAGACCGTGATGCGCCTCGCGCATCACGATGCGGCCGGCGCATCAATACGAAAGACGGACCGCCCCGGTGCATCTCGGTCACGCGAAGGACGGCGAGTTCGACTTCCGAGTCACGCGAGCCGGGGCGGGAAGCCGCCGGTGGCGACCGGGCTCCAACTCTCGATGGTCACGCGGATCAGCGACTTTCCCTGGTCGCGCATCGCCTGCCGGTATTCGTCCCAGTCCGGGTGCTCGCCGGAGATGCGGCGGAAGTATTCGACGAGCGGCTCCAGCGCCTCGGGCAGGTCGAGCACCTCGCCGG
The DNA here is from genome assembly GCF_040659735.1 of Micromonospora sp. NPDC049679. Taxonomy (NCBI): domain Bacteria; kingdom Bacillati; phylum Actinomycetota; class Actinomycetes; order Micromonosporales; family Micromonosporaceae; genus Micromonospora; species Micromonospora sp. NPDC049679. The sequence continues at coordinate 127,264 of NZ_JBFANZ010000001.1, forward strand.
TGCCGTCGACCTGGACCCAGGCGCCGTTCCAGTCGTCGGAGATGACGCAGACCGAGACGCGGGGGTCGCGGCGGATGTTGCGGACCTTGACGCGTTCGGGGTAGGTCGCGATCACGATGCGTCCCTCGGCGTCGACACCGCAGGCGACCGGGGAGGCCTGAGGCCGGCCGTCGGCCCGGGTGGTCATCAGGATGGCGTGGTGCCGGGGCGTGATGAACTCGATCAGGCGCTCGCGGTCGACGCGCTCATTCGTCGCGATGGTGCGGGCCATGGGTCCCCCTCCACGTCGATGTGGCGCCCGGCATCCGCTGCCGCGGCGTTCGCGGCAACCCTATCGGGGGACCGGAACGCGCAGGGGGAGGACGCCGGGACGGCTCCGATGCACCGGCGCCGGGGACGTGGCCTGCGGCGGGACTGCCGCTATGCTCTGGCGCGTGGAGCTGGAGCGGCACGGCGAGGACCACCTGCGGGTCTCCGACCGGGAACGTGAGCAGGTGGTCGAGTTGCTCGGCCAGGCGGCTGTGGAGGGTCGGCTGACGCTCGACGAGTACACCGAGCGCGCGGGAACGGCACATTCGGCGGTCACCCGCGGCGAGCTCGCCCGGCTCACCGAGGACCTCCCCACCGGGATGCCCCGTGCCGCGGTCGCGCACCCCGCGACCACGGCCGAACCCGAGCGTCTGGTGGCCATCTTCAGCAACGAGTCGCGCAAGGGTGGCTGGCTGGTGCCGGAGCGGCTGGAGGCCCGCTCCGTCTTCGGCGACTGTCACATCGAGCTGCAGGACGCCCAGTTGCAGCACCAGGTCACGCAGATCGACGCGACCGCCATCTTCGGCGCGGTCACGATCTACGTTCCCGATGGTGTCGAGGTGCGACTGACCGGCACGGCGATCTTCGGTAGCAAGGAGTCGAAGCTGCGCGCACCCGTCGGCACCGGCGCCCCGGTCATCGAGGTCCGCTGCCAGATCGCGTTCGGCTCGGTCACCGTGCGGCCGCCGAAGCGACGGTGGTGGTGACGGGTTACGGCTGGCAGGCGGGGCACCAGTACGAGTTCCGGCCGGCGAGGTCGGCGCGACTGACCTCGGTGGAGCAGACGAGGCAGGGCTGCCCGGCCCGCCGGTAGACGTAGACCTCGCCGCCGTGCCGGTCGACCCGTGGCGGTCGGCCGGTCACCTCGGGCAGGTGCTGGTCGCGGACCGTGTCGATCCGACCGCGCCGTACGCCCTCGCGCATCAACTCGCGGAGGTCCGTCCACAGTGGTTCCCACTGCGCCGGATCGATCTCCCGTCCGGGTCGGGTCGGCGGGATCCCGGCCCGGAAGAGCACCTCGCAGACGTAGACAAGCCCGGCGCCGGCGACGATCGACTGGTCGAGCAGGAGCGACGCGACGCTCTTCGCGCTGCGCCGGATCTTCGCGTACGACCCGGCCGGATCGGCGTCGTCGCGCAGCGGATCGGCGCCCAGTCGCGCGCGTAGCGCGTCCACGTCCGTGGGGTTGAACAGTTCGCACGCGGTGGGGCCGCGCAGATCGAGCCAGTGCCGGTCGCTGGTCAGCCGGAGCCGCACCTGCCCGACGGGGACGGGCGGTTCCCCCTCGCCGCCGGCGAACGCCCCGTAGAGCCCCAGATGCACATGCAGGGTCTCGCCGATGTCGTAATGGTGCAGCAGGTGTTTGCCGTACGCCTCGGTCTCCTGCAGCGTCGCGCCGGACAGCCGGGCCGCGCCCGCCGCGAACCGTCCCTGAGGGCTCAGCGCGGTCACTTTGTCCCCGCCGAACATGGCCTGGTGCTCCGCGGCGAGCCGGTGAATGGTGTGTCCCTCTGGCACCGGTCGACCCTATCCACCGCGTCCGCGCGTTCCGTCCAGGTGTGACCGCGCATACATCCGGGTATGCCAATATCGTCCCCGCGCAGGCCGCATCGCAGAGCCCGCGCACTGATCAGGAGGTGTGTTGTGGTCAGGATCCCCTCGCTCTCGCGCCGCTCGGCGGATGCGCCGACGCGGGACGACGACGGCGACGGCCGCGCCGACGGCGTCGGTGTGGCCCCCGCACCCGTACCACCATCCGAAACCGGTCCGGTGACCGTGCGCGACCGGCTCGACGACAGCACGGTCTACGACGGCCGGAGGTCGACCGTGCCGGCCAGTCCCGAGCGCGGCGACGCCGCCCGGGCGGCCGAGCACGCGACGGCCGAGCGGGCCGCCGCCGAACGTGCGGCGGACCGCGCGGAAACCGAGAGCCTGGCCGCGGCGCGCACGGACACGGACCGGACCGCCGTGGTCGCGCCGACAACCGGGACGGAGCGCGTCGCCGTCCCGGAGCGCGAGGCGCCGCCCGTTCCCGCCGGTCCCCGCCCCCGCGCGAGCGTGCTCGCCACGCTCAGTCTGATCGTCGGCGTCGTCGCCGCGCTCGCCGTGCTGACCGGCACGCTCGCCGGGTACGGCATCGCGTTGGGTGTGCTCGCGCTGCTGCTCGCCATCGGCGGCATCTCGGCGACGAGTCGGCGGCACGTCGCCGGGAAGTCCGAAGCACTGATCGGTCTGCTGCTGGGCGTGGGCGCCGTGGTGCTCGGCATTCTGGCGCTGACCGGCTCGCTCTCGTGGCTCTCGACGGACGGCGACAACGTGGTCCGGGTGCGGGAGTGGCTTGACTCACAGTTTGTTGACCGGTTCTGACGGGTAGTTCTGACGCCGGAGCAGTGATGGAGCGCTCCAGCGCCCACTGACGTGGTGGTTCACCACGGGCGCCCTTCATCGGGGGGTGGCGGTTCGCCACCCCCCGAAGCATGTCCAGGTTCGCCGACCGGCACGCTGGCGCAACGTTTCGCTGGTCGCACGCCGCAATGACGCAACGATCGACGGTAAGACGCAACCGTCGCCGGTAGTTTTCATCGCCTGCCCCGCATAGCGTTGCGGTTAGGCGCCAGCCCGTGGCCCCAGCGTGGCCGGGCGCGCCCGATCCCTGGAGCAGATGCGATGACGCAGAACCTGAGCAGCCGGCGGTACCTGATGTGCCGGCCGACCCACTTCGCGGTCGATTACGCGATCAATCCGTGGATGGACCCGAGCGCCCCGGTGGACGCCGATCTCGCCATCCGGCAGTGGTCGACGCTGCGGCAGGTCTACCTCGACCTGGGACACACGGTCGACGAGATCGAGCCGCTGCCCGGGCTGCCCGACATGGTCTTCGCGGCCAACGGCGCCACCGTCGTCGACGGCCGCGCGCTCGCCGTGCAGTTCCTCAACCCTGAGCGGGCGGACGAGGGCCCGGCCTACGCGTCCTGGTTCGAGCGGGCCGGTTTCGAGGTGCACCAGCCCAAGCACGTCAACGAGGGCGAGGGTGACATCCTGCTCGCCGGCGACCTGCTCCTCGCCGGCACCGGCTTCCGTACGGCGCACGCGGCGCACGCCCAGGTGCAGGAGGTCTTCGGTCGTCCCGTGGTGACGCTCCAACTGGTCGACCCGCGCTTCTACCACCTGGACACCGCGCTCTGCGTACTCGACCCGCAGACCGTCGCGTACCTCCCGGAGGCCTTCTCCCCCGGCAGCCAGGCCGTGTTGCGTCGGCTCTTCCCGGACGCGATCATCGCGCGTCCGGCGGACGCCGAGGTGCTCGGGCTGAACGCGGTCAGCGACGGGCGGCACGTGGTCCTCCCGGCCCAGGCGACCGGTTTCGCCGCCGCGCTCACGGAGCGCGGTTACGAGCCCATCGGTGTTGATATGTCCGAACTGCGCAAGGCCGGTGGCGGCCCCAAGTGCTGCACGCTGGAGGTGCGGGACCGGTGAGCGCGAGCAACGAGCGCACCGACTCCCGTCGCGAACGAAAGGCACGTGAATGACCACTGTCGAGAGCCTCCGCACCCCGGGTGCGATGCGTGACGCCGAGCGCTGGACCGCGCACAACTACCACCCGCTCCCGGTCGTCGTCGCGGAGGCCGAAGGCGCCTGGGTGACCGACGTGGACGGCCGCCGCTACCTGGACTGTCTCTCCGGCTACTCGGCGCTCAACTTCGGACACCGCCACCCCGGCCTGATCGCGGCCGCGCACGCGCAGCTCGACCGGCTCACGCTGACCAGCCGGGCCTTCGTGCACGACCAGTTCGCCGACTTCTGCCACGAGCTGGCCGAGCTCTGCGGCAAGGAGCTCGTGCTGCCGATGAACACCGGCGCCGAGGCGGTGGAGACCGCGATCAAGGTGGCCCGCAAGTGGGGTTACCAGGTCAAGGGCGTTCCGGCGGAGCAGGCCACCATCGTCGTGGCCGAGGGTAACTTCCACGGCCGCACCACGACGATCGTCAGCTTCTCCACCGACCCGGAGGCGCGCAACGACTTCGGGCCGTACACGCCGGGGTTCCGGATCGTGCCCTACGGCGACCTGGCGGCGATCGCCGCGGCGATCGACGACACGACCGTCGCCGTGCTGCTGGAGCCGATCCAGGGCGAGCAGGGCGTGGTCGTGCCGCCGGCCGGTTACCTGCCGGGCGTGCGGGAGCTCTGCACGCAGCAGAACGTGCTCTTCGTCGCCGACGAGATCCAGTCCGGGCTGGGCCGCACCGGCGAGACGTTCGCCTGCGACCACGAGGGCGTCCGCCCGGACATGTACCTCCTCGGCAAGGCGCTGGGCGGCGGCATCGTGCCGGTGTCGGCGGTCGCGGCCGACAAGAACGTGCTCGGGGTGCTCCGCCCCGGCGAGCACGGCTCGACCTTCGGCGGCAACCCGCTGGCCTGCGCGGTCGGCACCGAGGTCGTACGCCTGCTGCGCACCGGCGAATTCCAGACCCGCTCGGCCGAGCTCGGCGCCCATCTGCACTCGGCGCTGCGCGGCCTGCTCGGTCAGGGTCTGGTCGCGGTGCGCGGTCGGGGGCTCTGGGCCGGCATCGACATCGACCCGTCGCTGATGACCGGTCGCCAGGCCTGCGAGCGGCTCGCCGAGCGCGGGGTGCTCGCCAAGGACACGCACGGCTCGACCATCCGGCTCGCTCCGCCGCTGATGATCGAGGCGGACGAGGTGGACTGGGCGATCGAGCAGCTCACCGCCGTTCTGCGCTGACCCGCCGCGTCGATCAGGGACCTGTTCACTCCTTGCGGGGTGGACAGGTCCCTGATGCGTGGGCGCGGTCGAGGGTCAGCGGTCGAGGGTGCGCATGGCCATGGTGGGGGCTTCGGCCATCACCGACGCCGGGTTGACCACGCCGCCGGAGGTCCAGTTCCGCGCCCGGCCGATCTGCACTCCCGGATAGAGCTCCACGAAATCCGTCGGCGCGAGCGGGCGCGCCTGCCGCTTCAACGTGATCCGGTCATCGTCGTTCAGTGAACCGCCGGGGCGGATGCCCGTGCCGTTCGTGCTGACGTCCTGCGCGACCAGTTCGGTGCCGCGCAGCTCGAAGCGGACGTGGCTACGACTGATCCAGCGCCGCGCCTCCTCGGTCAACCACTGGCCCAGCGTGATCCCGCCGCCCTGCTCCGGCGCCCGTCCCACGAAGACGGGCTGGTCGCCGGCGACGACGAAGCGCTGGCGCACCGCCCCGTCGATCCGGACCGCGAGCACCTCCGCCGTCGGCCGCGGACCACCGTCGGCGAGCCGTTGGTCGTGGCGGGGGCAGGTCGGGGAGCCGGTGCGCAGGGTCGGCGGCGGTTGCCCGCCGGGGCGTCCGATCCGCATCGAGCCGAAGCTGGAGCACTCGGGGTCCGGGCAGCGCCAGAGTCGGGCCAGCAGCTTGGCGCCGACCGGCGACGGGTCCGCGACCGCTGGCGCCGGGGCGTTGCCGACCCGGGCGACGAGAACGGGGCCACCGGCTCCCGGCAGCGGGGCCATGAGCCGGCCGGACTGCGCGGTCAGCCACGGATAGCGTCCGGCCAGCCCGTCGAAACGGTTCCGGCTGAGCACCGGCAGTCCCAGCAGGTCGGCGACCTCGAGCACCCGGTCGGCGGGGTTGGGCAGCACCTCGGCCAGGCCGTCGTCGGCCCAGCGTCGGGCCACCATCCGCTCGTTGGAGGTCAGGTCGGCGTCGGAGAGCAGCCCCTTGTGCACGACCAGGTAGACCGGGACGTTTTCCTCGGCGACCGTCCGTCCGAGCGCGTCGATCACCATCCCGAGCCGCAGCATGCTCGCCGGCCGACCCCCGTCGAGGTCGACGTAGCGGACCACCTCGGCGAGGTCGATCACGGCGCGGGCGGCCGCCGGGTCGGTGCTCAGGCGCTGTTCGATCGCGTCGAACACCTTGCTGACTTCGAATCTCACGCGTTCTCCCGGTCAGCCCTGCTCTGCGACGAGCTGGTCGATGTGCCGGGCCAGCTCAATGTCACGGTCGGTGACCCCTCCGGCGGAGTGTGTGGCGCACCGGAAGGTGAGCGTCCGCCAGCGGATGTCGATATCGGGGTGGTGGTCCAACTCCTCGGCGACCACGGCCACCCGGGCCACCACGGCGATCGCGTCGGGAAACGTGCGTAGTTGGGCCGTGCGGCTGATGCCCGCCGGATCGCCGGTCCAACCGTCCAGGCCGGCGAGTGCGACGCGCACCGCATCGGCGTCGAGCACCTGTGCCATGCGCAGACCTTACCGTCCGCGCTGGTGTGGGGCGTGCGCCTGGTGCTCCGCGCCCGGCAGGGCCTCCGCGGTGCATGCATGTGATTCGATGCGGCGGAGCGTGTCAAATTCGCCCACACCGGGTATCGCTGCTTCGGAGCCGCCGGCACCCCCCGCCGGGTCCCCGGACCACCGCCGGACCGCCCGCCCCGATCGGAATGAGGATCAGATGCACACTCGACGGCTGACCACCACCGGGCTCGGCCTCGTCGCCGCCCTGAGCATCGGCGTCGCCGGATGCGCCGCCCCGACCGGCACGCCGGGCGCGGGCGCCAGTGGCAGCGCCACCCCCAGCACAAGCTCGTCCGCGTCGAACAGCGCGTCGAACAGCGCCGCGGACGAGCTGACCGCCGCCGCGCAGAAGCTCAACAACGACACCGTGACGGTGGCGATGGAGATGACCGGCCTCAAGGCCAACGGCAGCCTGGACCCGGTCCGCAACAGGGCGACGATGACCATGAACCTGGCCACCAACGGCAAGCCGGTGACGACCGAGATCATCGCCGTGGACAAGGACGCCTACGTCAAGCTCACCGGCATGCCGAACGTGCAGAACAAGTGGATGCACGTCGACGCGGCGAAGCTGGCGGGCGGCAACTTCGACATCATGCCGCAGGGCGACCCGGCCGGCGCGAGCAAGATGATCAAGGGTATGGCCGACGTCGAGCGAACCGGCGAGGGCAGCTTCCGCGGCACCCTCGACCTGACCAAGGCGCCGACAATCAACACGGCGGCGATCGCCGCGCTCGGCGACAAGGCCAAGGCCGTGCCGTTCACCGCCGCCGTCGACGGACAGGGGCGGCTGACCCGGCTGACCGTCGACCTCACCACGATCGCCCCGGCGCTCGGCACCCTCAACACCACCTACTCCAACTTCGGCGCGCCGGTCACCGCGACCAAGCCGGCCGCGGCCGAGACCGTCGAGGCCCCCGACTCGCTGCCCGGTCTGTTCGGGAACTGACCAACGACACCGCGACGCCACTGAGGGACAGTCTCCGGTGGATCCTCGCGGTCGATAACCCCGGGAACCCCCGTACGGGAGGTAGGGACAGCCCTACCTCCCGTACCCCCGTTCAGGTCATCCGGCCCACCGCGCCGCGCAGTCGCAGCAGGTCGCGCCGGCGTCGCTCGTACGTCATCGCGAGCGCGATCAGCGCGAACCCGCCGGCGGCGAGGTAGATCCAGCGGGGCAGCAGGTCCCAGACGGCGGCCAACTCGTGCAGGGCGAGCACGACCAGGGCCGCCCCGCCGAGCAGCACCGGGGCCTGGCGGCGCTGCTGCGCGCCGACCAGGACCACGAGGACGGCGCCCGCACCGAGCAGCAGGCGACGCAGTGGCTGGCCGTCGGTGACGAGGATCGTGCCGAGCGTGGGGAGCAGCGCCGCGGCGAGCCCCGGCCCGTACGCGATCCAGCTGGTCAACTGCGGCCGCGACCGCAGGGCGAACCCCCCGGCGACCAGGGCGGCCAGCGCGGCCGGCAGCGTGTAGGCCTCGGGCACCGCGACCTGCGCGCCGGCGAGCAGCAGCCACCAGCCGAACAGTTCGGCGCCGCCGGCCATCGTCGCGAGGACGCGCGGCCGCTGCAGGTCCGAACGCGGATCGGCGCCGGCACGCCACGAACGCAGCGCCCGCGTGCCGAGGGCGACGCCCCACAGGGTGCAGACGGCCGCGCCGTGCCGGATCGCGTCGCCGGTCAGCAGCAGGGCGACGAGCGCCCCGCCGTGGCCCGCCGCCTCGATCGCCACCGCCTCCAGCGGGCGTCGCGCGGCGAGCGTCGCGCCGAGGGCGAGCGCCAGCGCGGCCACCGCCAGCACCGCGAAGGCCGCGGCGTGCAGCGGCAGATCGGCGGCGCGGGACGCGACCACCGCGAGGGTCACGCCGACCGCGACCGCGGCGAGCCACCCGGCGGTCCGGGCGAGCCGGGTACGCCCGGCCGCCCCCGCCGCGCCGGCGGCGACGATGGCCAGCCCCAGAGCGGCGAGCGTGGTGCCCTTCAGCGGGAGCGCCCCGGCCAGCCCGGCGCCGGTCAGCACCACCCCCAGCGGTACGCCGATCGGCGCGATCCGTAGCCGGGGTGCGGCCAGCGCCGCGCCGAGCAGGGCGGCGAGCCCGAGGACGAGCGCGACCGCCGGCACGGTCGGCCAGGCTGCGCCGATCGCCGTCAGGGTCACCGGCAGCGCCGCCGCGGCGACGGGCAACGCCGTCATGAGCGCCCGACGGGCCCGTCCGTGGGCCCACCCGGTGACTGCGGCCGCCGCGGTGAGCAGGATCAGCACCGCGGGCGTGGTGGCGCCGACCGCCTCCCCGCCGGCCGGACCGAGCCCCACCCCGTGCGGCGCGCCCGTCCAGATCGCGCCCAGCCACCGGTACGGAGCGGCGAGTACGGCCCCGAGCGCCGGCACCGCCGGCAGGGCGGCCCGGAGCAGCAGCAGGGCCGCGCCGACCCGGAGCGCCACCCGCACCCCATCCGGGGGGCCGAGCAGCAGGCCGACAGCGAGCAGGAGTACGCCGAGCGCCGCATAGCAGTCCTGCGGCTCGCCGGTCCACGCGATCCTGGGCCACATGGCGGGCACGAGCGCCGCGACGACGAGCGCGACGGTGGTGTACGACAGGTAGCGCCGCCGGAGCGCGACCGACGCGCCGAGCAGGAGTGCCGCCGCCGCCATCGCACCCCGGGCCTGCCACTGGGGGGCGGCGCCCGCGGCGACGAGGGTGGCCGTCACGCCGGCCGGCACGGCGAGGAGCGCGACCGTCAGCGCCACGCCGGCGATGACCCGTCGATGCCGGGCCGTCTCACCTGATGTGGACGGTCGGGGTACGGGGAGCGCGGCGAGAAGACCGGTCAGTGCCACCGCCGCGAACACGGTCGCGGCGATCGCGGGCCGGGTGAGCGCCGCCAGGACGGCGTGGCCGGTCAGGAGCCATCCGGCGCCCGCGCAGACCAGGGCTGTCCCATCCGCGCGCTGTCGGACGGCGGCGAGCAGCAGCGCGGCGGCCGCGATCAGGTCCAGCGCCGGCACCGCCCACCCGGGGAGATCGACGGCGGCCGGCAGAGCGAGTACGGCGAACGCGGCGCCGCTGACCAGGACGGCGGGACGGGCGGCGCGCGGCAGCAGCACGGCACGCCCCACCGCGGCCAGGACCACCGCCACGGGCAGTTGCCAGTCGAAGGGGATCCCGCCGATCCCGAAATGGGGCCGGAAGACGTCGGCGGGGAAGAGGTCGGCGCGGAGGAGACCGGTGCGGAGCACGGTCGCGGCGGCCACCACCAGCGTCATCACGGTCACCACCCCGGCCAGCACGCCGACCAGGACGTGGCCGGCGACGCGCGGACCCGGCTGTACCGCGGTCGGGAGGAAGCGCCCGGCCGCCGCGACCGCTGCGACGAGCCCCACCACGACCAGGGCGCTGCCCAGCAGCAGCGAACCGCGGAGTTCGGCCACCGGGCGCAGGGCCGCCGCGGCGACCGCCATCACCAGCGCGCCCCCGGCGACGGCCTGGAACATCGCGCTGCGGGCCACCACACCGCCGGCCACCAGCAGCAGTGCGACGACGACCAGCGGTACGCCCGCGCCGACGCCCCGGACCGCCGCCAGCGCGACGAAGGCGGCCCGCGTCGCCTCCACCAGCAGGGCGGCGTACGCGACCCAGGCGGTGATCCGCACCGCGTGGGCGACGCCGGCGCCGCGTACCCGCCGGATCAGCGCCAGGTCCAGCGCCGCCGTCGCGGCGAGCACCAGCGACGCGCCGGCGACGTGCGTGATCGGAACGACGGCGAGCAGCGGGAGGACGGGTTGCGCCGCGACGAGGGCGGCGAAGCGCGGTGCGGCCAGGCCGGTGAGCCGGGTGTAGCCCATGGCGACCGCGGCGGTCACCGCGCAGACCAGCGCGGCGTAGCGGGTGCCCGGCCAACCGGCGACCCCGAGCAGATCGACATACCAGGCCGCGTAGCCGTCGAGGAGCACCAGCAGCAGCCCGACCGCCGCGAACGTCTCGGCCGTGGCGGTCAGCGACCGGCGCAGCGCGAGCGGCGGTGCGGCCAGCGTCAGCACGGTGAGAACGGCGAGGATCACGGCCCGCCCGGCGATCCCGAAGGTCGCCCACGCGACCGCCGTGAAGACCACCGCCGCTGTGCCGAGCAGCAGCCCACCGAGAATGAACAGCAGGTTCTGGACGGTCCGGGTGGAGGCTTCGGGGCGTACCCCGGTGGTCGGTGGCGGGCCGAGCCGCGCCGGCGCCGGACCCGCGACGAACGCGGCCGCCCGCACCCGGGTGGCCAGGTCGTTGCGGCGCTGCCGCAGGTCGTGGAGGGTGGCGGCGAGCGTCGCGTACGCCTGCCGGGCCTGCTCGACCCGGACGTTCAGCGCGTGGATCTCGCCGTCGAGGCGGATCACCTCGGCGGCCGCGGGGTCGGGCGCGCGTCCGCAGCCCGGGCAGGGCGCGGCGAGGGTCGCGGGAGCACCGCAGACCACGCAGGGATAAGGGCTGGTCGGACTGGTCACGCCAGCATCCTGTCGCCCCCGCGCCAGCCGGCACAGAGTGCGGGTACTCAGCCGGTCAGGGCCGGGTGTGCTGGTGGACCCAGGCCGTGTAGTCCGGGTTGCCGCTGCTCACCGGGATCACCAGGATCTCGGGCACGTCGTACGGGTGCGCGGTGCGCAGGTAGGTGACGAGCGTGTCGACCCGGTCGTTCGCGGTCTTGAACTGCAACGACCACTCCTGCGAGGTCTCCATCCGCCCGTCCCACCAGTACGTGCTCTCCACCGCGCCGGCGATCTGCGCGCAGGCGGCCAGTCGGCCGGCCACCGCCGACGCCGCGAGCACGTCCGCCACGGACCGGGCGTCGACCACGGTCGTCACCACGGAGATCTGTTCCATCGGCACCTACTTTCCCGGAACCAGGGTTCGGTTGGCCTCGATCCACTCGTCGATCCGCGCCCACCAGTCATACAGCCAGTCGATGCGCTGCTGCCGCCCTGCCGGCACCTCCTCGCGTGGGACGGACCAGAACCGCATCGTGATCTGCTTATCCATCGGCAGTTCGCGCCACACATCGGCCGCCGTGAGCATCCGGTCCAGCCCGGTGTGCGCCACGAAGACGACCCCGGCGTCCGGCGCCGCGTCCAGTGCGGCGAGCAGGCCGCCCGGCCGGGGCGCGAGCACGTGCCGCATCGCCTCAGCCCGTTGCGCCATCTTTTCCAGGCCGAGCGCGCGCAGCCGGTCGATCGCCCGCGTGCGCCGCCCCGGCGTGAAGTTGCCGCCCTCGGGGAAGATCACGAAGGCGTCGTTGTCGTCCAGCCCGGTCGCCAACTGCCCGACGTGCTCCTCCAGCGGCGGGCCACCCTCGCCACCGGGCGCGATGAAACGGTTGGGCAGCCGGTTGAGCAGCACGTCCACGGCCGGGTCCCACTGCAGCGAGTCCTTGAGCACGATCCTCGGCTCGCGGTCGAACCAGTTGACCAGGGCGTGGATCAGGATGAACGAGTCGCCGGGCCCCGCGTGCCGGCAGACCACCAGCTCGGGACGGCCCGGCTGAGCGGTGTCCGGGTCGGTGCCGACCACCTCGATCCGCAGCCGCAGCGTCCACCGGGCCTGCCAGAACAGCACGGTCAGGAACCAGCCGGCGAGCACGTAGTGGGCGCGCTGGAACGCCTGGCTCCGCGCCCACCGGCCGAAACCGGAGGCGAGCCAGAGCACGAAGAGGGCGACCAGCGCGGCGGCGTCCCAGACCAGGTAGACCACGGCGATCCAGAGCAGCCGCAGCGGACGTAGATGACCGGGGACCAACGGCGAGACCGCGGCGGCGAGCAGCAGCCAGACCGGCAGGGTCGTCAGCACGAGGCCGGCGAGGAAGACCACGGCGGGCCCGAGGAGCAACCGCCGCAGCCACCTCGGAGGCATCGGCATCAGGCACCGTCCAATTCGGACAGGTAGCGGCGGGAGGCGGTGTACGCGCGGCTGATGCGTCGGCCCACCGCGGCCATGTCCCGGTAGGCCCACGGGGTGTCGTCACGCGGTTCGCCACCGCCGGTCGGCAACACGTGCACGGCTACATCGTCGGGGAGCGCCGCCAATTCCCGGGCGAAGCGGTGCCGTCGGGCGATCTCGAACGCCACCTGCGCCACCTCCCACGGCCGCCGGGCCGGAGTCAGCGGACGCTCGATCCGCCCGACCTGGAGGACGAAGACCACCTTCGCGCCGGCGTGCACCGCCTCTCCGATCGGGATCGAGTTGACGATGCCGCCATCGACGAAGTGCTCGCCGTCGATCTCGGCGGGCGGCAGCAGCCCCGGCACAGACGCGGAGGCGAGCACGGCGTCCACGACCCGTCCGCTGTCGAACCAGTGCTCCGCGGCGCGCTCGATGCTCGCCGCGCAGCAGCGGAACGGCACCAACAGATCGGCGAAGGTGGTCTCCTCCCCCACCTCACGCTCCAGCAACCGCCGCAACGGGCGAGGCGAGTGCAGGTGCGTACGGGCGGCGAAGCGGCGCAGTTGACGGGCGACGGAGTCGCCGTACACCTCGCTCGCCTCCGGCGACGCCCAGAGCCGCACCAGCCGATCGGTGACGCCCTCGGTGGGGTCCGCGGCGACCAGTGCGCCGTTGACCGCGCCGATCGAGGTGCCGAGGACGAGGTCCGGCCGGATGCCGGCCCGGAACAGCGCGCGGAGCATGCCGACCTCGACCGCGCCGAGCACGCCGCCACCACCGAGTACGAACGCCACCGGCCCCTTGAGCATGGCGTTCATCCTGTCACGCAGGTGTTACCGGTGGTCGACGGCGGGGCCCGGCGCCGGCCGATCAACCCGCCGTTGACATGACGTACCGATTCACGGAGCCTGATACGACCTCCATCCACCGGGCAGGTGCGACGAACGATGCCATCGCTGCACGCGGGTGACCTGCTCGCCCGCAGGTACCGCCTCATCGACCGGATCGGCGCCGGTGGAATGTCCGTCATCTGGCGCGCCCATGACGAGGCCCTCGGCCGCATCGTCGCCGTGAAGGTGCTCGCCGCCGAACTGGCGGCCGACGCGCGGTTCCGGGCGATGGTCCGCGACGAGGCGCGCGCCGCCGCGCAACTCGTCCACCCGCACGTGACGGCGGTCCACGACTACGGCGAGACGATCGCCGGAGACGGCGATGTCACCGCGTTCGTGGTCATGGAACTGCTCGACGGGGAGTCCCTGGAGGCGCGGCTCACCGGCGGCCCGCTGCCCTGGGCCGAGGCGGTCGAGATCTGCGCACAGGTCGCGCAAGGACTCGCCGCCGCACACCGGATCGGCATCGTGCACCGCGACGTCACACCGGCGAACATCATGATGACCGCGACCGGCGCGAAGGTGCTGGACTTCGGCATCGCCGCCCGCGTCGGCGCCCCCGACGAGGACGAGGAGGGCGACAGCTTCGGCACCCCCGCCTACGTCGCCCCCGAACGGCTCGACGGCAGGCCGGCCCAACCCGCCACCGACACGTACTCGCTCGGCGTGCTGCTCTACGAGACGCTGACCGGCCGACCGCCGTACCCCGTCGAAACCTGGGACGACCTCACCGAGGCCCTGCGCAACGAGATCCCGCCCCTGACCGGGGTGCCCGGGCTACCGCCGCCGGTCGCCGAGATCTGCCTGCGGTGCCTCTCGCACGACCCGGTCGAGCGTCCCACCGCGCGGCAGGTCGGGGCGGCCCTGCGCGGACAACTCCGGCCGGCCGACCAGGGAACGCCTTCGTCACCCCGCCGGGTCGCCGGGCTCGTCGCGGCCGGTGCCCTCGCGCTCGCCGCCGCCTTCCTCGTCGGCTCCGCTGTGCACAGACCGCCGTCGGACGCGCGGGGGCCCAACCCGTCGACCGCGGCTCCGGCATCACCGCCACCCACCGGGACCGCCTCCGCTGTGCCCGGGGCGCCGAGTCCCGCAGGCTCCCGGCCGGCGGCGCCGCACACCGGCATGCCCAGCGTGCGCGGGACGCTGGACCAGGTGGGCGACCTCATCACCGAAGGGGTGGCCGACGGGGCGATCCGCCCGGACGCCGGCACGGACCTGCAGAACCTCCTCCGCAACCTGCGGTCCGCGCTCACCCGCGGGGCGGTCGACCCGACCCGGGCGATCGCCGAGCTTCGGGAGAAGGTCGCGGTCCGCGCCACCGAGGGCGCCATCACCGACGCGTACGCGGACGGGCTCGACGCCGCGCTCGCCCGGCTCGCGTGCGTGGACTGTTAACTGTTGCTGTCCAGCCCCGGCTCCGCACCGTCGATCAAGGACTTTCCCGTCGATCAAGGTCAAATTCACACCGCGGGAGATCGTTCCGTGCGCATACGCCCCTGATCGACGCAGAGAGACGGGCGCGGGCGCAGGGGGCGGGCGCGCGGGGGCTAGCGGAGGCGGATGCGGGCGCCCGTGCGGTCGAAGAGCAGCATCCGGTCGAGATCGACGGCGAGGGTCATCTGCTCCCCCTCGCGCGGCAACGCCGGCGCGGGAACCCGGACCACGATCTCGCCCGCGGCGGGCGGCTCACCGGGCAATGCCGGGTCGTAGGCCGGGTAGAACCCGAATTCGGTACGGGCCGTCGCCGGCGGCTCATCCTGCCGCTGTCTCGGGATCATCCGGGCGAGCGTGTGCCGCAGCGGCTGCCCGGACGGCGGCTCCTCGGCAAGGACCTGCGACAGATGTCGTGCGGGGTCCGGCAGCTCCAGCCGCGTCTCGGCGCCCGACGTCGGGAGCATCCCGGTCGCGAGGTGCACCAATGCCTCGTGTCCCAGGTTCTCCACCATCCGTACGGCGCCACGCAGCAACGGTCCGGGCGTGGCGTCCGCGACCGGAGTGAGCGCGTCGGCCCGCAGCGCCACGGTGACCCGATCCGTGTGCCACCGGGCCAACGACGCCAGCCGCGGGTCGTCGCGCGGCAGTTCGATCACCTGCGGTCCCAGGTCGAGCACGACGCGTCCGCTGTCGGCGTAGACCGCCGCCTGCAGGAGACTGGTCCGCGGCGTGCCGAGGAACGCCGCGACGAAAACGGTCGTGGGGTCGGCGTACACCTGCGCGGGCGGGCCGGACTGTTCGAGCCGGCCCCGGCGCAGGATCGCGACCCGATCCGCCATGGCCAGCGCCTCGGACTGGTCGTGCGTGACGTAGAGCGTGGTGACCGCCAACCGCCGTGCGAGCGTCGCCACGTCGGCGCGGAGTTCCGCGCGTAACCCGGCATCCACGTTGGACAGCGGCTCGTCGAGCAGGAAGGCCCGCGGTCGGCGGATGATGGCTCGGGCCATGGCGACGCGCTGGCGCTGACCGCCGGAGAGATGACCGGGGAGTCGTCGCAACAGCTCCGTGATGCCCAGATGCTCGGCGACCTCGGCGACCCGCCCGGCGACGTCGACCGGTGGCTCGTGTGCCGCCCGCAACGGGAAGCCGATGTTCTGGGCGACCGTGAGGTGCGGATAGAGCGGGTAGTCCTGGAACACCATCGCGACCCGTCGCTCACGGGCGCTGACCCGGTCGGCGACCACACCATCGAGCAGGACGTGCCCGCTGGTCGCCTCCTCCAGGCCGGCGACGAGCCGCAGGATCGTCGACTTGCCGCAGCCGGTCGGCCCCAGCAGGACCATGAACTCACCCGACCGGACCTCGATGCTCACGTCGTCGACCGCGACGGTCCCGTCGTGGAAGACCTTCGTCAGCCGGTCGGTGGCGATGGCGACCATGGCGACCACCTCCTGCCGCCATCGTCCGGCGTCCGGACGGGCACCGCCACCGGGAAGCGCCCGATGGCGGCCGCGCAGCGCCGGACGGCCCGATGCCGGCAGACGCACTAGGCGGTACGGCCCGCCATCCGGTCGGCCAGTGCCCGCGCCCGGAACGCCTGCACCCGCGCGGCCGTGCGGAGAACATATCCCCGCAACAGCGTCGGCATCCGCAAGGTCACCGTGGCGGTGACGAGTGAACCGGCTTCAGCCGGCTCGATGTCGAAGACGAAGCGCACCGTCACCCGGGCGGAGCTCAGCACCTCCATCACGAGCTGACGCCCGGGTACGGTGCCGGTCTGCGTCACACGCAGCAGGTTGTCGTACCGCAGCGGACCGAGGATCGCGAAGCGCTCCACCGCGACATACCGGACGACCTCGCGCCCCGTGGCGTCGGTTTTCCGGAGCACGTCGCGGACGGCGACGATCAGCGGTGACAGGCCGATGTGGTTGGCCGGTTCGGCGAGGTGTGCGTAGACCCGGTCGGGCGGGGCGGGGACCGCGAAACGATCGGAGAAGGTCTCGATGCGCATGCCGAAAACATAGAGCGCACCTCATGGACGCAGGGGTCTGACTCCATAGAGGAACGGCGGGTGGTGCGACCAACCCCCTTGGTCACACCACCCGCCGCTTGTGGGGAGGAGGTGAAAGTCCGTTGAGCGACGAGTGCTCGCCCCTGAATGCTCCGGGTACCTTCTTAGGACGCTTCGGCCAGCGTCACGGTTGCCGTGCGCTCCGCGCCGTTTCGGGTGTACGTCACCGTGGCGCGGTCGCCGACCTTGCCGGACTGCACCGCCGAAACCAGGCCGTCCGAGTCGTTGACCGCCTTGCCGTCGAACTTCGTGATGATGTCCCCCTTCTGCAGGCCCGCCTTGTCGGCCGGGCCGCCGGCAGTGACCGCGCCGACCACCGCGCCGCCGTTCGGACCGCGGGAAACGCTCACGCCGATGAACGGGTGGCTGACCTTCTCACCCTTGCGGAGCGCCTCCGAGACCGCCTTGGCCTTGTTGCTCGGGATCGCGAAGCCGACACCGATGTTGCCCTGGCTCTGCCCGGACGTGGCGATCGCGGTGTTGATGCCGATCACCTCACCGTTCGTGTTGACCAGGGCGCCACCGGAGTTGCCCGGGTTGATCGGCGCGTCGGTCTGCAGCAGACCGGACATCGAGGTGCCCGGGGAACCCGACGAGAAGGGGGTCTCCTGCTCTCCGCCAGCCTGGATGGTCCGATTCTCCGCACTGATGATGCCCGCGGTCACCGACCCCTGCAGCCCCAGCGGGCTGCCGAGCGCCAGCACGGTGTCGCCCACCTGCATCGCGCTGCTGTCACCGAACTTCGCCGCGGTCAGGTCGGAAACCCCTTCGGCCTTCACCACGGCGAGGTCCGTCTTCGGGTCCGTACCGACGACCTTGGCCGGGACGTTCTTCCCGTTGGCGAAGACCACGCTGACGTTGTTGCCCCGCGCGCTCTGCACCACGTGGTTGTTGCTCAGGATGTAGCCGTCGGCGGAGAGCACGACGCCCGAGCCCTCGCCGCTGCCCGTGGAGATCGAGACCACGCTGTTCTGCACCTTGGAGGCGATCTCGGCGAGCGACGAGCGGTTGATCACCGGGGCGGAGGCGGCGCTTCTGTCGGCGGAGACGCCGATGTTGTCGGTCAACGCGAGCGCCGCGGCGCCGCCGGCGATGCCGGAACCGATCATGAGCACCAGAGCGGCGGCGCCGGCAGCGGCGACCTTGGCAACCCGGCCGGGGCCGGGGGCCGCTGCGCCCGCACCGGGCTGCTGCGCCCAGACCGGCGGCTGGCCGCCACCACCGAGGTACGGCGGCTGCGGGGGTACTCCGCCGTGCGGGGCGGGTCCGGGGTAACCCGTCCAGCCACCCGGCCGCTGCGCGCCGGGGTACGGCTGCCCCGCGTACGGCTGCGGGTGCTGACCGTGCCACGGGTTCGGCGGGAACGGAGCGGCCGGCTGGTGCGGAGCCGGAGCGGGCTGCTCGGCCTGGTGCGCCGACGCGGTCGCCGGCTGCTCCGGTGTCGCGGCTCGCTGCTCCGGCGCCCCGGCGGGCTGCGCGAACGGCTCCGGCGCCCCGGTGGGCTGCGCGAACGGCTGGGTGATCGAGTCGGACTGCTCCCGCTCCACGCGGGGCAGCTCGGTGGTGGGCTGCGACGGCGCATCACCAGGATTCGCCGGCTGCCGCTGCGGGTTCGTCTCGTGCTCGCTCATGGTGTCTACCTTGCCCCCTGCTACTGCGACTCACCTTGTACGTGGCTGGAAGTTCTCTGTGAATCAGGGCTCATCGATGGCGGAGTCGGACTCCGACGCCAGCGGCAGCTTCACCCGGAAGGTCGTCCCCTGCCCCGGCGTGCTTTCCACCTCGACGCTGCCCGCCTGTGCGGAGACCAACGCGGCCACGATGGCGAGGCCGAGTCCCGTCCCGGTCGCGCCCCCCGTGCGGCGAGTACGGGCGGCGTCGGCGCGGTAGAAGCGTTCGAAGACGCGTTCGGCGTGCTCGGGCGGGAGTCCCTGGCCCGTGTCAACGACCTCGATCACGGCCAGGCTGCCCGGCTCGGTGCGCAACCGCAGCGTGACCGAGGCCTCCGGCGGCGTGTGCGTGATCGCGTTGGTCATCAGGTTGCCGAGCACCTGGCGGAGCCGACCGTCGTCGGCGAGCACCACCAGCGGGCCGGCCTGCGGCGCGACCTCGAGCCGGATCGTCCGCTCGGGTGCGACCGCGCGGGCCGCCTGCACGGCGTCGCTGGCGAGCACGCGCAACTCGACCGGGGCGAGCGCCAGGGGGCGCTCCCGGTCCAACCGGGCGAGCAGCAGCAGGTCCTCGACGAGGAGTCCCATCCGCGCCGCCTCGTCCTCGATCCGCCGGACCAGCCGGGCGGTCTCTTCCGGGGATCCGGCCGCTCCCTGCCGGTAGAGCTCCGCGAAGCCGCGGATCGTGGTCAGGGGCGTCCGCAGCTCGTGCGACGCGTCGGCGACGAACTGCCGCATCCGCTCCTCGGAACGGCGGGCCCGTGCCTCGGAGGACTGCGCGGCGATCGCCGCGTCGCGGGCCGCCGCCTCCGCGGTGCGGGCTGCCGTCTCGGACGCGGCCCGGGCGGTGAACGCCGCCTCGATCTGGGCGAGCATCGCGTTGAGCGCGCGGGAGAGGCGTCCCAGCTCGGTCTGCGGCTCCGGCTGACCGGGCTCGGGGTCGGGTACCCGGCGACTCAGGTCGCCGGCGGCGATCGCCGCCGCCGTCTGCTCGATCGCGACGAGGGGCTTGAGGCTGGTCCGGACGAGGGCCGCGCCGAGCGACGCCAGGACGATCAGGGCGACCCCGCCCACCAGCACGTCGATCCAGATCAGTTGACCGACCGCGCGGTCGACGTCGCGCAGGTTCTGCCCCACCCCGATGAACTGCCCGCTCGGGAGTTTGGCGTAGTACATCCGCCACCGCAGCGCGCCGTCGCGGGCCCGCTCCGTATGGAACTCACCCCGCTGCTGTTCGAAGCCGTTCGGGTCGGTCGGCAGCGGCGGCAGGTCGTTCGACGCCAGCCGCCGGTCGTAGACCGGTCCGTCGACGTTGCCCACCTCGTCGATGACGACGATCAGGTAATCGGTGGGGGGTCGGACCTCGGTGGTCGAGCCGGGCGGAACGGTCAGGGTGACCGCGCGCAGCGTGCCCACGTACGACTTGAGTTCGGAGTCGATCTGGCCGACGAGATAGCTGCGGAGCGCGACCGCGCTGCCGGCGCTGATCACGACGAGGCCGGCCGCCATCAGCGCGAGGACCGAGGCGACCAGTTTGACGCGCAGGGGGATGCCGCGGAGCCGCGCCCACCGACGCCCGCCGTTCACGCCGCGGGTTTGCGCAGGACGTACCCGACACCGCGCAGGGTGTGGATCAGCCGCGGCTGCGTGTTGTCAATCTTGCGGCGCAGGTAGGAGATGTAGGACTCGACGATGTTGTCGTCACCGCGGAAGTCGTAGTTCCAGACGTGGTCGAGGATCTGCGCCTTCGACAGCACCCGGTTGGCGTTGAGCATCAGGTAGCGCAGCAGCTTGAACTCCGTCGGCGAGAGCTGCACCCGCTGGCCACCGCGGTAGACCTCGTGGGTCTCCTCGTCGAGCTCGAGGTCGGCGAAGGTGAGCCGGGCGGTGGCCGGTTCGCCGGTGGCGGTGCGCCGCAGCACGGCCCGGATCCGGGCGGTGAGTTCCTCGAGGCTGAACGGCTTGGTCACGTAGTCGTCGCCGCCGAGCGTGAGGCCCCGGATCTTGTCGTCGGTCGCGTCCCGCGCGGTCAGGAAGACCACCGGGGTACGGGTGCCCGACTCGCGCATCATCCGCAGCACCTCGAACCCGTCGAGGTCGGGGAGCATGACGTCGAGCACCACGAGGTCGGGGCGGCGTTCCTTCGCCGCGTCGACCGCCGCGCTGCCGCTGGTCGCGGTCGCCACGTCGAAGCCGGCGAACCGCAGGCTGGCGGAGAGCAATTCGAGGATGTTGGGATCGTCCTCGACGACGAGCAGTCTCGCCTCGGTCTGCGGTGCGGCCATGCACCCATCTTCGACCCGGCGACTGGGGCCCGGCTGAGGGGTTGCTGAAAACTACCTGAAAGCGCCGCCAGCGCGGAGAACGCTCAGCGCAGCAGCCGTCGCAGCGCGGCGAGCGTGCTCTGCAGCGCGGTGACCACCATGCGCACCTGCGTCTCGGTCAACCGGGCGTCCCGGATCAGCTCGCGCAGCTCGGCGCCGAACGCCACGACGTGTCGGTCCAGCTCCTCCGCCGGGTCCGGCGGCGTGGTCGGCCCGGGCTGCCCGTACTCGGCGCCGGGCCGGGGCGGCGCCGTCGACCTCGTCCGCGGCGGCTCCCAGCGAGCGCGGCGGGTCTCCCGCGTCGCCTCCCGCAGTTCGCGCTTCAGGTCCCGTACCGAACCCCGCACCTCGCTCTGGATCTCACCGGCCAGGGTCGTCAGATCCTCGACCGAGGCCCGGATGTCCGATTCCAGCGCCGCCAGCTCGCCGGCCCGCTGGCGCAGCTCGGCCCGCCCGGCATCGGTGATCTCGTAGACCTTGCGACCCCCGGCGGCGGTGTGCGTCACCAACCCTTCCACCTCCATCCGCTGCAGCCGCGGATAGATGGTGCCGGCGCTCGGCGCGTAGAGGCCGAGGAACCGGTTTTCCAGCAGCCGGATCAGCTCGTACCCGTGCTTCGGGCCGTCGTCGAGGAGCTTGAGCAGGTAGAGCCGCAACCGGCCGTGGCTGAAGACGGCGGTCACACCGGCTCCTCGTCGAGATCGTCATCCACCGGCCGGGAGAGCAGCGTGATGCCGCCGGAGGTCGTGGTCGCCCAGAGTTTGCCCGCGCCGTCGCCGATCACACCCGCGCTCTCCGTGGACCAGCTCGGCCCCTGCGCCGCGCGAAGCTGCGGGAAGGCGCTGGTGATCCGGCCGGAGGTGGTGTGCAGGCGCACGGTGAGGTCGCTGTCCTCCCGGACCCGTACGGTCACGCTGCCCGAGGTGGTGGCGAGCCGGATCTCGCTCTCCCGGGGGTTGTCCAGGTCGCAGGTGATCGATCCGGAGACCGTGCGGGCGTGCACCCGCTCGGCGGAGCTGTCGGCGAGGATCAACTCGCCGGAAACCGTCTCCAGGGTGAGGTCGCCGGCGACGCCGAGCGCCTCGACCGGGCCGGAGACGAGCTTGGCGCTGGTGCGGCCGGCGAGCCCCATCAGGGTCACCTGGCCCGAGGTGACGTCGACGTGGGTCGCCTCGCGCAGCCCTGAGGCGATCACCGAGCCGTGGATCATGTGGAGATCGGCCCGGACGTGGGGCGGAATCGCGATCGAGACGTCGACGCGGAACCGGCGGCCGAGTTGGGAGACCCACCACAGCAGACCGGGCCACCCCGGCATCCGCTCGTGGCGCAGGGAGAGGCGTCCGTCGCGCTGCTCGACGATGATCGGTTTGCGTCCCGCGTGCGTGATCTCGACCCGCGCCGGGCCGTCCGTGGCGACGACATTGAGCCGCCCGGAGATCAGATAGACGTCGAGCCGGCTCACGGGCTCGTCGAAGGTGAGCCGCTGCGGACCGTCCACAGTCCACGTGCCCATGACGCCTCCTCGGGATGAGCCCGGGTGAGCCTACGCGGCGGCGCGGCCCACCCGGCGATGCGCGGGTCCCCCTCTCGGTACGGTAACGCGATACATCGCGATATGCCAAGGACTCGATGTCGATCGGGTGAACGCCGTTGGTCGATGTGCGATCGTGGGCGCGCTCCTGTGCGCGCATCCGACCGGAAGGCCGAACGGTGATCATCGAGCGACGGTTCAACGGACCCCCCGGCTCCGGCAACGGCGGATACTCCGCAGGACTGATCGGCGCCGAACTCGGCGGCGACGCTCCCGCGCAGGTGACCCTGCGCCTGCCGCCCCCGCTCGACCGGACTCTCGCGGTGACGCCGCACGGCGCCGGGATCGCCGTACGCGACCCGGACGGCGGACTGGTCGCCGAGGCGGTGCCGGTTGACGCCTTCGACGCGGTCGTGCCGCCGGTGCCGTACGACCTCGCGGTCGAGGTCTCCGCGACGTATCCGGGCTTCACCGACCATCCCTTCCCCACCTGCTACGTCTGCGGCCCGCGGCGGGAGGATGGCCTCCGCGTCTTTCCCGGCAGGCTGCCGGACGGACGGACCGCCGCGCCGCTCGTGCTGCCGGCGGAGACCGGCACGGAGACGGTCTGGGCGGCGCTCGACTGTCCGGGCGGATGGTCGGTCATCGCGCCGGGACGTCCGTACGTCCTGGGACGGATGGCCACGGTCATCCGAGCAGTGCCGCCGGCCGGGGCCCGGTGCGTGGTGGTGGGCGCGTCGGTGGGCGTGGAGGGGCGCAAGGCGCTGGTGCACTCCACGCTGTACGGACCCGACGGCGATCTGCTGGCGTACGCCCGGGCCACCTGGATCGCGATGTAGCCGGCGCTCCGTGGCGGCGCCCCACCGGCCGCGGCCTCCCCTCGAGGACGAGCAACTCATGCCCACGAAGGAGACACGCCTGGGTCTGCCTGCGGATTGACCTTGTCCCGCCGAGCGGCCACGCTGTGCGGCGGTGCCCGGTGGGCACCCTCACGGGAGGAGAGACATGTCCGACGGACAGATCGTCGTCTCCGGTCTGACTAAGCAGTACCGCAACGTCAGAGCGGTCGACAACCTGTCGTTCACCGTGGAGCCCGGTCGCGTCACCGGCTTCCTCGGCCCGAACGGCGCCGGCAAGACCACGACGCTGCGCATGGTGCTGAACCTGGTCACGCCGACGGCCGGCAACGCGACGATCGGTGGGCAGCGCTACGGCGACCTCGCCGAGCCGCTGCGCCACGTGGGCGCCGTGCTGGAGGCGTCGAGCGCACACAAGGGACGTACCGGCGCGAACCACCTGCGGGTGATCGCGGCAGCGGCGGGGCTGCCCCGCCAGCGGGTCGACGACGTCCTGGCGATGGTCGGGCTGACCCCGGCGGCGAAGCGCAAGTTCAAGGGGTACTCGCTGGGCATGCGCCAGCGGCTCGGCATCGCCACCGCGATGCTCGGCGACCCGAAGGTGCTGATCCTGGACGAGCCCGCCAACGGGCTGGATCCGGAGGGCATCCGCTGGATGCGCGACCTGCTCAAGTCGCTCGCCGCGCAGGGGCGCACGGTGCTGGTCTCCAGCCACCTGCTCTCGGAGATGCAGATCCTCGCCGACGACCTGGTCATCATCGCGGCCGGCAAGCTCGTCACGCAGGGCCCGGTCGACCAGGTGATGGGCTCGATGTCCGGCGCCGCGCACGTGCGGGTACGCACCCCGCAGGCCGACGCGCTCACCGCCGCCCTCACCGCGCAGAACGCCACCGTGACACCGGCTGAGGACGGTGCACTGCTGGTCCTCGGAGTCGACGCACCGGCCGTGGGCCGGGCGGCGCTCGCCGCGGGCGTCGAGCTGCACGAGCTCGCCACCGATCGTCCCGACCTCGAGCGGGTGTTCCTGGAACTCACCGCGGGGAAGGCGGCCATCCGATGAACCTCGTACGCAGTGAACTACTCAAGATCCGGACCACCAGCACGTGGTGGGTGTTCGCGTTGATCACCCTTCCGCTGTGGGCACTCGCCCTGTTCTTCAACTACCTGCAGGCGGACGCCCTGCTCCACCCCGAGCGGCTCGGGGAGGTGCCTCCGGAGCAGGCGGAGCAACTGGCCGCGGCGGCGGACGTGAAGAACATCGCCGCGAATCTGTACACCACCGGTCAATTCAGCAGCCTGCTGATCGTGATGCTCCTCGGCATCATCGTGGTGACGAGCGAGTTCTTCCATCAAACGGCGACCACCACGTTCATCACCTCACCGCGCCGAACCGCGGTGATCCTGGCGAAGTTCGTCGCGGCGTGCGTCCTCGGCCTGTTCTTCTGGGCGATCATCACGGCGATCAACATCCCGGTCGGGATGCTGATCCTCCGGGGGCAGGACGTCGATCCGCAGCTGGGTACACCCGGGGTGTGGCAGGCGATCGCGCTCAACGGACTCGCCTACCTGCTGTGGGCGATCATCGGGGTCGGCTTCGGAGTGCTGATCAGAAGCCAGATCGGGGCCACGGTCGCCGCGATCGTCGTGTACTTCGCGGGCTACATCGGGGCGATCATCTTCTTCTCGACCCTCGCCAACCGGTTCGGCGATTGGATCAACAATGTCCAACTCTTCGTGCCACCCCTGGCCTCGCAGCTGATGGTCTCCGGAACGGATCTGCCGGGGAACCCACCCCGCTGGGCCGGCGCCGCCGTGCTGATCGGCTACGCGGCCGTCACCGGGATCATCGGCACTCTGATCACCCGCCGGCGGGATATCTCCTGACCGGAACGGGCGTGCGGAGCGTGACGCTCCGCACGCCCGACGCGGCCCTGTGAATTGCGACCGGGATTGCAAGGGGCGTTGGTCGGCTGGCCGGGCGCGCGCGGCCGACAGCGCCCGCCGGCGCAATTTCACGCTTGTGACACGCGACACGACACGCGTGCGACAATGCTCGCCGATCGCGCACGGCGTAGCCTGGGAGCGTCTTCACACTCAAGCCCCGTGTGGCGGCGCACCAGCGTGAACCATCCCGCGTGAAAGAGGCGATTACCGGCCGTGTCGACCCAGCAGACTTCGCAGGAGAACCCGCTGGCGGGTTTCGGTCCTAACGAGTGGATCGTCGAGGAGATGTACCAGCGGTACCTCGCTGATCCCTCCAGCGTCGACCCGGCCTGGCATGACTTCTTCGCCGATTACCGGCCCGAGTCCGGCCAGACGGCGACGCCGACCGAGGCCGCGGCCTCCGCTGGAGCCGCTGGCGCCGCGCGCGCCGGCACCAGCGCCCCGGCCGCGAAGACCTCCCCGGAGCCGAAGGCCGCCGAGCGCGCCGCGACCGCGCCGAGCAAGCCGGCGCCGTCCCCGACTCCGGCGACCCCGCCGGCGCCGAGCGTGCCGACGAGCAAGGCCGCGGCGCCGGCGAAGCCCGCCGCGAAGGCGGCCCCCGCCAAGGCGACTCCGGCCAAGGGTGGCGCGCAGACGACCACCCTGCGCGGTGTCGCCGCGAAGATCGTCCAGAACATGGACGCGTCGCTCTCGGTCCCGACCGCGACCAGCGTGCGCGCGATCCCCGCGAAGCTCCTGGTCGACAACCGCATCGTGATCAACAACAACCTCGCCCGCGGACGCGGCGGCAAGGTCAGCTTCACTCACCTGCTCGGGTGGGCGATGGTCAAGGGCCTCGCCGCGCACCCGGAGATGAACCACTCGTTCGCCGAGGTGGACGGCAAGCCGGCCGTCGTCCAGCCCGAGCACGTCAACCTCGGCATCGCCATCGACCTGGTCAAACCGGACGGGTCGCGCAACCTGGTCGTGCCGTCGATCAAGGCGTGCGAGCAGATGGACTTCCGGCAGTTCTGGCAGGCCTACGAGGACCTGATCCGACGCGCCCGCCGCGGCGAACTGACCATGGATGACTACGCCGGCACGACGATCTCGTTGACCAACCCGGGCGGTATCGGCACGGTCCACTCGCAGCCGCGGCTCATGGTCGGCCAGGGCACGATCATCGGCGTCGGCGCGATGGAGTACCCGGCGCCGTACGCCGGCATGTCCGAGGAGACGCTCGCCGAGCACGCGGTCAGCAAGATCATCACGCTGACCAGCACCTACGACCACCGGATCATCCAGGGCGCGCAGTCCGGCGAGTTCCTCAAGATCATGCACGAGCTGGTCCTCGGCGAGCACGGCTTCTACGACGAGATCTTCACCGCGCTGCGGATCCCCTACGAGCCGGTGCGCTGGATGCGCGACGTGGCGGTCAGCTCCGAGGGGCAGATCAACAAGACCGCACGGGTCATCGAGCTGATCCACGCCTACCGGGTGCGCGGCCATCTCATGGCCGACACCGACCCGCTCGAGTTCAAGATCCGCAAGCACCCGGACCTCGACGTCCTGCAGCACGGTCTGACCCTGTGGGACCTGGACCGCGTCTTCCCCGTCGGCGGCTTCGCCGGCAAGCAGAAGATGAAGCTCCGCAACATCCTCGGCGTCCTGCGCGACTCCTACTGCCGGCGCATCGGCGTGGAGTACATGCACATCCAGGACCCGGAGGAGCGGCGCTGGATCCAGGAGCGGGTCGAGCGGAAGTACGAGAAGCCGTCTCCGGACGAGCACAAGCACGTCCTCAACCGGCTCAACGCCGCCGAGGCGTTCGAGACGTTCCTGCAGACCAAGTACGTCGGCCAGAAGCGCTTCTCGCTGGAGGGTGGCGAGTCGCTGATCCCGCTCCTCGACGAGGTGCTCCAGGCCTCCGCCGAGGGCGGGTTGGACGAGGTCGTCATCGGCATGGCCCACCGCGGCCGGCTCAACGTGCTGGCCAACATCGTGGGCAAGCCGTACGAGAAGATCTTCTCGGAGTTCGAGGGGCACCTGGACCCGAGGTCCACGCAGGGCTCGGGTGACGTGAAATACCACCTCGGGCAGACCGGCAAGTTCACCACTCCCGACGGCGAGCACGCGATCACCGTCTCGGTGACCGCCAACCCCTCGCACCTGGAGGCGGTGGACCCGGTCCTGGAGGGCATCGTCCGGGCCAAGCAGGACCGGATCGACCTCAAGCTGGAGGGCTACACCGTCCTGCCGTTGCTCGTGCACGGCGACGCCGCGTTCGCCGGTCAGGGTGTGGTCGCCGAGACGCTCAACCTCTCCCAGCTGCGCGGTTACCGCACCGGTGGTTCCGTGCACGTCGTGGTCAACAACCAGGTCGGCTTCACCACCGCGCCGGAATACAGCCGCTCGTCGCTCTACTCGACCGACGTGGCCCGGATGATCCAGGCGCCGATCTTCCACGTCAACGGCGACGACCCCGAGGCCGTGGTGCGGGTCGCGCGGCTGGCCTTCGAATACCGTCAGGCGTTCAACAAGGACGTCGTGATCGACCTGGTCTGCTACCGGCGGCGTGGGCACAACGAGGGCGACGACCCGTCGATGACCAACCCGCTGATGTACGCGATCATCGACCAGAAGCGCAGCGTACGGAAGCTCTACACCGAGGAGCTGATCGGGCGCGGCGACATCACGGTCGAGGACGCCGAGGAGCTGCTCCGCGACTACCAGGCGAAGCTGGAGCAGGTCTTCAAGGCGACCCGCGACGCCGCCTCGAGCGGCGCCCGGCCGAACCGCAGCCGGCAGCCGGAGCCGGAACCCACCGTCGAGACGGCGGCCGACCCCGCGGCGGTCCGCGCGGTCGGCGAGGCGCACGTGGCGCTCCCCGAGGGCTTCACTCCGCACAAGCGCATCCAGCAACTGCTGGACCGTCGGGCGAAGATGGCCACCGAGGGCAACATCGACTGGGGCTTCGGTGAGATCATCGCGTTCGGCACGCTGCTCGCCGACGGCGTCACCGTCCGCCTTGCGGGCCAGGACTCGCGCCGCGGCACCTTCGTGCAGCGGCACGCCTCGGTGGTCGACGCCGAGACCGGCAACGACTACCTGCCGCTCTCGTCGCTGGCCAAGCAGCCGGCACGGTTCTTCGTGCACGACTCGCTGCTCAGCGAGTACGCGGCGATGGGCTTCGAGTACGGCTACTCGGTGGAGAACCCCGAGGCGCTGGTGCTGTGGGAGGCGCAGTTCGGCGACTTCGTCAACGGCGCGCAGTCCATCGTCGACGAGTTCATCTCGTCCGGTGAGGTCAAGTGGGGTCAGCAGTCGGCGTTGACGCTGCTGCTGCCGCACGGCCACGAGGGTCAGGGTCCCGACCACACATCGGGCCGTCCGGAGCGCTACCTGCAGCTCTGCGCCGAGGACAACATGCGGGTGGCGATCCCGACCACCCCGGCCAACTACTTCCACCTGCTGCGTCGTCAGGCGCTGTCGACCAAGCGCAAGCCGCTCGTGGTCTTCACGCCCAAGTCGCTGCTCCGGCACAAGCTCTGCATCTCCTCCGTCGAGGACTTCACGACGGGGACGTTCCAGCCGGTCATCCCGGACACGGCGGGGCTGCGGCCCGAGGCGGTCAAGCGGGTGCTGTTCTGCACGGGCAAGGTCTACTACGACCTGGTGCAGGCGCGCGCCGAGCGGGAGATCACCGACACCGCGATCGTGCGGATGGAGCAGCTCTACCCGCTGCCGGTGGAGGAACTGCGCGCCGTGCTCGCCACATACCCCAACGCGGAGGACTTCGCGTGGGTGCAGGAGGAGCCGGCCAACCAGGGCGCGTGGTCGTTCGTCGCGCTCAACCTGCTGGAGCACCTGGAGGGTGTGCGGCTGCGTCGCATCTCCCGCCCGGCGGCGGCCGCTCCGGCGGTCGGGTCGATGAAGATGCACGAAGCCGAGCAGAGCGCGCTGATCGAGGCGGCTCTCCCCCGGCACTGACCCCGCATCGAAGGCACCGTCCCGTCGATCAAGGATTTCCGATCCGGAAGTCCTTGATCGACGGGCATAGTCCTTGATCGGCGCACACTGGAGCGAAGAGATGTACTTCACCGATCGCGGGATCGAGGAACTCGTCGAGCGGCGGGGCGAGGAGACGGTTTCCGTCGAGTGGCTCGCCGAACGGCTCCGCGACTTCCTCGACCTCAACCCCGAGTTCGAGACGCCGGTCGAGCGTTTCGCCACCTGGCTCGCGCGCCTCGACGACGAGGACGAATAGCGACCATCACGACGATCTTGGAGTTACCGCTCGGCAGTCGGCCATAGCTCCAAGATCGTCGTGATCACGGGTGGGTCAGGCCAGCGCGAGCCAGGCGGCCAGCCCGATCACGGCCAGCGCGACGACACCCGCGCCGATGACCAGAGGCAACTTCGACGCCGCCTCTTCCGCCACTGCCGCCGGCTCCGTCGTCTGGAACGCACGGAACGCTTCGGTACTGCCGCTCGGATCGAGATACTCGTCAGACATGCCGAAGACCCTAGCGAAGTCGGGTTGGCCGTACCCGCCCGCAGGGGCCACCCCAGCGCGGCGGCCACGCAGGCCGTCAGGCTGGACGGGTGCGGGCGCGCCGAATTCGGCCGCTTGAGCACATAACACCAACCGCGCGGTCGCCGCAGGAGGACCGGAAAGCTGGCCTCGAACGGCGGCTGTCCGTCTACTGTCGATCAAGTGAGCATGAAGCGGCTGGTAACTGGGGTGATCGCCCTGCTGATGCCGGTCGCGCTCACCGCATGCGGGCAGGCGATCGCCGCACCGGTTCCGGCGCCCCGCGCCGCAGCCGCGCCGCAGCAGGCGTACGCCGTCGGCGTGCGTACGCTCACCTTCGGACGCGGCACCGCCCGCCCGCTGCCGACCATCGCCTGGTACCCGGCCGCCTCCGGGTCGGCCGGCGACGCACCGCGCCGCAACGTCCCCCTCGCGGACGGCCGGTTTCCCATCGTGCTCTACAGCCACGGTCTGCACAGCATGCCCGCCCATCACGCCGCGTTGACGACGCGCTGGGCGGCGGCCGGATTCGTCGTGGTGGCGCCCGCCTACCCGTACACCAACCTGCGGACCGCCCGCTTCGATCGTGGCGACGTCCGCAATCAGCCCGCCGACGCGTGGCATGTCATCAACCAGGTGAGGGTCCTCAACGACGTCCCCGGAGATCTGTTCGCCGGGCGCCTCGACACGGCACGGGTCGCCGCGGCCGGCCATTCGGCGGGCGGCTACACCACCGCCGGCATGTTCACCCGCGGTCACTCCGCCCGGCTGCGCGGCGGCATCGTGATCGCCGGCGGCATGCGGGACACCTTCGGCGGACCCCCGGCCGCCATGTTGTTCGTGCACGGTGGGGCCGATCCGACCGTGAAGCTGGCGACCGCGCGGTCGGCGTACGACCGGACGCCCTGGCCGAAGGGCTTTCTCACACTGCCCGGGCAGCGGCACGGCGAGTACATGGGCCCGGGGCAGCCCGGCTTCGACCAGATCATGGCCACCATGACCGACTTCCTGCGCTGGACGCTCTACGGCGACGCCACCGCCCGCGGGCGCCTCCCCGCCGACGCGCAACGCCCCGGCGTCACCCGCTGGGAGGGACGGATCTGAGCGCCGAAAGCGGATGCCCCCGTACCCGCTGCCTCCTACGCTCGGTCCAATGACGGACGGCTCGACCACGCGGCAACTGCGGATCATCGTCGAGGTGACGCAACTGGCTGCGGGATCCAACATCGAGGTGTGGCTACGCGGCGGCTGGGCGATGGACTTGCTCCTCGGCGAGGTGACCCGACCGCACCGCGACGTGGACTGGTTCTGCTGGGCGGCCGACGCCGACGCGCTCACCGCCCTCCTGCGCGGCCGCGGCTACGCCGACGATCCCGGACCCCCGCCGGAGCAGCAACGGGACCTCGTGAAGGACGGCGTCGAGCTCAGCTTCGCGCTGCTGAGCCGGGACGCGACGGGAGAACCCGTTGTCGCCGGCGGACCGTGGCGCGGCACGGCGTACCCCGCCGGGATGCTTTCCGGCTGGGTCGGGCGGCTCGGGGACGTGACGTGTCCCGTCATCAGCCCGCACGTCCAGATCGAACTGAAGGAGATGTACCCGGTCTGGATGCCGGAGCGGCCCGTACGGACCAAGGACCGGGTGGACATCGCCCGGCTCCGGGCGGCCATCACGGGCTGACGACACGGGGTACGGGAGTCCTCGCGCCGCGGGCGCGGCACAATCGAGCCCATGCGTCGCGCACCCCTCGCCACCCTGCTCGCCGCCGTCCTGCTGAGCGGCGGCCTGGGAGCCTGCTCAGACCGGCAGAACGAATCACGGCCGGCGGCCGCCCCGACGGTGACGTCCCCGGTCGCCGGTGCCGACCGCGCGACGCCGACACAACCGCCCGCCCGGCCCGCGCCGACGGTCAGGTCCGCCGTCGGAACCCGGCAGCTCGCTCTGCATCGGGGCGAGGACCGGCCGCTGCCGGTGACCGTCTGGTATCCGGCGCGTGGCACCGCCGGCGGCGCTCCCCGGCCGGATGCGGGCGTCGCGGCGGGCCGTTTTCCGGTCGTTCTCTTCAGCCACGGTCTCTCCGGCCGCCCCCAGGATTACGCGCCGCTGCTCGCCACCTGGGCCGCCGCCGGGTTCGTCGTCGCCGCTCCGGCGTACCCGCACACCAGCCGGGACGTTCCCCGGTTCGACGTGTTCGACGTGATCAACCAACCCGCCGACGCGTCGCAGGTGCTCACCGCGCTCCTCGCCCTCGACGGCAGGGCGGGCGATCCCCTCCGTGGTCATCTCGACGTCGGGCGGGTCGCCGCCGCCGGCCACTCGGCCGGCGGGATCACCACCGTCGGCCTCTTCACCGCCGGGCGGGATCCGCGGCTGGTCGCCGGCATCGTGCTCGCCGGCAGCGCCCTCGGCGTCGGTACGGCCTTCAGCGGCACCAGCGCTCCGCAGCTCTTCGTCCACGGTCGCCTCGACGACATCGTGTCGTACGCCGCGGGCAAGGCGGCGTACGACAAGGTTCCGTGGCCCAAGGCGATGCTCAGCCTGCCGGAGGGCGACCACGGCGGATCCCTGCTCCGCTCCGGAGACCGCGCCTTCACCGTCGTGGCTGACACGACGGTCGAATTTCTGCGCTGGACCCTCTACGGCGACCCGGCCGCGAAACGGCGTCTTCCCGGCGAGGCCACCCGGGACGGCCTCGCCGTGCTCGACAACCGGCTGTAGGGCGCGTCAGCGGGTGTGGTCGACGACCACCTTGCCGAAGACGTCCCCGGAGTGCAGCCGGGCGAACGCCTGGTCGACCGCGGAGAAGCCGTGGACGCTGTCGACGACGGGCCGGATGTCCTGTTCGGCGCAGAGCTGCAGCAGAGCGGCGAGCTCGACGGGGGTGCCCATCGACGTGCCGACGATCTCCAGCTGCATGGCGAAGACGCGGCGCAGGTTGACCTTCGGCTCGTGGCCGGCGGTGGCGCCGGAGACGACGATCCGGGCGCCCGGCGCGGACGACTTCAGCGAGTGGTCGAAGGTGGCGGCACCGACGGTCTCGATCACCACGTCGACCCGTTCCGGCAGCCGGACGCCGGGCTCCAGCGCGGTCGCGCCCAGCTCGGCGATCCGCTCACGCTTGGCGGCGTCGCGGCTGGTGGCGTAGACGCGCTTGCCGAGTGCGACGGCGAGCACCACCGCGGCGGTGGCCACCCCGCCGCCCGCGCCCTGGACGAGCACGCTCTCGCCCTCGTGGACCCGGCCCTTCGTCGTGAGCATCCGGTAGGCGGTCAGCCAGGCGGTGGGCAGGCAGGCGGCGTCCGTGAACGACAGCTCGGCCGGC
The DNA here is from genome assembly GCF_040659735.1 of Micromonospora sp. NPDC049679. Classification (NCBI taxonomy): domain Bacteria; kingdom Bacillati; phylum Actinomycetota; class Actinomycetes; order Micromonosporales; family Micromonosporaceae; genus Micromonospora; species Micromonospora sp. NPDC049679. The sequence goes on from NZ_JBFANZ010000001.1 coordinate 160,335, forward strand.
TTCGGCAGCAGGTTGCCGCGCGGCACGGCGACGCGTTCGGCGAGCGTGCCCTGGTAGTGCTCGGAGAGGATCGAGGCGCCGCGCGGGTCGTCGTGGTCGAGCACGATCGGGTAGACCACGACCTCGTTGCCCGCGGGGTCGACGCCCGCCGCGTCGCAGCCGAGGATCATCGGCAGCTGCTGCTGGGTGAGACCGACGCCCCGCAGCGACCACAGATCGTGGTGGTTGAGCGAGCTGGCCCGCACGTCGACGGTCACCCAGTCGCTGTCGGGCCGCTCCGGCTCCGGTCGGTCACCGACGGTCAGCGCGGCGAGCGGGTTGTCATCGTTGAACGCGGAGGCGAAGGCAGCACGCATGATCCGCACGCTAGCAGTCCGCGGCCGGACTGGCCCGGTGGAAAAATTCACGTCCGCGGGCTGCCCGATGGCGCCGGGCAGCCCGCGGAAGCGATCGAACGTCAGGCTCGCGCCACACCGTCGCGACGCGCGGCTTCGGCGACCGCGGCGGACACCGCGGGCGCCACCCGCGGGTCGAGCGGGGACGGCACGATGGCGTCGGCCTGCAGCGCGTCGGCGACGACGCCGGCGATCGCGTCGGCCGCCGCCACCTTCATCCCCTCGGTGATCCGGGTCGCCCGTGCGTCGAGCGCACCCCGGAAGACACCGGGAAACGCCAGCACGTTGTTGATCTGGTTGGGGAAGTCGCTGCGCCCGGTGGCCACGACCGCGGCGTGCCGGACGGCCACGTCCGGATGCACCTCGGGGGTCGGGTTGGCCAGCGCGAACACGATGCCGCCCGGCGCCATGCCGGCGACCGCCGCCTCGCTTATCGAGCCGCCGGAGACCCCGATGAGCACGTCGGCGCCGACCAGCGCGGCCTCGATCCCACCCGTACGGCCGGCCGCGTTGGTGACCGACGCCAGCTCGGCCTTGGTCGGGGTCAGGTCGGCGCGGTCCCGGTGGATCACGCCGCGGGAGTCGCAGACCAATGTCTCGCCGGGGTTGACGCCACCGGCGATCAGCATCTTGGTGACCGCGATGCCGGCCGCGCCCGCCCCGCTGACCACCACGCGCAGGTCGGCGAGCTTGCGGTCGAGCAGCGTCGCGGCGTTGCGCAGCGCGGCGAGCACCACGATCGCGGTGCCGTGCTGGTCGTCGTGGAAGACCGGGATGGGGAGCGCCTCGTCGAGCCGCCGCTCGATCTCGAAGCAGCGGGGGGCGCTGATGTCCTCCAGGTTGATGCCACCGAACGAGGGCGCCAACGCGGTCACCACGGAGATGATCTCGTCCACGTCCTGGGTGTCCAGGCAGATCGGGACCGCGTCGACGCCGCCGAACTGCTTGAACAGGACGGCCTTGCCCTCCATGACCGGCATTGCGCCGCGCGGCCCGATGTTGCCCAGGCCGAGCACGGCCGAACCATCGGTGACCACGGCCACCGTGTGCGACACCCAGGTGTAGTCGTCTACCAGCGCCGGGTCGGCCGCGATCGCTTCGCAGACCCGGGCTACGCCCGGCGTGTAGGCGAGGGAGAGATCCTCGCGACTGGTCAGCGGGACGGTCGAGGCAATCGCCATCTTGCCGCCACGGTGCAGTGCGAAGACCGGATCAGAGGGATCCACAGTAGACGATGACATGGTGACTCCAGGGACATCGAGCAGTGATGGCCCGCCAGCGGGTCGCATGGTGAGCGACGGTCGGCGGTGCGGCACGGGGGTCACCCGGGTACGACGCCCGAGCATAGTGTCAGTGCGTAAGGGCGCCGGTGAGCAGGGTCATACCGGACGGTAACCGATGCGTTGCGGGCGCGGCCAGTAGCGGACCAGGACCCGCCCGACCACGTCCGCCACCCCGTACGCCCGGGAGTCGTCGGTGACCAGGTCATTGTCGCCGCGTACCCACCAACCGCCGTCCTGCGCGCGGACCGCGCGTTTCACCACCAGCAACTCCGGGCGCGACCGGAAGGACGCCACCACGACGTCGCCGGGCCGCACCGGGCGGCCACCGCGTCGCACCAGCAACGCGTCCCCGTGACGCAGCGTCGGCGCCATGGACGGGCCGCGGACGAGTACGGCAAACACCGGTCGCGGCACTTTCCCACCTCCCCCGGGCCAGACACACCGATCCGCGATAAGGTCGACAGGGAGGATCATTCCACCCTTGAGCGTCGGCACCTGTCGCCGGCGAGATCGCAACCCATGGAGGGTCCTGATGCGACTTCCCAGCATGTTTACTCCCCGCACCGTTGTCAGCGCCCACTGCGACCTGCCCTGTGGGGTCTACGACCCGGCGCAGGCTCGGATCGAGGCCGAGTCGGTCAAGGCGATCTGCGAGAAGTACCAGGCCAACACCGACCCAGAGTTCCGGACGCGCGCTCTGATCATCAAGGAGCAGCGCGCCGAGTTGGTCAAGCACCACCTCTGGGTGCTCTGGACCGACTACTTCAAGCCGCCGCACTTCGAGAAGTACCCCCACCTGCACCAACTCTTCAACGAGGCGACCAAGATCGCCGGCGGTGGCGGCGGCGCCAAGGCGTCGACCGACCCGGCCAAGGCCGACGAGCTGCTGCAGAAGATCGACGAGATCTCGAAGATCTTCTGGGAGACCAAGCAGGCGTGAGCCTTCCGCAAACCGCACCGATGATTCGGCCGGCGCGTCCCTCGGACGTGCCGGCCATCGTCGCGATGGTGCACGAGCTTGCCGAATACGAGCGGGCGCCCGAGCAGTGCCACCTCACCGAGGAGCAGTTGCGGGCCGCCCTCTTCGGCGCGCAGCCGGCGCTCTTCGGCCATGTCGGGGTGGACGCCGACGACGAGCCGCTGGGCTTCGCCCTGTGGTTCCTCAACTTCTCCACGTGGGAAGGCGTCCACGGCATCTACCTGGAAGACCTCTACGTACGCCCGGCGGCGCGCGGCACCGGGCTGGGGCGGCTGCTCCTCTCCACCCTGGCCGAGATCTGCGTCGAGCGCGGCTACCCGAGGCTCGAATGGTGGGTCCTGCACTGGAATCCCGCCCGCGACTTCTACCATGCGATCGGGGCGACAGCCATGGACGAGTGGGTCCCCTACCGACTGACCGGGCCCGCCCTGCACGACCTGGCGCTGCGCCGCTCCGCGCAGCCCGCCGCCGACCGGTAGAGTCGCCGAACGGGGGGTGGCACCGGTGAGCCAGCTGACAGCGCAGCCGCAACCGACGGTCGAGGACGACGTCGTGCTCCTCACCGTGCCCGCGGACGGTGGCTACCTCAGCGTCCTGCGCACGGCGACCGCGGGCCTGGCGGCCCGCCTGCACTTCGCGCTCGACGAGATCGAGGACCTCCGCATCGCCGTTGACGAGGCGTGCGCGATGCTCCTCGCCATCACCACGCGCGGCGCCGAACTCGAGTGCCGGTTCGCGGTCACCAATGCCGAGCTCACGGTCGAGGTGACCGTGCCGACCGTGTCGGGCGCGCGGCTCCCCGCCGAATCCTCGTTCGCCTGGAAGGTGCTGACCGCGTTGACCACCGCCGCGTCCGCGACGGCGACCGGCGACCGCGCTACCATTCGGCTGCTCACCCGGCGCGCCACGGCCGGCTGAGGACTCGGCCCGCCGCGCCCGCCGGCATCACCTGCGGATCAGAGCGCGGCGTGCGTCTCGCCGATGAAATCCACGTGCACCCGCGCGGCCCGGGCCGCGCCGGCGCTGTCCCGCGCCGCCACACACCGCAGCATCTCCCGGTGCTCGGCGTCGACCCGCTGCCAGAACCGCGCCGGCGCGACCGCGCCGAGCTCCCACTCGTTCGACAGCTGGTACAGCGGTCGGGTCAGCAGCTCGTAGAGCGGATTGCTGGTCGCCACCGCGAGCGCCCGATGGAAGGCGCGCTGCGCCTCGAGCATCGTCTCCACCGAATCGCTCGCCGGGTCGAAGAGCGCGTCGCCCAACTGCTTGAGGTCGTGCTCGGTACGGCGGGCCGCGGCGAGAGCGACCGCCGGCCCTTCCAGCATCGCCCACACCTCCACGATCTCCGACATGTCCACGGTCGCGGTCGAGAGGAGCAGGCTCATGCCGGTCGTCAGCGAGTCGGAGAGCTTGTCGGCGCTCGGTTGCGCCACGAAGCTGCCGCCGGTCACTCCCCGGGTGGTGATGATGAGGTGCTGGCTGGCCAGCAGTCGAAGCGCTTCCCGTACCGTGCTGCGGCTGACGCCCGACTGGGCGCAGAGCTGCGGCTCGGTCGGCAACCGCTCGCCCGGTCTGAGACGACCGGAGGTGATCTGAGCGCGGATCTCGTCAGCGAGGACCTGATAGGCCGGCGGGCGCACCGCCTGCTGGACAGTCACGCGTCACAGCCTAGGCCGGCCGACGCACGAAGCACACCAGGCGCCCGGCGCGGCGCAACGCCTGTCGCAGACGCGCTCAGCCGAGTCCGAGCGCCCTGGTGGCCTGCGGACTGACCAGCATTGCGCAGACCGCCAGGCCAAGCACGATGAGAGGGGCGCCGAGCCAGGCCAGGCCGCCCACGATCATGTAGTAGCCGACGGGGAGCAGCATCAACTGCAGCACGATCGCCGGCGCGCGGGCCCCGGCCCGACGCCGCCCTAGCGCGCGGGCAAGCAGTGCGAGAACGACGGCGCCGCCGACGGCGAATCCGGTGACGAAGAGCGCCGACACGACATCGTGCGCCCGGGCGGTGAGGTCCTCGTACACCAGGAAGGCCGCGACCACTCCCAGAGCCGCCGCCTCCGCGGTGAGCAGCCAGATCGCCCAGCGCAGCGGGGCGGGCGGAACGTCGGCGTCGATGGTCACGGGCGACAACGATACCTGCGGCCGCGGAGTACAGTGCCGCCATGCGGGCCCTCCTGGTGGTCAACCCCAAAGCCACCACCACCAGCGAACGTAGCCGCGACGTCCTGGTCCGGGCGCTGCGCAGCGAGGTCGATCTGACGGTGGAGTACACCCGGCGGCGCGGGCACGCGGTGTCGCTGGCCCGCGAAGCCGCGGAGGCGGGTATCGACCTCGTGGTCACGCTGGGCGGCGACGGCACGGTCAACGAGGCGGTCAATGGCCTGATGACGTCCGTGCCGCCCACCGTCGACCTGGCGCAGCCGCCGGCCGAACGACTGCCGGCACTGGCGGTGGTGCCCGGCGGCTCCACCAACGTCTTCGCGCGCGCGCTCGGCCTGCCGCGGGAGTGGGCCGAGGGAACGAGCATGATCCTCGAGGGTCTGCGGGTCGGCCGGTTCCGCACGATCGGCCTGGGGCGCGCGGATGAGCGGTACTTCACGTTCTGTGCGGGGTTCGGCCTGGACGCCGCGGTGATCCGCGAGGTGGAGCGCGCCCGGCTCCGGGGCCGCGTCTCCACGCCGGCCCTCTATCTCCGCTCGGCGGTCAGCCACTACTTCGTCGGCATGAACCGGCGACATCCGGCGATCAGGTTGGAGCGGCCGGACGAACCCGACGAGGTCGAGTTGGCGACGGTGATCATCCAGAACACCGCCCCGTGGACCTATCTCGGGAGTCGGCCGGTCAACCCCAATCCCGACGCGTCCTTCGATCTCGGGCTCGATGTGATGGGGCTGCGACAGCTCCATGTGCCGAGCACCACCCGCACCGTGACGCAGATCCTTTCCGGCAGTCCCAACCCGCGTGGACGGCAGGTGCTGCGGCTCCATGATGTAGCGGAGTTCACGCTGGTGGCGTCCCGCCCGCAAGCGTTTCAGCTCGATGGTGACTACCTTGGTGAGCGGCAGAAGGTCCGGTTCACTTCCGTGTCCCACGCGTTGCGGGTCATCTGCTGACGCGCAAGACTGCGTAGAGTGACCAGCCACTCGGGGGACACATGCCGGAAAAGGCAGCAATGTCGGCGGGACCGTACTACATTGATTCTTGACTGTCGTACACAGGGTGCCAGCGAGCGCTAGAAAACAGACAAATAGGTCGTGAGCTTGCTCACGGAGCGAATTTTTTCCCAGCACCACTCTTGACATCGGGTGAGTTCGTGAAAGTATTCACAAGCGAACCGAGTAACCGGCATGCTGCCTGGACAGTTCTTTAGTAAAGGGCTCCAGACAGTTTTCCACTGGCTTCACCAGCCTGCTCACGCGCTGCCTACGCGACAGATGCACACCGTCGCGACTGGCGTCGCGGACGCATATAGAAGTTCGAAGCATTCACTGCCACCGATCCAGAATGAGGAGTGTTGCCGCCATGGACTGGCGCCACGATGCTGCCTGCCGCGACGAGGACCCGGAGCTGTTCTTCCCGATCGGGACCTCCGGCCCCGCGCTCCTGCAGGTCGAGCAGGCCAAGAATGTCTGCCGGCGCTGCTCCGTGACCGACGGGTGCCTGCAGTGGGCACTGGAGTCTGGTCAGGACGCCGGCGTCTGGGGCGGGATGAGCGAAGAGGAGCGGCGCGCCGTCAAGCGCCGCGGCGGCCTGCGGGTCCTGCGCGCTCACTCTGCCTGACGATTCACACACGCACGGAACGCCCTGGGGTTTCTCCAGGGCGTTTCTGCGTTCCCGGACCGGAAGAATGACGCGTCGATCACCGAATTCGTTCACCCGATCGGTGATCACTCTCTGTGTCCGAGCCGGTGACCGGCACGGGGCGCGTCAGGGGTCCGCCGGGGCGCGTCAGGCGGCCCGGGACACGGTCACCCAGGGTTCCGTCGCCGCCACCCGCGCGAGCACCAGTTCGGCGATTTCCGGCGCCCCCTCCAGCGGATCCGCGACGGCGACCGCGCCCGCCGCGCGGGCCGAGGCCGCGGCGGCCTCGTAGAGCAGCCCGGGCGCCAGGAAGTAGGTCGCCATGCCGACCCGCCGGGCACCGCGCCTCCGCAACTCAGCGACCGCCTCACCGGCGGTCGGCGGGGCCGCGGATGCGTACGCGACCCGGCAGGGCAGCCCGAGCGACGCGCCGAGCGCCGCCGCAGCGTGTTCGACCGTACGGCGGGCAGCCGGATCCCGCGTCCCCGCCGCCGCCAGCACCACCGCGTCGAACCCCGCCCCCGCCGCGCACAACCGCCGGCGCAGCCCGGCCAGGAGCAGCGCGTCAACCTCGCCGCCGACCCGCGGCCCCAGGACGTCACTGACCACGACCGGCATCCGCAGCCCGTCCGCCCGCGCGGCGGCGACCGCGCCCGGAATGTCGACCCGGCCGTGAAACGCCTCGGTCAGCAGCAGCGGCACCAGCGTCGCCCGCTGGTGACCGGCCGACTCGAGGGCTCCGAGCACCTGGGCGGGACGGGGCAGGGTGTGGTCCAGGTACGAGGCACGGACCTCCACGCCGGGGCGCGCCGCGGCGACCGCCCGGACCAGGGCACGGGTCGCGGCGGCGGCTCGGGGATCCCGGCTGCCATGCGCGACGAGCACGATCGGGGTACGCGCCCGCGCCGCCTCGCCGAGCGGCGAGCCGGCGCGGACACCGTCCCTGTCACTCATACGTGCAGGCCACACTCGGTCTTCTCGAACATCGCCCAACGGCCGGCCCGGGCGTCCTCACCGGCCTTCGTGCGGCGGGTGCACGGCCAGCAGCCGATCGAGGTGTAGCCCTGCTTGAACAGCTCGTTGACCGGCACGTTCCAGCGGGAGATGTAGGCGTCGACGTCGGCCTGGGTCCAGGCCGCGATCGGATTGACCTTCACCTTGCCGCGCCGGGCGTCGAACTGCACCACGGGCGTGTTGGCCCGCGTCGGCGACTCGTCGCGGCGCAGGCCCGCGGCCCACGCGTCGTAGTCGCCGAGGGCCCGCTCCAACGGCTCGACCTTACGCAGCGCGCAGCACTCGTCGGGCGCCTTGTTGAACAGCCGCGGGCCGTACTCGCCGTCCTGCTGCCCGACGGTGAGCCGCGGCCGGATCGACCGGACGTTGACCGTCAGCGTGCGCGCGACCGTGTCGCGGACCCTCAGCGTCTCCGGGAAGTGCAGGCCGGTGTCGAGGAAGACGACGTCGACGCCGGGCGCCACCCGCGACACGATGTGGGCGAGGACGGCATCCGCCATCGAACTGGTCACGCAGAAGCGGTCGCCGAACGTCTGCGCACCCCATCGCGCGATCTCCTCGGCCGGGGCGCCCTCCAGCTCACGCCCGGCCTCGTCGGCCAGCGCCTTGAGCTCCTGCGGGTCACGCCGCGCGGGATCGGTGGCTGCCGGTCCGCCGAGGGTCACCAGGCCCAGGTTGACGGCCGAGACGGGACTCATCCGTGCCTCCCCACGTTCGCGACTGCCCATGCCTCAGCGGCCGGAAGCGGCGGGACTGCCGCAAGCTCACTCCTCGCGCTCACCGACCCACCGCCCGGTTGAGCAGGCCGGTGAACTTCACGACGAAGACCCGGGCGCACGCGTGGCACTCCCAGGCGCCGTGCGACTCCTCGTTCGGCCGCAGGTCTTCCTCCCCGCAGTAGGGGCAGTACAGAGGAGCCGCTCGGTTCTCGCTGCTCATGACGCCCCCTCGCTCCGCTCGCGGCCGCCATGAGGCGCTAAGGCGCTGAGCCTGCCGATTCGCTCGCTACGCTCGCTCATCGCAGTTCCTCCTCGTCGACTCTGATGACCCACTGGGCGAACGTCTCGCCCTCCGTGCGCCCGGCCAGGTAGTGGCGGGCCACCCGTTCCACGTAGTCGGGAAGCTCTTGCGCAGTGGTCTTGAGGCCGCGCACCTTGCGGCCGAAGCCGGCGGTCTGCCCTTGGGCCATGCCGAGCCCGCCGCCGAGGTGCACCTGGAAGCCCTCGACCTGGCGGCCGTCCGGTCCGACCACGAGCTGACCCTTCAGGCCGATGTCGGCGACCTGGGTGCGGGCACAGGCGTTGGGGCAGCCGTTGATGTGGATGGAGAGGTCGGCGTCGAAGTCGCGCAGTCGCTCCTCCAGCCGGGCGACCAGCTCCTCGCCGCGCTTCTTCGTCTCGACGATGGCGAGCTTGCAGTATTCGATGCCGGTGCAGGCCATCGTCGACCGCCGCCAGGTCGAGGGCCGGGCCTCCAGGCCGATGCCGCGAAGGGCGGTGACCAGCGACTCGACCCGGTCGCCGGCGACGTCGAGGACGAGCAGTTTCTGGTAGGGCGTGAGGCTGATCCGGTTGCTGCCGTGCGCGGCGACGGTGTCGGCGAGCTGAGCGAGCTGCGTGCCCGAGACCCGCCCGACGACCGGCGCGGCCCCGACGTAGAACCGCCCGTCGCGCTGCTCGTGCACGCCGATGTGGTCGACCGGCTTCTCCGGCAGCTGCGGCGCGGGACCGTCGAGGAGCGCCCGGCCCAGGTAGTCCTTCTCCAGGACCTCGCGGAACCTCTCCACGCCCCAGTCCGCCAGCAGGAACTTCAGCCGCGCGCGGTGCCGCAGCCGGCGGTAGCCGTAGTCGCGGAAGATGCCGACGACGCCCGCCCAGACGTCGGGGATCTCCTGGAGCGGCACCCAGACGCCGAGCCGCTTGGCGAGCATCGGGTTGGTGGAGAGGCCGCCGCCGACCCACAGGTCGAAGCCCGGTCCGTGATCGGGGTGGTCCACCCCGAGGAACGAGATGTCGTTCACCTCGTACGGGGTGTCGGCGAGCCAGGAGACCGAGGTCTTGAACTTGCGGGGCAGGTTGGAGAACTCCTTGTTCCCCACATAGCGGTTGATGATCTCGTCGATCGCCGGCGTCGGATCGAGCTTCTCGTCGGCGGCGATGCCGGCGACCGGACTGCCGAGCACGACCCGGGGGCAGTCGCCGCACGCCTCGGTGGTCTGCAGCCCGACCGCCTCGAGCTGCCGCCAGATCTCGGGCATGTCCTCGACCCGAACCCAGTGAAGTTGGATGTTCTGCCGGTCGGTGATGTCGGCGGTGTCGCGGGCGTAGCGGCGGGAGATCTCGGCGATCGTGCGCAACTGCTCGAGGCTGAGCTGGCCGCCGTCGACCCGGACGCGGAGCATGAAGTATTCGTCTTCGAGCTCGTGTGGCTCGAGCACGGCCGTGCGTCCGCCGTCGATGCCCGCCTTGCGCTGGGTGTAGAGGCCCCACCAGCGGAACCGACCCCGCAGGTCGGCGGGGTCGATCGAGGCGAAGCCGCCCTTGGCGTAGATGTTCTCGATGCGCGCCCGGACGTTGAGCGGATCGTCGTCCTTCTTGTTGCGCTCGTTCGGGTTGAGCGGCTCACGGTGCCCGAGCGCCCATTGCCCTTCACCTCGGCGACGACGTACCGGTGTGGCCGGCGTGCTGTTGACCGCCATGTCGGCGTCCTCCGTATGTCTGCTGGGTGCGGCGGGGGCGACGCGCGAGCGCTACGGCCACCCCGGATACGGGGCCAGCGACGACTGTGTCAAGGAAGGCCGGCGCGCTGCGCGCCCGGAACGAGAAGCTCGGCGGGCGGCCGTCAGCAGGCCGGACAGATCGCGCTGCGGACGCGGCCGTAGTCGACGTGGCGGCGAACCACGAAGCGGCGGTCAACGGCAGCGGTCATGAACAGCATGTTGCCATACCGTCGCAGGAGCGGCCAGCGATGCGTGAATGACGTCCCATCAGGCGGTCTGTGTGTGGTGTGCTTCACGTGGCGACGTCGCGCCGGCGGGACAGGTCCCACAACGCCGCGACCTCGGGGACGAGTACCTGCCATGACATTGAAATCGACCATCAATCTGCGTCGACGCGCGGTGCGGACGGTGCCCGCCGCGGCCACCCCGACGCGCCCGCCGACTCCCCGGCGGTCGACCGCTGCCCACCTCGCGCGCCGACTCGGCCGGACGGTGTGGCTCTGGCCGGCGCTGCTGACCCTCCTGGTCACCGCGTTCCGGGCGGACGACGCCGAGCTGTGGCGGGACGAGTTGGCGACGTGGAGTGCGGCGAGCCGCCCCGCCGACGAACTGCTGCGGCTGGTCGGAAACATCGACGCCGTCTCCGCGCCGTACTACCTCTTCATGCACGGGTGGACCGCACTCTTCGGTGACTCGATCGTCGCCCTTCGGGCGCCCGGGATCCTGTGCATGACCGCGGCCGCGGCCCTCACCGCCCGGCTCGGCGCGCGGCTCTTCGGCAACCGCGTCGCACTGATCGCGGGGCTGCTCTTCGCGGTGCTCCCGACCACCTCCCGGTACGCGCAGGAGGCCCGGTCGTACGCCTTCGCGACGCTGCTCGCCGTGGTCGCCACGCTGCTGCTCGTCCGCGCCCTCGACCGGCCGTCGTGGCGGCGGTGGCTGGGTTACGGGGCGGCGGTCACCGCGCTGGGCCTCGCCCACCTGGTCGCGGTCACCCTCGTCGCCGGTCACGCGGTGGCCGTGCTGCTCGTGTGGCGGCGAAACGCGGACCGGCGGGTGCTGCGCTGGGTGCCCGCCGTGACCACGGCCGGTCTGGCGCTGACGCCGCTGCTGGTGCTCGGTGTGACGCAGCAGGGGCAGCAGTTGGAATGGGTGTCGCGGTCGCGGCTCTCGGCCCTGCCGGACCTGCCCGGCGGCATCTTCCAGTCCGCGGCGGTCGGCGGCATGGTGCTGGGACTGGCCGCGCTCGGCTGGGCCCTGCGGAACCGCTGGGCGCACCTGCTGGGGATGTCGGCTCTGCTCCCCACGGCGCTGCTCTTCCTCGCCGGAATGGCGATGCAGATCTTCGTGCCGCGCTATCTGGTCTTCACCGTGCCGATGATCTGTCTGTTGGCCGCCGCCGCGCTCGCCACCATCCAACTCCGGGCAGCCATGCTGATCGTGCTCGCGGTCTGCGTGTTCGGCGCCCCGGCCCAGGCCGGACTCCGACGCACGCACGAGTGGCCGCGGTCGGCGCCGCGCGAGTATTCGGCGGCGGCGCGCATCATCGGCGCCCACCAGCGGCCGGGCGACACCATCGTCTACGGGTCCCGCACCGGCTGGGCCTTCCTCGACACCGCTGTCGCCTACCACCTCGGCGACGACCGCCCGCGCGACGTGCTCGCCACGCGGAGCCAGACGCAGCGGGCCAGCCTCTGGGCCAGCGAGTGCGCCGAGCCGGCGCGCTGTCTGGCCGGGGCCGACCGGGTCTGGGTGTTGACCGTGGGAGACAGGAGGGACCCACTGCAGGGGATGGCGCGGCCCAAGCTCACCGCCCTGCGGGACGCGTTCACCGTGGACCGGGTCTGGCCCGTGCCGGGCCTCACCGTGGCCCTGCTGACCCGCCGCTAGCTTTCCCGACGCCGCGGCGCCGGACTCACCGCTTGCCGAGCGGCACGACGAGCACCGCTTCGGTGCCCCCCTCGGCCCGGTTGCGCAGCTCGATCGTGCCCCGCAGCTCACCGGTGGCCAGCGCGCGGACGATCTGCAACCCGAGCCGTCCGTTGCTCTCCGCGTCGAACTCCGGCGGCAGCCCCTGCCCGTTGTCGGCGACCGTGACGTGCAGTTGCTTGCGGAAGCGGTGCACCGAGACGACGACCTCGGCCGGCGCACCCGCACCGTCCGGTTCACCGGGGGATGGGAAGCCGTGCTCGACCGCGTTGAGCAGGAGCTCATTGAGGACCATCACCAGCGAAGTCGCTATCTCGGCCGGCAGTACCCCGAACGTCCCCTGCCGGCGCACCGTCACGGTCGACTCGGTGGTCGCCACCTCCATGGCGGCGGTCGCGACGCGATCCACGATTCCGTCGAACTCCACCGCCTCGTCGCTGGACATCGAGAGGGTCTCGTGCACCAACGCGATCGAGGCGACCCGGCGTACGGACTCCTCGAGCGCGGCCTTCGCCGCGGGCTGGCCGACCCGGCGGGCCTGCAGGCGCAGCAGCGCGGCAACGGTCTGCAGGTTGTTCTTGACCCGGTGGTGGATCTCCCGGATGGTGGCGTCCTTGGTGATCAGGGCCCGGTCCCGACGGCGTACCTCGGTGATGTCGCGGACCAGGACCAGCGCGCCGATGGGCACGCCGGCGGGCATCAGCGGCAGCGCCCTGGCCAGCATGATCGCGCCGCGGGCCTCGACCTCCTTGCGGGCCGGCGCCTCACCGCGCAGCGCGGCGAGCACCCGGTTGGCTGCGTCGGTGCCTTCGAGCGGGTCGTCGGCGAGCCGCCGGGTCAGCTCCGGGAGGTCCTCGCCGACCAGGTGCGAGGCGAAGCCGAGCCGGCGGAACGCCGACTGGGCGTTGGGACTCGCGTACGTGACCTTGCCGCCGGCGTCGAGCCGCACCAGGCCGTCGCCGACGCGGGGCGCGGAGGTGGTCTCGCCGGGGTGGCGCGGTGGCGGGAACGTGCCGTCGGCGACCATCTGGGCCAGGTCGTCGGCGGTGGTGAGGTAGTTGAGTTCGAGCTGGCTGGGGGTGCGCGCGGTGGAGAGGTTGGTGTCGCGCCCGACGACCGCGATCACCGCGCCGGACTCCCCGTCGGCGGCGCGCAGCCGCACCGGGATCGCCTCGTGCCGGGCGGGGGTGTCGCCGTACCAGACGGGGTCGCCCTCCCGCCAGATCCGCCCCTGGCTGTAGGCGATCGTCAGGTGGCCGACCTCGGGCCCGCCGACGATCCGGCCGACCTGGTCGTCCTGATAGGCGGTCGGCGCGGTCGTCGGCCGTACCTGGGCCACGCAGAGGAACGACTCCTCCCCCTCCACGGGCACCCAGAGCAGCAGGTCGGCGAAGGAGAGGTCGGAGAGAAGTTGCCAGTCACCGGCGAGCCGGTGCAGGTGGTCGATGTCGACCGGCCCGAGGCCGGTGTGCTCCTCGACGAGATCGCGCAGCGTGGACACAGCGCTAGCCTGCCACGCCCCGGTCAGAGCGTGCTGGTGACCTTGCTCAGGCCGCGCGGCGCGTCGGGGTCCTCCCCGCGCGCCAACGCCAGCGCCATGGCGAGCTGCTGCAGGGGCAGGATGTCCAGCAGCGGGGCGTACCGCTCATCGACCTCCGGGACGGCGATGCGCGCGGCGGCCGGCACGTCGCCGGCGGCCGCGCCGACGGCGAGCACGTCCGCCCGCCGGTCCCCCAGCCTCGTGACCACCTCGCGCATCGACGCACCGCCGGGTCCGTTGCCGACGAGCGCGAGCACCGGCACGTCGGGGTCGGCCATGGCCAGCGGTCCGTGCAGCAGATCGGCGCCGGAGAACGCCAGCGCCGGCAGGTAGGAGGTCTCCATCAGTTTGAGCGCCGCCTCGCGCGCGGTCGGGTAGGCGTACCCGCGCCCGGTCGTGACCATCCGGGCCGCGAACCGGTAGCGGGGCGCGAGTTCCCGCGCGGTCGGATCGTCCAGGGTACGGGCGGCGAGCTGCGGCAGCGCGCGGAGCGCGGTGAGCTCTTCGGCGGGGAGCGCGCCGTCGCCCGCGCGTACGCCCTCGACGAGCATCAGCAGGGCGAGCAGCTCGGCGGTGTAGGTCTTGGTGGCCGCGACGGCCCGCTCGTGGCCGGCGGCGACGTCGACCGACAGCTCGGCCGCGGCGGCGAGGGGTGACTCCGGGTTGTTGGTCACCGCGACGGTGAGGGCGCCCGACGTCCGCGCCACCCGGAGCACCTCGGCCAGGTCCGGTGAGCCGCCGCTCTGGCTCACGCCGACGACGAGCGCGTCGGAGAGGTCGGGTCGGGCGCCGTAAACGGTGATCGCGCTGGGCGAGGCGAGTCCGGCGGGGAGTCCGAGCCGGATCTCGGTCAGGTACGCGGCGTAGAGGGCCGCGTGATCGGAGGTGCCGCGCGCGGTGAAGACGACGTGCCGTGGGCGGCGCCGGGCGATCGCCGCCGCGACGCCGGCGATCGCGTCGGCGTGCGCCGGTTCGAGCATCCGCGCGAACCCGGCGGGCTGTTCGGCGATGTCGGCTGCCATCCCGGCTCCGGGTTGCGCCACGTCAGAACCTCCCCGTCGTGCGCGATTGCCGCGCGTTTCATGCTCAGTCTTGCATTTTATCGAGCGCCAGGCCAATTCTTCGATCACTAATACGCAGTGGATCACCATCCTCCGTGGTGTGCCTTAGGCTCCCCAACCCAGGGGAAACGATCACGGAACGAGGATCTGGGACGTGTCCGAGGGAATCGACGATTCGCGCCTGTCCGCCGAGGGCGAACTGGGGCTGGCCCGGCTGGCGCTGGACGAAGGCGACCACCCGCACGCCGCCGACCACGTCGCCGCCGCCATCACGTACGCCCCCACGATGCCCGAGGTGCACGAGGTCCTCGCCCGGCTCGCCGCCCGCACCGACGGCGGCCTCGAGCTCTTCCCCCTCGACGACCACGTATACATCGGAGTGGTCGTCGCGCGCGCCCACCTGCTCGCCGCGGCGGGACGCCCCGGCGAAGGCCTCGAACTGCTCGCCGCCGCGACCGGCCACGCGCCGACCGCCGACTGGGCCGGGGTGCCGTGGGTCGCCGAGCCCGAACTGCCCACCCGGGTCGACCCCGACCAGCTGGCCCTGGTCCTCATGCAGATCTGCGCGGGCATTCCCGACCCGGTGCCCGAGTCCGACCGGGCTCCGCTGCTGCCGTACCTGGCGCTGGCCCGGCACGCCGTACCGGCGTACCCGCGCCACGGCCTGCTCCTCGGCGCAGCCTCCGCGCTCGCCCGCCGAATCGGTGAGGTCGACCTCGCCGTCGGGTGGGCGACGCGCGGCGCGCAGGCACAGCCATCGAAGCTGGCCGAGGTGTGGCTGGGGTACGCCTACCGCAGCGCCGGCCGCGCCGCCGACGCGATCGCCGCGCTACGCCGCGCGATCGACCACGACTCCGACGACCTGTCGGTCTACGCCGACCTCGCCGGCACCCTCGCCGACCACGGCCGCCTCGACGAGGCGCTGGAATGGGTCGACCGGGCGCTCGACAAGGACCCGTCCTTCGACTGCGCCGTCCACACCGGCCATCGCCTCCGGTACCGGCGCGACGGGGAGCTGCGGCATCTGCTGGCGCTCGCCGACTTTCAGCGCGACAACCCGGACGACTCCCACGAGCACAGCGACCTGTCGGAGTGCTGTCACGGGGAGCCCTGGCTCGGCCAACTGCCGGCCGCCGGCGAATCGGTGGTCAACCTCGTCCGCCAGACGCTCGCCGACGGCCTGAACCCCGACAACGTACGGGTCAGCGCGCTGGAGTCGCCCAGCGCGATGCGCGTCCTGACGACGGCGTTTCCCGGCATCAGCGTCACCGTCGACGCGGTGCCGCAACCCGACCTGCGGATGCCGCGCCGCCCCGCCGTACGCGCGCTCTGGCGTTACGAGGGAACCGTCGCCGTGCCCGCCGTCGCCGAGCCGTCGCCAACGGCGGCCGAACGGATCCGCCAGCTCGGCCACCCCGCCTGGCCACATCCACCGGCCGTGTACGACGCCGCGGTCGGACTCGCCACGCTGGAGCTGGACGACCTGCTCGGCCTGCTGGTGCATCCGCCCGCGCCGCCGGCGACCGAACTCGGTCGGACGCTCGCCGAGCATGACCCGGCGCTCTGGGTGCGCAGCGTGCAGGTGTGGGCCTGTCTGGGGCTGCTGCACCACCGCACGGACGAGCCGTGGGCGGACTCGACCCGGCGGCAGGTGCTGGTGGAGCTCGTCTGGGGCGTCGAGGACTGGATCACGGAGGCGGCGTTGTTCGCCCTGGTGACGGCGGCCTGGGTGGACCCGTCGGTACGCGCCGACGTCGCGGAAGTCGTCGCCGAGCGGCTGACGGACGCGGTCGAGGTCGGTCAGCGGCGGCCGATCTCGATCGCCTGGTCCCTCGCCCAGTTGGCGCTCGTCACGCCCGCGCTGAGTCCGGCCGCGACCGTCGCGGCGCGTCGGGTCATCGCGGCCCACGGACGGCATGCGGCGCAACGGAGCCGGGCTGGCCGCCCCGGTCGCCTGCGCCGCTGGCTCGCCCGCCGCACCCGCGGCTGACGATCGTAAGGCTCACGCCGTATCCGGTTGACGATGCCTCGACCGGTCGACGAGAGCTGAGCCCGGTCAGGCGGGTGCGACGACCGGCAGGTCCAGCCGGAGCGCGACCAGCTCGATGCCCGGCGCGGGCGACCAGTCCCGCTCCGGGACGCGGACGAACCCCAGCCGGGCGTAGAGGCGGTGCGCCGGCGCGGAAAAGCTGCGGGCGCAGATCATGATGCTCCGGCAGCCGAGCTCCGTCGCCCGGGCGACGCAGCTCCGCACCAACGCCTCGCCGGCGCCCCGACCCTGACAGGCGGGGTCGACCGCGAGCATCCGGAACTCTCCCTGGCCGGGCGCGGAGAGCTCGGCGTAGGGCGTTCCGGGCAGCACGAAGGTCACGGAACCGAGCACGTCACCGGTCGTCTCGTCGACGGCGGCCAGCAGCTCACCCGCCGCGGCGCGGGCCGGCACGTCGGCGAGGACCCGCGCGTAGCTCCGCTCGTCCGTGAGCTGACCGTCGGCCTCGTACGCGGCGACGGTAAGCCGGGCGATCGAGGGGTACTCGTGCGGCCGCGCCGGCCGCACGACCACCCCGGTCATTCGATGACGGCGATCAGGTCGCCCTCCTGGACGACGTCGCCCTCGTTCACGGCGAGCTGCCGCAGGACACCGTCGGACTCGGCGATGACCGGGATCTCCATCTTCATGGACTCCAGGATCACCAGCGTGTCGCCCTCGGAGACGGGGTCGCCGGCGGAGGCGACGACCTTCCAGACGTTCGCCACCATCTCGGCGCGGATCTCCTCGGCCATCACGGCCCTCCCTCGTCAGCCCAGTGTGCCTGCGAACGGTATCC
This sequence comes from Micromonospora sp. NPDC049679, assembly GCF_040659735.1. Taxonomy (NCBI): domain Bacteria; kingdom Bacillati; phylum Actinomycetota; class Actinomycetes; order Micromonosporales; family Micromonosporaceae; genus Micromonospora; species Micromonospora sp. NPDC049679. The sequence goes on from NZ_JBFANZ010000001.1 coordinate 177,887, forward strand.
AATCATGGTCACGCCGTTCGCGTGGCAAAGGCGTACGGGATGGACGCGCCGCCGCGCGGGAACCCGTGCCAGCCGAGGCACTAACATCATCGGGTCACTCCCGATGACCGGGAGCTACGCTCGAACGGGAGGTCACCATGGCGAAGAAGTCGCGCAAGAAGAAGGCCCGCAAGAAGAACGCCGCCAACCACGGCAAGCGCCCCAACTCCTGACGCGGACCGGAGGAGACTCCGATGCGCTCCGGCACGGGTCCGGGGGTCACCGCTCATCGCGCTCAGCGACGGCGGTGACCCCCGGCCCAGCTGGCGGCTATGGCGGTCACTCCGGGACGCCCCGACCCGGAGGCGCGGGACGGACCCGGGCTCAGTCGGTCGGGTTCCCGTCGGTCTGATATTCACGGGAGTCGGTTTCCAGAACCAGCTCCCTGAGCTTCACCCGCAGCCGTTCACGCAGCTCGACGGGGGCCCGTTCGCTCCCGCAGCAGCGGGCGACGAGCGCCTTGACCTCCTGCTCGATGCCGTACTCCCGGAAGCAGGGACGGCACTCCTCGAGGTGGTGCTTGATCAGGTCACGCCGGCCCTCGGCGCACTCCAGGTCGAGGTAGAGGTAGACCTCGGCGAGGACTTCCCGGCAATCGGTCTCGTGGTGGTTACCGCAACTCACGGTCACACCTCCCGGCTTGCTGCGGCGGCGTCACTCTTCGACGGGGCGAAGCCCCGTTCCGCAGCGTAGCGCTCGAGCATCCCGCGTAGGTTGCGACGACCACGGTGCAGCCGCGACATGACGGTGCCGATCGGCGTGCCCATGATGTCGGCGATCTCCTTGTACGCGAAGCCCTCGACGTCGGCCAGGTAGACGGCGAGCCGGAACTCCTCGGGGAGCTGCTGCAGCGCGTCCTTGACGTCGCTGTCCGCCAGCCGGTCCAGCGCCTCGGTCTCGGCCGAGCGCAGCCCGCTGGAGGTGTGCGACTCCGCCTCGGCCAACTGCCAGTCGGTGATCTCCTCGGTCGGCGCCTGCACCGGCTGGCGCTGCCGGCGACGGTACGAGTTGATGTAGGTGTTGGTGAGGATCCGGTAGAGCCAGGCCTTGAGGTTGGTGCCCTCTTCGAACTGGTGAAACGCCGAATATGCCTTGAGGTAGGTCTCCTGGACCAGGTCTTCGGCATCGGCCGGGTTGCGGGTCATCCGCATGCCGGCCGCGAACAACTGGTCAACGAAGGGCATCGCGTCACGCTCGAAGCGCGCGCGCCGCTCGTCCGTACTCTCCGGTCGGGTCAACCGCTCGTCCCCCCTCGACTGTCCCGCCGAGGATACGCGGAAAGCGCGGCCCGTAGATTCGGATCCGTCTGCTGTGCCCGCACTCACGCGGGTCCGGGCGGGCTGCGGCTGCGCGGCCGGCCATTCGGGCGCCGCAAGGAGCTCACGGATTCGCCGCGTTTCGCGGACGTCCTGCTCCGGGCCCCGTATCTCGGTTGGCACCGGTCAACCCCCTCGCCATAGGTAGCTTCCGCCGGTTCTAACGCTGCATAACCAACGGGGCATTCCGTCTGACGGCACATCCACCTCGGTCCCGGCGGTGGCGTACACCACCGCCGGGACCGAAAGGGCCTGGGAGGGCGATCACGGACCGGGGGTCCGCTCATCGGTCGAGAAGCTGACGCCTCTCGTCCACCGGATGAAACGACGAGCCGGGCGACGAGAAACGGCCGGATCGCGACTCAGCGTGCCCAACCATGCACACGCAGCCATTCGACCACGACGTTGGCGACCCCCGCCGGGTCGCGGCGGAGGTCGTGCCGCTCGCCGGCGCGGACCTCGACCCGTACGCCGGGGGCGCCCGGCGGAACCCCGAACGGATCCCGGTCGCCGTTGACCACGAGGGTCGGCACGCCGACGGGAAGTTCACCGGCCCGGGACCGCTCGGGGCGGCCCGGCGGATGCAGCGGGAAGGCGAGCGCGACGACCGCGTCGGCCCCCAACTCCGCAGCGGTGCGGCAGGCCACCCGGGCGCCGCTGGAGCGCCCGCCGACGATGAGCGCGGGCACCGCGGGATACCGCCCACGCAGCTCCGTGACGACACCCGACCAGGCCTCGTCGAGCTGACCCGCGGGTGCCGGCGCCCGACGCCCCGCCACCCGGTAGGGCTGGGTCAGCCGGGCGACCAGGACCCCGGCGGTCACCGCCGCGTCCCGCAGCGCGACCAGGTCCGGCGCGTCGACCCCGCCCCCCGCGCCGTGCCCGAGGACGAGCAGGCTCGTCGGCGGGCCGGACGGGACGTCCAGGTCGACGCGGGCGGGGCCGCGCGGGGTGTCGATCTCCTGCTGCTGGGCCATCCGCCCATTCTGCTCGTGCGCAGGCCGACCCTAGCTCAACGGCACCAGCGTCAGCAGCCGGTCCCGCACCGGCGGGCCGCCGTCGTCGACCGCGTCGGGATCACGCTCCACCTGACCGCGCCACGCGACGAGCATCGCCCGGCGTTCGCGGGGGGTGGTGCCGCCCCACACACCATGGCAGTCGCCCACCTCGAGCGCCCATGCCAGACAGGACCCCTGGACGTCACAGGTCCGGCAGAGCGCCACGGCCGAGTCGGCCGGCTCGCTCGGCGCCGGGAAGAACGTCTCCGGATCCACGCTCTGGCAGGCGCCTCTTGTGCGCCAGGCTTCGTCGAGGCGCCGTTCGGTCAGGGCCCGGAGCAACCTCGGATCCCGACGTGCTGCGGCAACCTCATGCGGGCGTGGCATTCGCGCCCGTGTCATCTACCCACCTCCCCCGTGGGACCGACAAGATCGATGGACGTCGTTCGCCCGGTGCGATCGATTCCCACTGCCGGCGCTGTGTTCTATCGCACATGCCCCAGTGGAGACAAGTGCCTTCATCGATTCTGCACAAAAGATGGCGAGACGATTCGGGCTCAACTCAGGCAAACCCGTACGACACAGAGGATCAGAAGAGCGTCAATTCGACGGGCTCCTCAGGCGGCTCCACCGCCACCGCCTCGACGAGCCGTGGCCCGTTGTTGCGCACGTCGCCGACCGCCGACCCGACCGGCCGGATTTCCACCCCGGCGAGGAACTCCTCGGCCGGGACGGCCAGCAACTCCGCCGCCTCGCCCCCACCGGCGAGCCAGTCGCCCCACCGCTCGCGCGGCAGCGCCAGCGGCATCCGGTCGTGCACCCGCGCCAGCTCACCGAGCGCGGCGGTGGTCACGACGCTGCAGGTCAGCAGCGGTTGCGGACCGCCGCCCCAGACCGACCAGAGCCCGGCGAACGCGAGCACCCCGCCGTCTCGCGGCGTCATGAAGTACGGCTGTGAGCCCCGGCGCCCCGCTCCCGCTCCGCGCACCCACTCGTACCAGCCGTCCGCCGGGACGAGGCAGCGCCGACGCGCGAACGACGGGCCGTACGCCCTGCTCGTCGCCACGGTCTCCGCCCGGGCGTTGATCATCCGCGCGGCGCCGCGCGGATCGCCCGCCCACGGGGGCACCAGTCCCCAGCGCGCCACCGACAGCACACGGCCCTCGGCCCGCCGGGAGAGCCGCACGATCGGGACCGGATCGGTCGGCGCGACGTTGTAGTCCGCGGGCAGCGGCGCGCCCGTCTCGTCCAGCGACTCGAACAGCGCCGACAGGTCCCCCGCGCTGCGTGTGGTCGCATACCGCCCGCACATGCCCACCACGCTAGCGCCCGGCCCGCCGACCCGACCCGCCCGACCGTCCCGCGAAGCGGGAGATGGGGGTCGCGATCACGCCCCGCGCACGCGGGCGGGCAGACTGTACCGGTGGCGAACCTGACCGCGACCCGCGCGCCCCTGCCGTGGACGGCGCCGACCGCGACCGACCCGGTCGGCTGGACCGTGGAGTTGCCCGGATCCAAGTCGATGACCGCGCGCGCCCTCGTGCTCAGCGCGATCGCGTCCGGGCCGTCGACGCTGCTGCGGCCCCTGGCCGCGCGCGACACCGAGCTCATGGCGGCCGGGCTGCGCGGCATGGGCCCGCACGTGTCGACCGTCAACGAGGGACGTTGGGTCGTGCGGCCGCGTCCGCTGGCGGGACCGGCCCACGTCGATGTGGGACTCGCCGGCACAGTGATGCGTTTCGTACCGCCGGTCGCCGGCCTCGCGGACGGCCCGGTCACCTTCGACGGCGACCCACGGGCCCGCACCCGCCCGCTCGGCCCGCTGCTCGGGGCGCTGCGCGCGATCGGCGTCCGCATCGACTCCCCCACCGACGGGCTGCCGCTGACCGTGCACGGCACGGGCAAGGTCGCCGGCGGGGAGGTCGTGATCGACGCCTCCGCCTCCAGTCAGCTCGTCTCCGGCCTGCTGCTCGCCGCGCCCGAGTTCGAACGCGGCATCGTGGTGCGGCACGTCGGACCACCGGTTCCGTCCGCCCCGCACCTGCGGATGACCGTGCAGATGCTGCGCGCCGCCGGAGCCGCCGTCGACGACGCCACCCCCGACGTGTGGACCGTCGAGCCCGGTCGCCTCTCCGGCCGCGGCTGGGAGATCGAGCCCGACCTCTCCGGGGCGGTCCCCTTCTTCGCCGCGGCGCTCGTCACCGGCGGGCAGGTGACGCTCGTCGGCTGGCCGCACCGCAGCGCGCAGCCCGTCGACCGGCTCCGCGCCCTGCTGCAGCAGATGGGCGGCGAGATGACCGTGACGACCGAAGGGCTGACCGTACGCGGCACCGGCGTCGTACACGGGCTCGACGCCGACCTCTCCGACGTCAGCGAGCTCACCCCCGCGCTGGCGGCACTGGCCGCGCTGGCCGACTCGCCGTCCCGGCTGCGCGGCGTGGCGCACATCCGCGGCCACGAGACCGATCGGCTGGCCGCGCTCGCCCGCGAGCTCTCCGGGCTCGGCGCCGACGTGACCGAGAGCGCCGACGGGCTGGAGATCCGGCCGCGTCCGCTGCGCGGCGCCGTCTTCGAGACCTACGACGACCACCGGATGGCGCACGCCGCCGCGGTCATCGGCCTCGCCGTGCCCGGCGTCGAACTCACCGACGTGGCGTGCACCTCGAAGACACTGCCCGAGTTTCCGGCACTATGGTCAGCGATGGTGACCGGGACGAGCTGAGGGGGCGACCCTGCCAGGCAGGCGGCGAGAGTACGACGAAGAGGACGTACGGGTCCGCCCGGGCCGTTCCTCGCGCCCCCGCACGCGCACACGCCCTCTGCACGAGGACGCGGTCGAAGGCTTCGTGATCGCCGTCGACCGGGGCCGCTACACCTGTGTGCTCGACGTGGGCACGCCGCAGGAGCAGCCCGAGGCCGTCACCGCGATGCGCGCCCGCGAGCTGGGTCGCAAGTCGGTGGTGGTGGGCGATCGGGTTTCCCTGGTCGGCGACACCTCCGGAGCGCCGGGCGCGCTGGCCCGGATCGTCCGGATCGCCGAGCGAACGTCGGTGCTGCGTCGCACGGCCGACGACGACGAGACCACGGCCGAAGGCCGCCTGGAGCGGGTCGTCGTGGCGAACGCCGAACAGTTGGTGATCGTGAGCGCGCTCGCCGACCCGCCACCCCGGACCGGATTCATCGACCGGTGCCTCGTCGCCGCGTACGACGCCGGCATCGAGCCGCTGCTCTGCCTCACCAAGGCCGACCTGGCGCCCCCCGACGCGGTGCTGGACTACTACCGCGAGCTCGACCTGCGGCACGTGCTGTGCCGGCCGGACAGCGATCTGACCGAGGTGCGGGCCGCCCTCGCCCAGCGGGTCTCGGTGCTGGTCGGGCACTCCGGCGTCGGGAAATCGACGCTGGTCAACCGCCTCGTGCCGGCGGCGCTGCGGGCGGTCGGCGTAGTGAGCGCGATCGGCCGGGGCCGGCACACCTCCACCAGTGCCGTGGCCCTGCGCCTGCCGCACGTGGTGCGGACCCGCGACGACCCGGGCTGGATCGTCGACACCCCGGGGGTGCGCAGCTTCGGGCTCGCGCACGTCTCCGCCGACAGCCTGCTGCACGGCTTCCCCGACCTGGTCGAGGGCACCCTGGCGTGCCCGCCCAACTGTGAGCACACCCCCGCCGAGGCGGAGTGTGCGTTGGACGCCTGGGTGACGGCGGGCAACGCCGACGAGCGGCGGCTCGCGTCGTACCGCCGGCTGCTCGCCTCCCGGTCCGGCGACGAATCCCCGGAGGTGCGGCGCGACCGGGAGCTGGGGATGCCCTGACGGGTCGCTCGTCGCGATCCGCTACGTTTCCCGCCATGGCCCGGTACGCCGACGACCTCTCCCTCGCCCACATGCTCGCCGACACCGCCGACTCGCTCTCCATGGCCCGGTTCCGGGCCCTCGATCTGCATGTCGAGTCGAAACCCGACCTGACCCCGGTCTCCGACGCGGACACCGCGGTCGAGAAGGCGCTGCGGGCCACCCTGGCGCGGGCCAGGCCGCGCGACGGGGTGCTCGGCGAGGAATATGGCGCGTCGGCGGCGGCGGCCGGACCGGGGAACCGGCAATGGGTGATCGACCCGATCGACGGGACCAAGAACTTCATCCGCGGCGTGCCGATCTGGGCCACCCTGATCGCGCTGATGGAGGGGGACCAGCCGGTCGTCGGGTTGGTGTCCGCGCCGGCGCTGGGGCGCCGTTGGTGGGCGGCGGCCGGGCACGGGGCGTACGCCGGCCGGCACACGGCGACCGCCACGCCGATCAAGGTCTCCGGGGTACACCGCCTCGCGGACGCCAGCTTCTGCTACTCCTCGCTGCACGGGTGGGAGGAGACCGGCCGCCTCGACGGCATGCTGGACATCATCCGGCACAGTTGGCGCAGCCGCGCCTACGGCGACTTCTACGGCTACATGCTGGTCGCCGAGGGAGCGGTCGACGCGATGGTGGAACCGGAGTTGTCGCTGTGGGACCTGGCGGCGCTGATCCCCATCGTGACCGAGGCCGGCGGGACCTTCACCGACCTGTCGGGGCGGCCGGGACCGGGCAACGGCAGCGCGGTCGCGAGCAACGGCCGGCTGCACGAGGACCTGCTGGACCGGCTCGGCTGACCGTGCCATCCGGCGCGCCGGGTCGGGGCGTGAGCGGCCGGCAACCGGCAACCTCTATCCTCGCCGAGTGATGTCCACGGGGTGGTGTTTCCTGGCGACGATGATCGTCGCCTACGGCGTCGCCAACCTGCTGCAATCCGTTGCCGCCGCCCGCACGACCGTGCACCACACGTTCGACCCGGGGCTGCTGCTGCGGCTGGCCGGCCACCGCACCTATCTGGTCGGGGTGGCGTGCCAGGTGCTCGGCTTTGTGCTCGCCTTCATGGCCCGGCGTGACCTGCCTCTGTTCCTGGTCCAGGCGAGTGTGGCGGCCGGACTGGGTGTGACGGCCGTACTCGGCGTGCTGCTGCTCAAGTGGCGGCTCCCCCTTGCCGAACTGGCGCTGCTGGTGCTCCTCTTCGCCGGGATCGCCGCGCTGGTGATCTCCGCTCAACCGGCCCCCTCGCGCCCACTGGGTCCGGCCGGCCTGGTAGGCCTGATCGTGGCGCTCGGCGTGATCGCGGTGCTGGGTTTCTTCGCCGTACGGCTGCACGGCGCCCCCGGCTCGGTGGCGCTGGGCTCGCTCGCCGGCATGGCCTTCTCGGCGGCGGCGGTGGCCGCCCGACCGCTGGCTTCGGTGCACTCCACCGCCGAGTTCTTCCGCGACCCGCTGCTCTACCTGCTGATCATCCATTCGATCGTGGGTCAGCTGCTGCTCGGCCTGGCCATGCAGCGTGGCTCGACGACCGCCGCGGTGGCCGCGATGGACGCGGCGGGTGCGGTCCCGGCGGCGATCGTGGGGCTGCTGCTGCTCAACGACAAGATCTGGCCGGGGCGGGAGTGGTTGGCCGCGGTCGGTTTCCTGATCACCCTCGCGTCCGTGATCGGGATGACCCGCTACGCCGAACCGCAGCACCACCACGCCGTCGCCGCGCGCCGTGCGGGCGCACGCCCCGCCCCCACCCCGGCAGACCGCCGCTGAGGCGCTGCCCGGGTCAGTTCTCCAGCGACCCTCGACGGCGCCGCTGCACCCGCTCGTAGAGCCGTTCCAGCGCCCCCGCCGTCCGGTCCCAGGTGTAGCGGCAGCGAACCCGGTCCACCGCCGCGTGGCCGTACGCGAACCGCTCCGCCTCGTCGGCCAGGAGCCGGCGCACGGTCATGCCCAGCGCGCGCACGTCACCGGCCGGGACGAGACGTCCGGTGACGGTGTCCACCACCGTGTCGGCCACGCCGCCCCGCGAATAGCCCACCACCGGCACCCCGCAGGCCATCGCCTCCAAGGGCACCATCCCGGCCGGGGCGTAGCGGGGCGTGCAGGCGACGACGTCGGCGGAGCGGTACCAACTCGCCATCTGGTCGTGCGGCACCGCCCCCACCAGCCGTACCTGCTCCGCCACCCCGGTCTGCTGGGCCAGCTCGCGCAGGCGCCGCGCCTCGGCGTGGTTGTCCAGCGCCGCTCTGGGCGGGCCGCCGGCGATCACCAACTCGGCGTCACCGACGAGCCGCATCGCCCGGATCAGGTCTTCCTGGCCGTGGCCGGGCCCCAGCCCGCCGACCGAGAGGATGCGGCGCCGGCGGGGCTCGCGGGGAGCGGCCTCGCCTTCCGGGGTGAAGCGTTCGGTGTCGACACCGGCCGGGACGAAGGCCACGGCGGTCCGGTCCAGCCCCATCCGGGTGAGGTCGTCGACCTCCTCGCTCGACTGGGCGACGGCCAGGTCGACGGCGCGGCTCAGGGCGCGTTCGAGCGGTATCCGCTCGCCGGGGCCCGAGTAGCCCGGGCCGAGGTGGCGCAACTGCTCCACGCCGAGCGAGTGGAAGGTCTGCACGACCGGGATGGTGGTGCGTCCGACGGCGCTCGCCGCGGCGAGTCCACCGATCCAGAAGTGGCTGTGCACGACGTCCGGTCGCCAGTCCCGCGACCACCGCTCGGCGAGCCAGCGGCCGAAGGCGGGCACGTGCCGGACGAGGCCTCCGGTACCCGTGCGGGCCGAGGGGCCGACCGGGACCCGCACCACCCGGTAGCCGGCCATCTCCGTGGTCGCCGGCAGGTCGGGATCGTCGCGCCGCTCGTAGACCCGTACGTCGTGTCCGAGATTGGACAGCTCGGCCGCGATCCGTGCGACGTGTTGATGGGTGCCGATGCCCGGATGGGGTCGCCGACCGGACGGGCCGGCATGGGCGTAGACCAGGCCGACGCGCATAGGGCTCACCTCCGTCGAGGTCGAGGTCGAATCAGGGCGATAAGCCCGAGATGGGCCAAGCTCAGAGGATGCCCCTTACCTCCCCGCCGTGGGCCGAAACGAGCAACCCCGCCCACTGTCGGCGGAGATTCGCCGTCGCGGCGGCGGGCACCGGGGCGGTAACCGGTACTGAAACGGCATGACCTCGGCAGGACGGGGTACGGGCACCACATGGCACGCAACGGCAGCATCCGCGAATCGGCGGTCGCGAGCGCCTGTGAAACGACAGCACGGCAGAGCGCGGCACGACCCGGCCCTCGGCCTCCGACGCCCACCGCCCCTGGCCTCAACCCTGACTCACCCGCCGATCGGACCATCCGCGCCCGGCCGGCACATTGGAGCGATCATGCCTACCGACGTGCGCTGCCTCGTTGAGAGCGACGAGCGGTACGCGCTCGTGCGGCTCATCGGAGTGCTCGACCTACCCGCCGCGGAGTCGGTCCGGTCCGCGCTCCTCACCTGCTTGGCCGATCAGCCGGACGCGGTCGTCGTCGATGTGTCGCAACTGCTGGTGCAGGAGACGGCGGCATTGTCGATCTTCACAGCGGTGGTCCGCGAGACCGCGCAGTGGCCGATCGGTCAGCTCATGCTCTGCGCTCCACCCAGCGACGCCGACGCCGTGTGGGCCCAGGCCGAGGTCGCCGTCACGCCGACCCGGCAGGCCGCGCTGGCGCAGCTCACCGACCCCGCGTCGGCGACGCGGCTCAGCGTCGAGTTGACGCCCGTGGCCGGCTCCGCCCGCCGCGCCCGCGAACTGGTCACCGAGGGCTGCACGCGGTGGGGGCTGCCGGAGCTCGCCGGATCGGCGTGCATCGCGATAACGGAGATGGTCAACAACGCGGTGGCGCACGCGCAGACGCCGATGACCGTGCGGCTGGCGCTGCGCAACGGCGCCCTGCATGTCGCCGTGCGCGATTTCTCGCGCCAGCAGCCCAGTTACGACGGACGCGTATCGCCGAAGACGTGCGGCGGACGCGGACTGCTCCTGATCGATACGGTGGCGCGCCGCTGGGGCAGTACCCCGCTGCGCGACGGCAAGGTGGTCTGGGCGGTGCTGCACCCCGAGGACGAAGCAGCCGAATAGCCACCCGCGCTCCACGGCAGGCCGCGACGCGTGAACGGCCCGCACGCGGGTACGCGGCCGTACGCGGCACGAGCGGAGGGGGCCACGTGTACAACCACGACGGGCACGGCATGCGGCGTGGCGGGGCGAAGCAGCCGGCGGCAGGCGCCAGGATGTGGCGACCGGCGCGGGACTTCACCGGCGCGGTCGGCACACGGGCCCGCGAGGTCGCCTCGGGCGTACGACAGGTGGCTGAGCGGGTGCCGGAATCGACCGGGAAACCCCGCGCGCTGATGCTCGCCACCACGGCCGGCGCTCTGCTCATCGTCGCGGCGGCCGGATTCCTGCTCGGCCGACTGGCCCGGAGCACTCCGACGCTCGGCCACATCGCCCGCACCGCGCTGGAGCGGGGCACCTATCGCGGCGGAACTCCGGCTCATCGAACGGGCGAGGGCGACCGCGCGGAGAGGGCGGGGCCGCGCAGCGCCCGGCCCGGCCCGGGCGGCCTCGGTCGGCCCGGTCCATCGGCAGGGCGTCCCGGGCCCGGCGGCCTGGGTGCGCCGGGCGGTCGCCGCGACGCGGGGAAGGCGGGCTTCAGCGACGAGACCGTACGCAGCCCGTCGGCAACCACCCCGTCAAACGCGTACGAGGTGCCACCGGGGCGGACGACCGCGTCCCCCGTCAACCCGGTCGACGAGCCGGTGATCCCGGCCGGCCGGGAGGCCGGCTACCCCACCGAACCACTGCGCAGAAAACCCGACCGCGGCCACTGACCCCCCGCCCCGTCGCCGTCCCCGCCGCGCCCTGCCTCCGCCGATCAAGGACGTATTCATCCGGCTGGATCTCCAATCACGTGAGTACTTCCTTGATCGACGGGGTCTTCCTTGATCGATCGGTCGGGGTGTGACCGTCTGCGTACGGGGTAAGGGGAGGGCTATGCGCCAACCCGACTCAGAGTTCCCCAGACCGGTTTCCGACCCCGAGGCCGAAGGCTTTCCCCGTACCGCCGACGATGACTCCTCGGCCAATGACGAGGTGGAGACGGGCCGGTGGGCGGACGGCATCGATCCGCAGAGTCTCCCGACCGAGCAACCGCAGGCGGTGGACCGGTTCGGCAACACCGCCGACGAGCAACGACACGGCGAGTCACTCGACTACAAGATCGCACGCGAGCAGGGGGACACCCTGGTCAACGACGCGCTGGCCGGCACGGTTGACCGCGCGCTGGGCGACGAGGCCGACAGCGAGGACGCGGCGCGTCAGGCGCAGCTCGACGCCGATGTGATGAACGACGGCCCGACGTCCGATCCGAAGTCGCCGGTGTCCCTCTACGACCATGGGATGCTCGGCGGCGCGAGCGACGGCGGCGTGGGCCGACTGGTGGAGCCGGACGAAGGCGCGCACACCGACTACGAGCGGGACTCGATCGCCTCGGACGCCGGGGCGGCCGGCGGCGGGCCCAGCGCGGAGGAGTTGGCAATCCACGAAACCGAACCGCCACCAATGCACTGACCGTCGCCGAGCGCGCCCGAGGTCAACCGTCCAGTCCCCGCTCGATCGCGTACCGGGTGAGCTCCACCCGGTTGTGCAGCTGCAGCTTGCCCAGCGTGTTCTGGACATGGTTCTGCACCGTGCGGTGCGAGAGACCGAGGCGCTCGGCGATCTGCTTGTACGACAGCCCCTTGGCGACCAGCCGCAGCACCTCGGTCTCGCGCTCGGTGAGCCGGGGTGCGCCGTCGTCGCCGACGGGCGTGGGCTCGGTGGCGAGCCGGCGGTACTCGCCGAGCACCAGGCCGGCGAGCCCTGGCGTGAAGACGGTCTCGCCCGCGGCCGTACGCCGGACCGCGTCGAGGAACTCCTGCGGAGCGGCCGACTTCACCAGATAGCCCGTGGCCCCGGCCTTCACCACGTCGAGCACGCTCTGCTGTTCACCGCTGGCGGACAGCATCAGCACCCGCACCTCGGGCAGTTCGGCCAGCAGGCCGTGGATCACCTCGACGCCGGAGATGTCGGGCAGTTGCAGGTCGAGCACGACCACGTCGGGCCGGGCGGCGGCGCAGATCCGCACCGCCTGTCGCCCCTCGCCGGTCGTGGCCACCACCGCGTACCCGGCCTCGGTGAGGTCGCGGGCGACCCCCTCCCGCCACATGGGGTGGTCATCGACCACCATGACCCGAATCTCGCTCATGACGTCACCCTAGGTACCCGCAGCTCCACCTCGGTGCCCTGCCCGGGAGCCGAGGTGATCTCCACCGAGCCACCGGCATCGGTGACGCGGCCCCGGATGGACTGCGCGACGCCGAGCCGCCCCTGCGCCGCGGCCTCCGTCAGGCGACCGGGCGGGATGCCCGGACCGTCGTCGCGGACCGAGACGATCACCGCCTGCCCCTCGTCTTCGAGCAGCACCCAGGCCCGTGCCTGCCCTCCGCCGTGGCGCGCGACGTTGTCCAACGCCGCCCCGACCGCCGCGCCGACCTCGCGGGCCGCACTCGCCGGGAGTGGCACCGGGGTGGCCGGGGCGGCGACCGAAACGGTGGCGGTGGCGTACCGGCCGATGATGGTGCGCAGGTCGACCTCCTCGCCGCCGTCCCCGTGGACCGGCGCTCGCGTGGCGATCAGGGCGCGCAGCGCCGCCTCCTGCTCCCCGGCGAGTCGGGCCAACTCCCCCGCCTCGCCATCGAGATGGGCCCCGCGGCGTTGGACGAGGGCCAGCACCTGGAGGACGGAATCATGGATGCCCCGGGCGAGCCGTTCCCGTTCCCGGGTCGCGGCTTCCAGTTCGACGGCCCGCTGCAGCCGCTCCTCGGCGATCGCGCCCAGCCGGGTGACGTGTCCGACGGCGACCCCGGCCAGCAGCATCAGGATGCCGCCGGTGACGGAGGACTGGGTCAGTGACTCGCGTACCGCCAGATCGGCCGCGCCCAGGAGCACGGCGGCGGTCGCCCCGCGCCGACGTCCGCCGGAGACGGCCCAGGCCAGCACCGGCGCGCCGGACCAGGCCACGGCGAACGTCGGCACGCCGGCGGCCAGGGCCGGGCGGCCGATCACGACTGGGCTGATCAGGACCACCGCCATCGTGATGACCAGGTCCGCCGCGAGCAGGGGCCACCGCCGCCGCTCGGGCCGGGCGTACGCGTACGCGGTGAACACCGTCCACGCGACCATCACGGCGAGCACGAGCGCCGCGGCGATCGGGTGCGCGTAGTCGCGCGCGTTGCGGAGGGCGAGCAGGAGGATGTAGGCGAGCGAGGCGAACCGGAAGACAGCGAGGGCGCGCCACAGCGGGACCTGGAGGCTGCCCGGAACGGACGGACTCTCGGGCATGCTGCGACGATTGCACATCACACAGTGATGTCATGGATGCGACGCACCGTCGGTAGGCCGAGGTGCATCTCCACAGAGAGCGACGTAGGGTGAGAAAGCCGCGAAAGCCTCTCACGATCCACTGGCGGGACGGATCATGACCGATGCAGATTTCCCCTTACCGCCTATCGTCGCGCCCTCTGACGCTCGCCTGCTGCTCGTCGAAACCTTCGAGCGCCCCCAAGTGACACAGCTGCGACATATGGTGGCCGCCGCGGCGACCACCGCGGGCGTGACCGGGCAGCGCCTCGAGGATTTCGTGCTCGCGGTCAACGAGCTGATCACCAATGCTGTCCGGCATGGCGGAGGGCAGGGGTGGCTACGGCTGTGGCGGGAGGCCGACTCCGTCGTCTGCGAGGTCTCCGACACCGGTCACGGCATGGGTGTCGAACGGCTGACGAACCGCGAGCGACCGGCGGCGAACACGGCCGGGGGCTGGGGACTGTGGCTGGCCGGCCAGGTCACTGACAGCATGGTCATGGAGAGCGGCCCGGCCGGCACCACGGTGCGGATCAGCACGGCGATCACGCGGACGGAACCCGCCGCGGTCGAGCGGGTGGAGTGACGGTTTTCCCCGCTACCCGAAGAGCGCGCTGACCGACTCGCCGTTGTGGATGCGCCGCACCGCCTCAGCGAGCGCCGGCGCCACGGAGAGCACCGCCAGCTTCGGCACCCGCTTTTCGGCCGGGATCGGCACGGTGTTGGTGCAGACGACCTCGAGGACGCCCTCCTGCGCGGTGAGCCGGTCCAGGGCGCCGCTCGAGAAGAGGCCGTGGGTGCAGGCGACCCGGATGGACCGCACCTTGAGCTCGCGCAGGTGCTCGATGAGCTCCATCACCGTGCTGCCCTTGGCGATCTCGTCGTCGAGAACGATCACGTCCCGGTCGACCACGTCGCCGATGACGGCGCTGATCTGCACCCGGTCATCGCTGTAGCGCTGCTTCGCGCCGGCCGCGACGGGCGTGCCGAGCATCCGCGCGAAGGCGGCCGCCTCTTTGGCATTGCCCAGATCGGGCGAGACCACGACGGTGTCGCTCAGGTCGTATCCCTTGAAGTGCGCGGCGAGCTCGCGCAGCGCGTGCAGGTGGTCGACCGGGACGCTGAAGAAGCCGTGCACCTGCGGCGAGTGCAGGGTCATCGCGAGCACCCGGTCGGCGCCGGCGGAGACGAGCAGGTCCGCGACGAGGCGGGCGCCGATCGAGATCCGCGGCGCGTCCTTCTTGTCGGACCGGGCGTACGCGTAGTGCGGCAGCACCACGGTGATCCGGCCGGCGGAGGCGCCGCGGGCGGCGTCGAGCATCAACAGCAGCTCGACCAGATTTTCCTGCACCGGCGGGACCAGCGGTTGGATCAGGAAGACGTCGCGCTCCCGGCAGTTGGCCTGCAACTGCACCTCGAGGCAGTCGTTGGCGAATCGGGAGACCCGTACGGGGTGCAACGGCACGTTGAGGTGCGCACAGATCTCGGCAGCGAGTTCGGGATGGGCACTGCCACTGAAAACCGCGATGTCTCGCACGTCGGCATCGTATGCGACGGCGCGACGGCGGCGGCGTGGCGGGATAGAGAGCGCTCTCTTGACGTGATGTCCATCAATATGCAAGCTTTGTTACCGGTTCATTAAACCCTCCGCTCCAAGGTGGTCCCCCATGCCCAGAGCCCGGACTTTGCTCGCGCTCGCCGTCGTCGCGGCCGGTCTCGCGACCACGCTGACCGCGCCGATGAGCGCCCCCGCCAGCGCCGCCCCCGGACCCGTCACCTGGTCCGACGAGTTCAACGGTGCCGCCGGCACCCCACCCGATCCCGCCAAGTGGCGACGGGACGTCGGCGGCAGCGGCTGGGGCAACAACGAACTCCAGTACTACACCTCCAGCACCAGCAATGCCGCCCTCGACGGCAGCGGCAACCTCGTGATCACCGCCCGCCGCGAGAACCCGGCCGGCTACGGCTGCTGGTACGGCTCCTGCCAGTACACCTCGGCCCGCCTGCTCACCGCCGCCACGTTCACCCAGACGTATGGCCGCTTCGAAGCGCGCATCAAGATCCCGCGCGGTCAGGGGATCTGGCCGGCGTTCTGGATGCTCGGCAACGACATCGGCTCGGTCGGCTGGCCCAACAGCGGCGAGATCGACATCATGGAGAACGTCGGCAAGGAGCCGTCCACTGTGCACGGCACGCTGCACGGACCGGGTTACTCCGGCGGCAACCCGGTCACCGCCAGCTACACCCTGCCCGGCGGGCGCGCCCTCGCCGACGAATTCCACACCTACGCGGTCGACTGGGCGCCGGACTCGGTCACCTGGTACCTCGACGGCATCCAGTACTCCCGTAAGACCCCCGCGGACCTGCGCGGCAACCGTTGGGTCTTCGACCACCCGTTCTTCATGATCCTCAACGTCGCGGTCGGCGGTAACTGGCCCGGCTCCCCCGACGGCAGCACCACGTTCCCCCAGCAGATGGTCATCGACTACGTCCGGGTCTCCGCGCACGACGGCGGGGGCGGTGGCGGCGGCGGTGGCCGGATCACCGGGTACGGCGGCAAGTGCGTCGACGTGGCCAGCGCCGGCACGGCCAACGGCACGGCGATCCAGCTCTGGGACTGCAACGGCAGCGCCGCGCAGAACTGGACCTGGCCGGCGGACGGCTCGGTGCGCGCGCTCGGCAAGTGCATGGACGTGGCCGCCGGTTCGACCGCGAACGGGGCCCAGGTGCAGCTCTACGACTGCAACGGCAGCGGCGCGCAGAAGTGGGTCTTCTCCGGGGCCGGCGACATCGTCAACCCGCAGTCCAACAAGTGTCTGGACGCCAGCGGCGCGAGCTCGGCGAACGGAACGCGACTGCAGATCTGGGACTGCACGGGTGGCCCGAACCAGAAGTGGAGCCGGTAACCGGAAGCGAAGGGGCTCCCGGCGTGCCGGGAGCCCCTTTCCGGCGT
Source organism: Micromonospora sp. NPDC049679 (assembly GCF_040659735.1). Taxonomy (NCBI): domain Bacteria; kingdom Bacillati; phylum Actinomycetota; class Actinomycetes; order Micromonosporales; family Micromonosporaceae; genus Micromonospora; species Micromonospora sp. NPDC049679. The sequence goes on from NZ_JBFANZ010000001.1 coordinate 194,456, forward strand.
CAGCGCCGGCTATTTCAGCGCCGAGGCGAGGAACTCCATCCCGCGCTGGGCGAAGTGCGCCCGGCCCCCCTCGTGACCGTCCCACTCGTAGACCTCCATCTCCTTCGGCCCCGCGTAGGCGTGGTAGGCAGCGAAGACGGTCGACGGCGGGCAGATCTGATCCATCAGCGCGGCGCTGAACAGCGCCGGGGCGCTGGCCCGCGGCACCAGATGCACCATGTCGACGTAATCGACGGTCGCCAGGACGGCCGCCGCGCGGTCCGGATGCACGCGGCAGAAACGGACCAGTTCGGCGTACGGGTCGGCGTCGGTGATGGTGACCGCCCGCCGGATATGGCAGAGGAACGGCACCTGCGACACGACGGCGGCGACCCGACCGGCGGCGAGCGACGCGGCGGCCAACGCGAGCCCTCCCCCCTGACTGGCGCCGACCACGGCCAGCCGGGTGGCGTCGACTCCGGGAAGCTCGGCGGCGACCTCGACGGCCCGCACCGCATCGGTGATGAGGCGGCGGTAGTAGTAGGTCGCGGGGTCGAGCACGCCACGGGTCATGAACCCGGGCACCGAGGGGCCGGCGCCGTCCGGGCCGGGGTCGGGGGTGTCGCCACCGCGCCAGGACGCTCCCTGGCCACGGGTGTCCATCACCAGGTGGGCGTAGCCGGCGGCCGACCAGAGCAACCATTCGTGCGGCCGGCCGCGTCCCCCGCCGTACCCGATGAACTCGACGACGACCGGCAGCGGCCCGGACGCCGCCGCGGGAAGATTGAGCCAGGCCTTCACCTGGTGGCCCGCGTATCCCGTGAAGCTCACGTCATAGGTCGCGACCCCGCGCAGCGCGGTGTCGACCCGGGTGGCCACCGCGGGCGCGGCGGCGGCGCGCGCGTCGGCGAGCGTCTCCTCCCAGAAGCTGTCGAGGTCGGCCGGGCGTGAGACCCGAGGCCGGTGCCGCCACAGCTCGTCGAGCGGGAGATCGAAGAGCGTCATGGTCGCACGCTATCAGCGCCACGACGCGGTCTGGGGGCGGAGCCGGGCTACCAGGCCCTGCCGGTGATCCGCTCGTAGACCTCGACGTACCGAGCCCGCGTCGCGTCCACGATCTCCGCCGGCACCTCCGGCGCAGGGGCCTGCTTGTTCCAGCCGGTGGTAACCGCCCAGTCCCGCACGTACTGCTTGTCGAACGAGAACTGTGGTCGCCCGGGCTGGTAGGAGTCGGCCGGCCAGAAGCGCGAGGAGTCCGACGTGAGCACCTCGTCGGCGAGGATGAGGGTGCCGTCGGGCGCCCACCCGATCTCAATCTTGGTGTCGGCCACGATGATCCCGCGCTCGGCCGCCAGCTCCGCGCCCCGGTGGTAGACCCGCACCGTGATGTCACGCAGCTCGTCGGCGGTGTCCGCGCCGACCACGGCGACCACTTCGTCGAACGTCATGAACTCGTCGTGCTGCCCGGGCGGTGCCTTCGTGGTCGGGGTGAAGATCGGAATTGGCAGCTTCGACGCCTCCATCAAGCCCGCCGGCATGGCGAGCCCGCTGATCGCGCCCGTCTTCTCGTACTCCTTGAGCCCCAGGCCGGTCAGATAGCCACGGGCGATGCACTCGACCGGCACCATCTCGAGGCGGCGGCAGCGGATCGCCCGGCCGGCGAACTCGGGCGGCACGTCGGTGGCGGAGATGACGTGGTTGGGCACGACGTCCGCGAGCTGCTCGAACCACCAGAGGGAGAGCTGGGTGAGCAGCTTGCCCTTGTCCGGGATCGGCGTCGGCAGCACCACGTCGTAGATCGACAGGCGGTCGGAGGCGACCAGGATCAGATCGTCGCCGTCGGCGTAGACGTCCCTGACCTTGCCCGAATGCAGCAGCTCCACGGGGGCTAGTACATCACGAGGCGTACCGGCCACCGGTCGTGCGGCCCAACCGGGCCGGACGGCCGTTGACACCCGCCGCGCCCACTTGTGTAAATGGTCCCGGTCATTGTTCGGGCCCGGTGTACGTCAGGAGATGTCCGTGCCGCCTACCGCCGTCTCACCGACGTCGCCGACCCGACGTCGGCTCGTCCTCGCGCCGGCGCTCGCTGCCATTCTGCTCCTCACCGGGGGCGCCGCCGCGTGCGGCGACGCCGACGACGTCGGCCCGGCGGACAAGCGCGTCGAGCTGTCCATCTTCTGGTGGGGCGGGGAGAAGCGGGCCGAGCTCACCGAGCAGGCGCTCAGGCTCTACTCGTCGCGCCACCCCCATGTCACGTTCAAGGTCACCTGGCAGGGCAACACCGGCTACTACGACAAGCTCGCCACCCAGGCCGCCGGCGGCAACGCGCCGGACCTGTTCCAGCTCGACGACAACTACCTCGGCGAGTACGCCGATCGCAAGATCATCCTCGACCTCAGCGGGTACGTCGCCAACAACCGGGTCGATCTCAGCAAGTTTCCGAGCAGCCTCGCGCAGTACGGGCAGGTCGGCGGACGGACGATGGCGATCGCCGGCGCCGCCAACACGCCGGCGATGGTCTACAACAAGACGTTGTTGCAGAGCTTCCGCATCGCCGAGCCCCACATCGGCATGACGTACGACGAGTTGATCGCCTGGGCCAGCCAGGTGACCGCACGCAGCGGCGGCAAGATCGCCGGCACCATGGACCCCTCGGCGGACTACAAGGCGCTCTGGTTGTGGCTGCGGGGGCAGGGCAAGGACCTCTACCGGGGACGGCAGATCGGCTTCACCGAGGAGGACCTCACGCGGTGGTTCGAGCTGTGGCGGCGCGCCCACGCCGCGCGGGCCACCCCGGACGCCGCGACGCTCCAGGTCGCCAACAATGGCGACGTCAGCCGCCAACTGGTCGCCACCCGCAAGGCGGCGACCTCGTTCATGTGGTCCAACCAACTCACCGAACTGCAGAAATACACCACGGACGACCTGGGGGTCGTCTCCTACCCGGGCGACCCGAAAGGTCAGTGGGCCCGGGCGTCCATGTACTGGGCGGCGTTTCGCGGCACCCGGCACCCGGACCTCGTGGTCGACGTGATCAATTTCCTCGTCAACGACCCGGAGGCCGGCCGCGTTCTCGGCACCGAGCGTGGCCTGAGCTCGAACATCGAGGTGCGGGAACTGGTCCAGGCGTCACTGACCGACGAGAAGATGAAGGCGGCGGTGGCGTTCGAGACCGCGATGGTCGAGCGGTTCGGACCGGCGCCGGTGCCGCCGCCCCGAGGCCACCCCAAGGTACGTGCGCTGCTGATCACGTCCGCGGAGAACGTGCAGTTCGGCCGCGCGAAGCCCCGGGACGCGGCGGCCCAGTTCATCGCCCAGGCCAACGCGGCGCTCGCCGGCTGACCCGCCTCAGCGCCGCGGACCGGACCGCCGGCGCATCAGAATGAACACCAGGAGCACCACGATCACGACGACCACGAGGCAGCAGAGCCCCGTGAAGATTCCACCGATGCCGCGGCGCCGCCGGGCCACCTCAACCACGATTTGGCCGGTGCCGGACGAGGCCCACGCCGCCACCGGTACGAAGACGGCCAGCCCGACCGCGCCGAGCACCGCACCCAACCGAGCCCACCATGTTCCACGAGAAGCCATGGCTCCATCCTGCGGGCTCTCCGCAACCTCCGCCGACTAGTGCGGCGAACGAGCGCCGGACAAATCCAGCCCCTCGTCGTTTCCGCCCCCACCCAGCGGGTACGCCCGCACGGTCCATCACATCAGGGCAGGACGCCGGGGTGCACGGCGACGAGGAGGCGCGCGATGTTCACGAAGCCCGCACATCTCCCAGAGCGGATCATCTCCGGGGCATTCATCCTGCATTCCGGGCTGGGCAAGCGGGACGTCGGCGATGAGCAGGCGGCCGGAATGCACGGCATGGCGGTCGCGGCCTACCCGTTCCTGCGTGACGTCCCACCGAAGCAGTTCGCCCGGCTGCTGTCGACGGCCGAGATCGTCGTCGGCGCCGCGCTGCTGATCCCGCTGGTGCCGAGCCGGCTCGCCGGGGCGAAGCTCACCGCGTTCGCCGCCGCCCTGATGGGGATGTACGCCCGGTTGCCCGGGATGCGGCAGCCCGGGAGCGTCTGGCCGACCGAACAGGGCATGGGCCTCGCGAAGGACGCGTGGCTGCTGGGGATCGGCCTGAGCCTGCTGATGAACGGCAAGAACGGCCGGAAGAAGAACGGCAAGCGCAAGAAGTAGCGGTCGCGGCTGTTCGTTGTGGACGCGGCGTAGCAGCGGTTTGCGCGAGCGCCACGGCATCGCACGACGAAACGGGCCCTCAGAGTGATCTCTGAGGGCCCGTTTCCGGTGGTAGCGGGGACAGGATTTGAACCTGCGACCTCTGGGTTATGAGCCCAGCGAGCTACCGAGCTGCTCCACCCCGCGTCGGCTCGTTAACACTAGCGCACGCGCTTGCGGCACATCTCACCGCACCCGATAACCGTGGCTCATCGAGCGTTCGTCTGGCTGGCACAGAACCTCGCCAGCCCAAAAAAGCACGCACCGTGCCAGCGGAAGCGAGAGCGGCCGAGCCGGGGCAGGACGACGAAACGGGCCCTCAGAGTGATCTCTGAGGGCCCGTTTCCGGTGGTAGCGGGGACAGGATTTGAACCTGCGACCTCTGGGTTATGAGCCCAGCGAGCTACCGAGCTGCTCCACCCCGCGTCGGCTCGTTAACACTAGCGCACCCGGCCCCGTACCCGCAAAACGACGCCGGAGCCCGGCCTCGATATCCCTGCTGACCTGCGAATCCCGGCACCGCGGCCGCCCTACCGACCGAGCAGGGAGTTCCTCACGATCAAGGGCTTATGCGCACGATTGGAGATCAAACCGTGTGCACAAGCCCTTGATCGACGGGACGGAGGACGGGCGGTCAGCCGCCGGTTGGCGAAGGTGTCGCCGCGGACGGCGTCGCGCCGGGTGTCGGCGTGGCGGCCGGGCGCCCCGCCTGCTGGGCGGCCTGGAACGCGCTGATCGCTTCGTCAAGCGCCTTCAGTGCCCGGCCGTACCGCTCGAAGTCACCGGACGTCTGCGCGGCCTTGACCTCGCTGATCGCCGTCTGGACCCGCGCGGCCGCCGCGGCCAGCTCGGGGGTCAGCGCCGCCGGCGGCGCGGCCTGTGGCGGCGGGTTGTTCTGCGGTGGGGGCTGGGCGCCCGGCTGCGCCCCCGCCTGGCTTCCCTTCTCGACGAGCTGCTTGATGCCGTCCTGCAACGTGTTGGCGAGAACGACGTAGGAGCCACCGTCGCCGTAGGAGAGCAACACCTTCTGCAGCAGCGGATACGCCTTCTGCTGGTTGCTCTTCACGTAGACGGGCTCGACGTAGAGCATCCCGTCGCCGAACGGGAGCGACAGCAGGTTGCCGTACTGCACCTGGGCCTGATTGGACTGGAGCAGGTTGAGCTGCTGGCGGATCGTCGCGTCGTTGGTCATCCGCTGATGTACCTGGACCGGGCCGGAGACGGCCGTCTGGTCGGGTAGCTCCAGCACATCCAGCCGCAATCGACCGTCCACGTAGGAACCCGAAATCAACGCGGCGAGGTTTTGCCGGCCGGCCGGGGTGACCGCCGAGGTGAGCTGGAAGCGCGGGCTCTCCTGCCCCGGGAACTGGGTGAGCAGGTAGTACGGCGGCTGCTTCACGCCGTTGTCCGGCGCGTCGGGGACGTTCGGGACCGCCCAGAAGTCCTGGCCGGAGAAGAACTCGCCCGGATTGGTGACGTGGAACCTGGCCAGCAGGTTGCGCTGCACCTTGAACAGGTCCGCGGGGTAGCGGAAGTGGTCGGCCAACTCGGTGGGGATCTGCGCCTTCGGGGTGATCAGCTTGCCGCCGAAGGCCTTGTTCCACGCCTTCAACACCGGATCGGTCTCGTCGAACTCGTAGAGCTTCACCGTGCCGTCGTACGCGTCGACGGTGGCCTTGACCGAGTTGCGGATGTAGTTGACGTTCTCCCGGGCGAGCTGGAAGGTGCCCCGCCCGGTCAGCTCGTCGGCCGTCTCCGACTGCAGGTTGACCCGTTCGGCGTACGGGTAGGTGGCCGCCGTGGTGTAGCCATCGATGATCCACTGGACCCGACCGTTGATCACGGACGGGTAGGGGTCGCCGTCCAGGGTCAGGAACGGCGCCACCTTCTCCACACGGTCCCGCGGGTTGCGCACGTAGAGCAGCTTCGAGTTGTCGTTCACCGCGGCGGAGAGCAGGAAGTTGCTCTCCTGCTCCTTGATCGAGTAGAGCAGTTTGCGGGCGAACGAACCGATCGGGACCCCGCCCTTGCCGGTGTATGTGTAGTACTGCTCGGTGCTGCTCGTCGGCCGGTCGAACTCGGCCGGCTTCCCCTTGCCGGGCGCGCCCACGATCGCGTAGTCGCCGCCGCCCATCTGCTCGCCGTAGTAGATCCGCGGTTGGGTGACCGGGATCTGCTCGGACTTCGACGAGCACTGCTCCAGCGCTTGGTCCCCGAGGAAGCCGGAGACGAAGTAGGGCTGCCCGCCGCAGACGACCTGGTTGCCCGGTGCCGCGACCAACCCGTACCCGTGGGTGTAGACGGTGTGCCGGTTGATCCAGTTGCTCTGCTGCTCGGTCAGCTCGCCATAGTTGATCTCACGCAGGCCGACGACGTAGTCCTGCAGTTTGCCCCCGACGTTGTAGCGGTCGACGTCGAGCTTGGATCCGAAGTTGTAGAAGCTACGGACCTGCTGCTGCAAGGTGTACGTCTCGGAGACGAGCTGCGGGTCGAGCAACCGGATGTTGGGCACCACCGACGTGTCGGTGGCGAGCTTGGCCGGCGGGGTCAGGTTGGCCGCGGCGTACGGCCGCGGCTCCGCGTCGGCCAGCCCGAACGCCGCGCGGGTCGCCGTGATGCTGCGTTCGATGTAGGGCGCTTCCTTGTCCCGCGCGCTCGGCTTGACCTCGAAGGTCTGCACGGCCCAGGGGTAGATGCCGCCGATCGCGACCGCCGAGATCCCGAGCAGGGCGAGCGAGACGCCCGGCCAGACCAGGTTCCGCATGAACGCGTTGGAGAAGACGATGATCGCGATGGCCACGACGATGGAGATGTAGGCGAGGATCTCCTTCGCCGGCAGCAACGCGTTGATGTCGGCGTAGCCGGCCCCGTAGAGCTTCGCGCCGTCGTTGTACTGCAGCAGCATCGCCCGCCGGTCCAGCACGTACGCCACGGCCTTGAGCATCACGAAGACGGCGACCAGCGTGGTCAGGTGGGCGCGGGCGGCGTTGGTCATCCGGTCCCCGACGCCCTGCAGCCGCACGCCGCCGAAGAGGTAGTGGACGGCGAGCGCCGCGAGCACGGAGAGCACGACGGCGGTGAAGCCGACCCCCAGCAGGTAACGCCAGAACGGGTATTCGAAGACGTAGAAGCCGACGTCGACGCCGAATTCGGGGTCGACGACACCGAAGGGCTGCGCGTTACGGAAGAGCAGCCACTGGCTCCACCGGCTCTGCGCCGACAGGCCGGCGAAGAGCCCGACGATCACCGCGAGCACCGCGATCCAGGCGCCGATCCGCGGGGTCAGCACCATCCGGTAGCGCTCCAGCGTGACCTGCTCCGGCGAATGCGGCCGCAGCAGCGGCCGGAGCCGGTAGGCCAGCCAGAGGTTTCCGCCGACCACCACACCCATCGCGAGGCCGATCGCGAGGAAGAGCAGCGCGCGGGTGGTCAGCACGCTCGTGAACACCTGCGTGTAGTCGACCTCGTCGAACCACAGCCAGTCTGTCCAGGCCTGCACACCCCAGCCCAGCAGGGTGAAAAGCAGGAAAACCGCGATGAGTACGCCGACTGTGGCGCGGCCGCGTCGACTCATTCTCGGCATGGGACTGCTACGCATGACCACCGTTGGCTCCGCACGCTTGAGTGTGATCTGCTCGGATCAGGCACCCAGAGTACGGGGTCTGTCTACGAACGACCCTGTCACGGTGAGTTCGCCGTGTTCAGCCCGCCGCACAGCGTGTCGGCTGGCCTCCGTCTCGGAGTGTCTCGAGTGCGTTGAGCGCGTCGTCGAGGTTGCCGACCTTGATCAGCGGCAGCCCGGGCAGCGCGTTCTTGACCGCCTCGGCGCAGTTGTCCGCGGGCACCAGGAAGAAGGAGGCGCCCGCGCTCTTCGCCCCCACGAGCTTCTGCGGGATGCCGCCGATCGGCCCGACGTTGCCGGCGTCGTCGATGGTCCCCGTACCCGCGATGATCCGGCCGCCGGTCAGGTCCTCCGGCTTCACCTTGTCGATGATGCCGAGCGTGAACATGAGGCCGGCGCTGGGGCCACCGATCTCGCCGAGCTCGATCTTCAGGTTGAACGGATGCGGCTGCTTCGGCTCCACCTCGACGCCGATGCGAGGCGGCTGCCCGTTGTCGGCCCTGGTGGTGATCTTCACCGTCGCCGGGCGTCCGTCGCGGAGATAGCCGACGGTCACGACGGTGCCGGCCGGTTTGGCGCGCACCAGTTGGGTGAGCGTCTGCGTGGCGGTGACCGGTTGCCCGTCGACGGAGGTGATCACGTCGCCGGACCGGAGCACTCCCTCCGACGGACCGCCGGGCGTCACGCCCTTCACCGTCACCTGCACGGGATAGCCGAGCTCACGCAGGGCCGCGGTCTCCGCACTCGTCTGCGACGCCGAGAAGTCCTCGGCGTTGCGCTCCTCGACCTGCTTCTGCGTCTGGTCCGGCGGGTAGATCAGCTCGCGCGGGACGACGGCCTCTTCGCTGCTGAACCAACCGATGATCACGTCACGGAGCCGCACGTCGGGCTGCACGCCGACGGTGGTGAGCCGGAGCTGCCCCTTCGACGTGGAGGTCGGCGTCCCGGAGATCTGGATGACCTCCTTGCCGTTGTCCTTGCCGAGCGTGTCGACCGTCGGACCGGGGCCGAGCACCACGTACGGCACGGGCGCGGCGAACACGCCGTAGGCGAGCAGCATGGTGATCAGCGCGCCGAGGAGGACAGTGACACCGCGACGTCTCATGCGCCAGAGCGTACCGAGCGCTTCGCCGCACCCCTGATGGCGAACCCGGACTTCGCCCTGAGCTGAAACCTGGGGGCGTGGACGCGTGTCAGCCGCGCGTACCGTGGATGTCGTGCCTGATATTCCGTTCGGCTTCTCGCTCCCGGGTGGTCAACCGCCCGACCCCAACGACCCGCAGCAGTTGCAGCAGTTCATGGCGCAGCTGCAGCAGATGCTGGCGGCCCCGGGCAGCGGTCCGGTCAACTGGGACCTGGCCCGTCAGGTCGCGGCCGGTCAGCTCGCCGCGGCCGGTGATCCGGCGGTGACCCCGTACGAGCGCAACGCCGTCGAAGAGGCGCTGCGCCTGGCCGACCTGTGGCTGGAGCCGGCCTCGGCGCTCCCCTCCGGCATCCAGACCTCCGTCGCGTGGAACCGCAACGAGTGGATCTACAAGACGCTCGACGTCTGGAAGAAGCTCTGCGACCCGGTCGCCGGCCGCATGGTGGGCGCGATGAGCGACCTGGTGCCGCCGGAGGCGCGGGCCCAGCTCGGTCCGATGCAGTCGATGGTGGCGGCGCTCGGCGGCGCGCTCTTCGGCGGACAGCTCGGCCAGGCGCTCGGCTCGCTCGCCGGCGAGGTGCTCTCGGCCGGCGAGATCGGTCTGCCACTCGGACCGCCCGGGACCGCCGCGCTCATCCCGGCCAATATCGCCGCCTACGGCCAGGGCCTGGAGCTGCCCGAAGACGAGGTACGGCTCTATGTCGCCCTGCGCGAAGCCGCACACCAGCGGCTCTTCCAGCACGTGCCGTGGCTGCGCGGACACATGCTCTCGGCAGTCGAGATGTACGCCGCCGGCATCACCGTCAACCGGGAGGCGATCGAGGAGGCGATGAGCCGGGTCGACCCGATGAACCCGGAGTCGATGCAGGCGATCGCGCTCGAAGGCATCTTCACCCCCGAGGACACCCCGGCCCAGAAGGCGTCCCTGGCCCGGCTGGAAACCGCCCTGGCGCTGGTGGAGGGCTGGGTATGCCACGTGGTTGACAGCGCGGCCGGCGACCGGCTGCCCAACGTGGCCAAGCTCGGTGAGGCGTTCCGCCGCCGCCGGGCCGCGGGCGGGCCGGCGGAGCAGACGTTCGCGGCGCTGGTGGGGCTGGAGCTACGCCCGCGCCGGCTGCGTGAGGCCGCCGCGTTGTGGAGCGCGCTCTCCGAGCACCGGGGCGTCGCCGGGCGCGACGCGCTCTGGGGTCACCCGGACCTGCTTCCGTCGGAGGACGACTTCGCGGATCCGGCGGCGTTCGCCCGGGCGCAGCTCGACTTCGACCTCGGCGACATCGACTTCGGCGACGGGTCGGCCACGCCGGAGAAGCCGACCGACCCCTCCGCGTGATCCGCACGATCGTGGGCTCATGGCGGGTATCGGTCCGCCTGGATCAGCCGGGCACACGATCGTCGCGATCATGGGCCGGCGGGTCAGCCGCCGAGCAGCGCGCGGGTCGTGTCCCACCCCTCCACCCTCGGATCGAGGGTGGCCAGGTCGGCCGGTCCGCGCAGTCGCCGCCACGCCGGCGTCACCACGACGTCGGCGGGGCGCGGCGCCGCGACCCGGATCTCCGCGACGTCAGCGTCAAGGTCCAGGTCGGGCAGCCAGTCCGGCACGGGCAGCCGCGCGGCCACACCGAGCAGGCCGGGCGTCCCGTCCGGGCCCGCCGCGGCGATCGCCAGGGGACGGCTCGTCAATGGGCGCAGCAGCTTGCCGAGGATCAGCCCGGGCACGTCGGGCGCGTCGGCGGCGATGACGGCCGCCTGGTCGTACCCGTCCCCCGTGGCCGCGGCGAACGCGGCGGTGACGGTGGGCGCGGGGATCTCGTAGACGGGCATGCCCGGCCAGGCGACCGCGTCGGCCAGCGGACGGTCGGCCGGGGTGGCGGCGATCGCCGGCTCGACATGGTTCAAGGTGGCGATCAGGTCGACCACGTCCTCGGCCAGTGCCGCGCGCCAGGTCGGCAGGTCGGTCCCGGGCGGAGCCCAACGGACCGCGCCCAGCAGCACCACCACCACACGTCGAGCCACGGGCAAACCCTAACCGGGGCCGCGGCGCCCCGGGCGACCGCGCTCAGTCGGTGAGCACGAGGCCCGTGCTCGCGGCGACACCCTCCAGGTAGCCCCGCGCCCGTTCCGCCTTCGGATAGCGCCCGACCAGCTCCCAGAACCGCGCGTTGTGGCTGGGCACCACGAGGTGGGCCAGCTCGTGCAGCAGCACGTAGTCGATCACCCAGTCCGGCATCTCCTGGATGCGGTGGGAGATCCGGATGGTCCGGTCGGCCGGGGTGCACGAGCCCCAGCGCCCGTTCTGGTTGGTCACCCAGCGGACGCTCGCCGGGACGGCGGTCTGCCCGTGTTCGCTCAGGTAGCGGTCGATCAGGCGCTGCGCCCGACCGAGTAGCTCGGCGTCCGAGCGGCAGGCCCGTTCCTCCCGGGCGGCGAGACGGGCGAGCATCCGGTCCACCCACTCCGTTTCCTCGGCGCGGGAGAACTGGTCGGGGATGAGCACGACGACGCGCTCGCCGTCCCGATACGCGGACACCGTTCGTCGCCGACGCTGACTGCGCCGTACTTCGACGACAGGCTTCCGCGTCCCCGCCATTACCGGCCCGCGCAGCCTCGGGTTTGGTTCACGATGGCACGCTAATCCGTACTGGCCAGGTGACCGCAAGAGTTGACGCGCCGAGAGATGCCAGAAAAATGCTGGTTGACGGCGTGTCGTCCGGAAAATTTCTCCGCGTCGCGGCCGAGTCGGTGGCTACCACCGTAAGCGATCACGGCCCGCGGCGCCCGGCGGGGAGCCGTGAACGGGATGTGTGGACCTCTTCACCCGGCGTGTCCTTGCGAATCTGACTAATCCGGTGCATTACGACATGCACACTCTCGTCGTCGGCTTCCTCACAGTGTCGACGCATCGCTGACATGGAACTGCCCAGAGCTGGGTAGGGTCCGCGGACCAGCGGTCAATCATTGACCGTGGAGAAGCCGCAGCGCCGGCGCCTACCAGGGCGTCCGTCGCGAGGCTGGCGTTGGGCGACGTACCGCCCGACAAACGAGACGAGGAGGGGCACCGTGGCCGAAACGGCCCAGACCTACAACGGGTACTGCGTTAAGTGCAAGGAGAAGCGGGACTTCGAGGGCGAGGTCACGGTCTCGAAGACGGGCATGAACATGGCCAAGGGCAAGTGCCCGGTCTGCGGCACGACCGTCAACCGGATCCTGGGCAAGGCCAAGGCCTGACGTGCCCTTCGGCCCGGAGGAACGGGCCGGACCAGCACGGTTCAGTAGACGACAGCGGGAAGGGGGGGGGGGGGGGGCGGGCCCGTGCGCGGGGCGGGTGAGTGGGTGATGCTACCA
>NZ_JBFANZ010000001.1:206788-366424 GCF_040659735.1 Micromonospora sp. NPDC049679
AGTACGTGGAGGGCGACGCGCTGTCGCGAACGCTCAGCCGCGTCGGACGGCTCACGCCCGCCCGCACCATGGCGCTGGTCGCGCAGGCGGCTCTTGTGTCGCGCTGCGGACACGCCCGGTCATGTCCAGGCGGCGACATCAGCTGGCACCACCTGTGGATAACCGGCCAGATCTTGTGGATAAGGCAGTGCATGCCGCCATGCACCTGTGGATAACGAGCGAGGTGGGGTTCGGCAACGGTGACAGCGTGTCAATTCATGACCCGATCGTCACTGCGTCGCCCGCCACTCCCCCGCCCGACCCTGCTCCCCGGCCTCCCGCGCCTGTGGCGCGACCGGCACACCCTGCAACTCGGCCTCGACCCGGCCCGCGCCGTCCTCCTGGAGGTCGCGAATCCGGCCCTGGTCCGCCTGCTCGATCTGCTCGACGGAGGCCACACCGAACGGGCCATTCTCGACCACGCCGTCACCATGAACCTGCGGCGGGAGGACGCGCGGGCGCTCCTGGACACCCTGCATGAGGCGCGGCTCGTCATCGGCGCGCACACCCTGCTCCCGAGCGATCTGCCCGAACCGACCCGGCGCCGCCTCGCGGCCGAGGCCGCCGCGATCGCCCTGCGCGCGGGCGACGCACCCGCCACGCCCGCCCAGATCATGCGTCGCCGGGCCGCGGCGCGGGTCGTTGTCACCGGGCACGGCCGGCTCGCCGCACCGGTCGCCGTCACGCTCGCCCAATCGGGAGTGGGACATGTCAGCCCCGACCTGTCCGGTCGGGTGGATCCGGCCGACACGGTGGGCGCCGGGCTGAGCGCGAGCGATGTGCACCGCCCCCGCAAGGCCGCGGTCGCGGAGGCGATCGTCCGCACCGCCCCGGGCACCGAAACCCGGCCGGTACGACGGGGCCACGCAACCCTCACCGTCCAGGTCGGCGCCGACCGCCCCGCCCCGCTGCTCGCCGCCGCCTACGCCCAGCAGCGTCAGGCGCACCTGCTCGTCGCGGTGCGCGACGGCACCCCGATGGTCGGCCCCCTCGTCCCCGCCACCGGCTCACCATGCCTGAACTGCCTCGATCTGCATCGCCAGGACCGAGACCCCGGCTGGCCGGCCGTGGCGGCGCAACTCGCCGGTGACAACGCGGCCGAACCGTGCAGCGCACCAACGCTGATCGCCGCCGCCGGATACGCCGCCGCCGAAGTCCTCACCTACCTCGACGGCGGCACGCCGGAGACGATCGGCGCGGCCGTGGAGATCCGCGCGCCGGGGCGTGTCCGCCGCCGGAGCTGGCCGCCGCACCCCGAATGCGACTGCCGCCGCCGCAGTCGGCAGCGCGGGAGCCGGCCACACGTGGCGGGAGCCACGGGCTGACGGGGGCCGCCACGCCCGATAGTCGGTAACAATGATCGGGTGACCGACATCCCGCGCCGGGCCGTGTCCCGGACCGCCAAGCTCGCCGCACTCCCGCTCGGCTTCGCCGGTCGGACCGTCCTCGGGCTGGGAAAACGGGTCACCGGCCTCGCCTCCGAGGTGATCTCGGCAGAGATCCAGGAGCGGACCGCCGAGCAGCTGTTCAGCGTGCTGGGGCAGCTCAAGGGCGGCGCGATGAAGGCCGGTCAGGCGCTCTCGGTCTTCGAGGCCGCGATGCCCGAGGAACTCGCCGCGCCCTATCGCCATGCCCTGACCAAGCTGCAGGAGGCCGCCCCGCCGCTCCCCGCGGCGAGCGTGCACAAGGTGCTGGCCGCGCAGCTCGGCGAGGACTGGCGGACGAAGTTCGTCGAGTTCGAGGAGACGCCGGCGGCGGCGGCCAGCATCGGGCAGGTGCACCGGGCGGTCTGGAAGACCCGGGCGAAGGCCGGTCGCCAGGTCGCCGTGAAGGTGCAGTATCCGGGGGCCGGTGAAGCCCTGCTCGCCGACTTCCGGCAGCTCTCCCGGCTGAGCGGGATGTTCAAGGCGCTGCAACCGGGGTTGGATATCAAGCCGCTCCTGACCGAGCTGCGCGACCGGCTGGAGGAGGAGCTCGACTACGAGCTGGAGGCGCAGTCGCAGCGTGAATTCGCGGCGGCGTACGCCGGCGACACGGAGATCTTCGTGCCGAAGGTGGTCGCGGCGGCGCCCCGCGTGCTGGTCACCGACTGGGTCGAGGGGCAGCCGCTGTCCCGGATCATCGAGCAGGGGACCGAGAGCGAGCGTGACGAGTCCGGACGGCTGATGGCGGTGCTGCATTTCTCCGCACCGCAGCGTGCGGGACTGCTGCACGCCGATCCGCACCCCGGGAACTTCCGGCTGCTCCCCGACGGTCGCCTCGGCGTGATCGACTTCGGGGCGGTCGCCCGGCTTCCCGGCGGTCACCCCGAGCCCATCGGGCGGCTGGTCCGACTCGCGCTCTCCGGCGACGCCGAGGCGGTCGTCGACGGTCTTCGGGGGGAGGGGTTCGTCAAGCCTGACGAGGCGATCGACGCGCAGGCCGTCCTCGACTTCGTGCTGCCGATGTTGGAGCCGCTGGCGGTCGACGAGTTCCGCTTCACGCGGAAGTGGCTGCGCAGCGAGGCGGGGCGGCTGGCGAGTCCCAAGTCGCCGGCCTACCAGTTGAGCCGCCACCTCAACCTGCCCCCGGCCTACCTACTGATCCACCGGGTCACGCTCGGCTCGGCCGGGGTGCTCTGCCAGTTGGAGGCGAAGGCCTCCTACCGGGCGATCGTGGAGCGGTGGCTGCCGGGCTTCGTCCCCGCCGCCTGATCCGGAGGGTCGCAAACACGTCCGGGGCAGCCGTCGTGATCGACGGGCTGCCCCGGAGCGAGGTGAGAGTGGTCAGCGGTTAGGGAGTGCCCAGCTCGCGGGCGGCCCGACGGTGGGCCTGGATCGCGACGTCGCGGGCGGATCGGGTTGCCTCAGTGCTCGTGGTGCTACGACCGGCCTGAGGCGGTCGCATTCGGGCCCGGGACAACACTTCGTGAATGAGATACATCTTCATGGCTCCGTTCGGGGTGGGTCCTGCGGGGTTCGCCTCGGTGATCAGCACCGGCAGTGCACCGGCGGGTACGAAGTTCGGGTTCATGTCAGGCCGCCAGTCGGACCGCGCTGCGGGACTCGGCGAGTCCGTTGGCCGCCATCCGCGCCTCGACCTCAACCTGCAGGGCGGCGTCCCGGGCGACGTCCTCCTTGCGCGGACGGCCCCGCGGCCGCTTGCGCGGGACAACCGCGCCACGCTCGAAGATCTCGCCGCCCCAGACGCCCCACGGCTCGGCCCGCTCGACCGCGCCGGCAAGGCACTCGACGCGCAGCGGGCAGTCCCCGCAGAGCGCCTTGGCCAGCTCCAGCTCGGTCGGCGAGTCGGAGAACCACAGGTCGGGGTCGAACTTCCGACAGGGCAGGTTCGCCTCCAGCTCGACGCTCAGGTCGAGGGGGGCCAGCGCCAGACTCATCGCCCGGTCACCTCTCTCTCGCTTCGATCTCGTAGATCGCTTCGACTTACTCGTTTTCCGCGGTAGGAAAAAAATTAAGGCCGCGGATCCCGGTAACGGGTTCCGCGGCCTCGAGGTGAGCCGGTTGGTCTTGTCAGACCGGCCTTCCTCGAGGTGGAACACCGCGGGCACCATCCGTCAGCCGCTTCGTGGCGGTGGTCGGGATGGCCTCGCTGCCCAGGAACGCACTGGTGAGCCCAGTGGTCCCGGTGGACCCATTGATCTCGTGACGCCGCTCGACGCGCGGCAGGACCCGGACCAGCTCGGCCTGGACCTGGACCTGGTGCGTCTGCGAAAGCTGGGCGACAGCCACAGCCGGACGGACATAGCCGGCCGACATCGGAGCGCAGACAGCAGGCAGCGTCGACGGTCGAGTCATCGTGTAACTCTCCACAATCAACACCTCCTGTCTGAACTCGTCACGGACACTCACCACCCCGCCCAGCAGCAATAACGCACTGGCTCGCGAGGTGTGAACTGAGGCTAAGCCCCATCCGGGGGCGGGGGCAAACGGTTTTACGGTTCTGTCGCGGAAGTTTTTTCCGGTGTCACGTCATCCACTTCGGCGCCACCCACCAGAGCGATGACCGCCTCGCCGTAGAGGCCCAGCTTGCGCGGCCCGATGCCGCCGATCGCGAGCAACTCCTCGGGCCGGGTCGGCTTGCGCTCAGCCAGAGCGACGAGGGTGGCATCGGTGAACACCACGTACGCAGGCACTTTCTGCACCCCGGCGGCCCGCGCCCGCCACTCCCGCAGGCGCTCCAACAGCTCATCGTCCAGATCGGACGGACAGGTCGGGCATCGCCCCAACTTGCGGTCCGCCCCGGCGAGCAACGTCGCGCCGCACACCCGGCACGACACCACCTGACGCCGACGGTCGGGTTTCTGACCGGCACCGGCCGTCGCCCGTTCGGTACCGCCCGAACGGTCGAGTTGGGGCAGGAAACGGCTGGGGCGGCGGGCGCGGCCACCGGGCGAACGCGCCGAGCCGTACGACAGCCACAGCCACTCGCGTGCCCGGGTCACCCCGACGTAGAGCAGCCGCCGTTCCTCCTCCAACTGCTCCGCCGTCTTGGCGTACGTCGTCGGCAGCGTGCCGTCGGAGAGCCCGACGAGGAAGACGGCGTCCCACTCCAGCCCCTTCGCGGAGTGCAGCGACGCCAGGGTCACCCCGTCGACCGTCGGCACGTGCTGCTGGGCCGCCCGCCGCTGCAGCTCCGCACAGAAGTCAGCCAACGACACCGGCCGTTCCGACACCGCCGCCTCACCGAGCGGGAGCATCGTGGGGTTCGCGGCGGACTCCTCGGCGAGCTGGACCAGGGCGGCCAACGCCTCCCAGCGTTCCCGCGCGGCCCCGCCGGGTGGCGGCTGGTCGGGAGCCCAACCGACCGCCGACAGCGCCTCGACGACGGCCGGCACCAGCGGCGTCTCCCCCGGTGTGGAGCGGACGGCGGACCGGAGCGCCACCACCGCCTGACGCACCTCGGCGCGCTCGAAGAACCGTTCGGCGCCCTGGACCACGTAGGGCACCTCGGCTTCGCCGAGGGCCTTCTCGTACGCCTCGGACTGGGCGTTGATCCGGAAGAGCACGGCGATCTCGCGGGCCGGCGTGCCGGCGGCGATCAGTTGCCGGCAGCGCGCGGCGACCGCCGCGGCCTCGGCCGGCTCGTCGGTGAAGATGCGCAGTTCAGGCTCGGGCCCCGGCGGTCGCTGCCCCACCAGCTCCAGCCGCAGCCGCGCCTCGGCGCCGCGGGCCTGCTTGATCACCGCGTTGGCGAGGCCGACGATCTGCGGCGTCGAGCGGTAGTCGCGGACCAGCCGGACCACCACCGCGTCCCGCCGCTGCCGCGGAAAGTCGATCAGGTACGACGAGGTGGCGCCGGTGAACGAGTAGATCGTCTGGCTGGCGTCACCGACGACGGTCAGGTCGTCGCGCCCAGCGAGCCAGGCATCGAGAAGCCGCTGCTGCAGCGGGTTGACGTCCTGGTACTCGTCGACGACGAAGTGCCGGTACTGCGCGCGGACCTGCTCGCCGACGTCGCCATGCTCCTCGATGCCCCACACCGCGGCCCGGAGCATGTCCTCGAAGTCGATGACCCCGCTGGCGCGCTTGAGCTTCTCGTACGCAGCGAAGACCTCGGCCACCTTGGCGGGCTCGTGTGGCGTCTCGCGCAGCGCCTTGGCCGCCGCCACCGCATACTCCGCCGGCTCCACGAGCGACGACTTGGCCCACTCGATCTCACCGGCCAGGTCGCGTGCGGCCGCCCGGTCCGTGCGTATGCCGATCTTGGCAGCGGCCAGGGTGACCACCCGCACCTTGCTGTCGAGCAACTCGGGCATCTCCCGCCCGTGCAGCAGGCGGGGCGCGAAGTAGCGGACCTGGCGCAGCGCGGCGGCGTGGAAGGTGCGCGCCTGCACCCCACCGACACCGAGCGCGGTCAGCCGGGCGCGCATCTCCGCCGCGGCGCGGGCGGTGAAGGTGACCGCGAGGACATGGCGGGCCGCCACCTCGCCGGTGAGCGCCCGGTAGGCGATCCGGTGCGTCACCGCCCGTGTCTTGCCCGTGCCCGCACCGGCCAGGATGCAGACCGGGCCGGCCGGCGCCGTCACCGCCGTACGCTGCTCCGGGTCCAGCCCGGCCAGCACCCGCTCCGCGCTTGAGTCAACCGCCACAGGTAGGAATCATGGCAGCTCAACCAACGTTGCACCGCTTAGTGGTGGCGCGATCGCGGACACACCCCTCGTCTTCGGGAGGACCTGACCATGTTGACCATGTACTCGACGCCCTGGTGCGGCTACTGCCACCGGCTCAGGTCGCAGCTCGACCGGGAAGGAATCGGCTACGAGGTGGTCGACATCGAGCAGGACCCGGCGGCCGCCGAGTTCGTGATGGGCGTCAACGGCGGCAACCAGACGGTCCCGACCCTGCGCTTCGCCGACGGCACCGCGCTGACCAACCCGTCGATCGTCCAGGTCAAGCAGCACCTGGCGGCGCTGGCCGGCAGCTAGCCCTGGCGGAGAGCTAGGCGGCGACCGGCTCCGGTACGGCCGAAGGGGCCGGTGGCGAGAGCCGCCGGCCCTGCCACAGATAGCCCGCCACGCCGACCATGGCGACGCCCAGCAGCAGGAAAAGCAGTCGGTAGTCGACGAGGCCGACCATGACCGCCCCGCCCCCGATGGCGGCCGCCTGCGGCCCGCTGACCAGCGCCTCGGACGCGGCCGAGACCCGACCCAGCAGGTGGGGCGGCGTCCGTCGCTGGATCAGCGTGTTCAGCCCCACAACGGCGACAGGCAGACCGAGCCCGGTGGACACGATCGCGGGAACGGCCAGCCACAGCGTCGGATGGACCAGAGCGAGGCTGCCGAGCGCGAAGAGCCCGGCGCCGGTGGCGACCGCGCCGACCTCGCCGAGCCGGCGCACGACCGCCGACGAGCCCAGCCCGCCGACGAGACCACCGATGCCCTGCGCCGACAGGAGCACGCCGAGGAAGGCCGGCCCACGGCCGAGCCCTTGATCGACATACGCGAAGTAGAGCGTCTCGCCGAAGCCGAGCACGATCAGGATCAGGACCGCCCCGGTGACCACCCGGCGCAGCGCCGGTTCGCCCGCGATGTGCCGTACGCCGGCGCCGACCTCGGCGAGCCATCGCGGTTCCGTCGGGATGGGCGCCGCGTCCCGTACCCGGATGGCGGCTCCCGCGGCCGCGGCGGTGAGGAAGCCGACCGCACCGACCGCCGCGAGCGTCCAGCCCCCGAATGCCGTGTAGAGCCCGGCGCCGAGCAGCGGCCCGATCAGCCGCAACCCCTGTTTCACGGTCTGCAGCGCCCCGTTCGCGTCGACCAGCAGCTCCGCGGGGACGATCTCCTTGAGCAGGCCGTTGAGGGTGGCGCTGAGCGCGATGTAGGAGAGGCCGTACAGCGCGGCGACGACGAAGATGATCCAGATGTCCGTGCGCTCACGAACCGCGAAGAGCGGGGTGAGGATCACCGCGGTCGCGATGTTGACCGCGACGAAGAACGGGCGGCGGCGGAGCCGGTCGACGAACCAGCCGACGAGCGGCGCGAGCACCATCGGCGCGATGATCGCGAAGAACGTCGCGCCGGCCAGGCCGTCGGAGCCGGTCAGGTCCTTGACCCAGACGCCGAGCGCGAGCAGCAGGATGGACTCGGCGATCATGCTCGCGACCATCCCGGCGAAGAGCAGCCGGAAGTCGGGGCGACGCAGCACGGCACGCATGGGGATCCCCTTCCGGGAGGTCAGTGGGGGTCGGGTGCGGCCGGTCCGTGCCCGACGGCGGGAACGCCCCAGGCCATCAGCCGTACGGGTCGGGCGCCGGGAGGTCGACTGTCGGGGTCGGTGAGCCGCGGCAGGTAGCGGGCGAAGAGTTCCCGGATCTCGGTCTGCAGCGCGGTCACCTCTTCCGGCGTGCACCAGCCCATGGACTGGTTGAAGAATCCCGCGTCCCGCCATGCCGGCTCCTCCTGGCGGCGCACCGCGAGCCACTCGCGCAGGGCCCGGTATTCGAGGTCCAGGAGGACGTCGGCGGCGGCGTCGCCCGCCCGCGCGAGTTCCGGCTCCTCCTCGCCGGCGCCCCACTGGTGACCTTCGAGCACGATCCGCCAGGGTCGAGCGCGTCCGGTGCCGCCGCCGGCCTCCTCGACGAACCCGTAACGGGCCAGTTGCCGGAGGTGCCAGGAGCAGTTGGCGGGGCTCTCCCCGACGCGCTCGGCCACCTCGGTCGCGGTGAGCGGCCCGCCGAGGGCGACCGCCTCGAGGATGCGCAGGCGCAACGGATGCGCGAACGCGCGGAGGGCCTGTGGATCGCGGATGTCGCGCAGCGGCAGATCGGGCATACGTCGAAGGATACCTTTCGAAAGAGTCCCTTTGAAAGTACTCTTGTGAAAGTTCATGTCGCCGATGACAGGCATCGAAGATGGATAAGTTCCATACTGGTTCGACCGTCAGCGATTACCGTCCGTTGAATACGTTGGACGCGACGTGATCGGGGGATAGCTTGTCGTCTGCGCCCAGTCCGATCGTGCGACGCCGCCGCCTCGGCGCCGAGCTTCGGCGTCTGCGGGAGACCGCGGGGCTGACCGGCGACCAGGTCATCGAAAGGGTGGGCTGGGCGTCCGCGTCCAAGCTCTCCCGGCTGGAGAACGGCCGGAGCCGGCCGGGCCTCGGCGACGTGCTCGATCTGCTCGAGCTCTACGCCGTCGACGGCGCGGAACGCGACGATCTCATGGCCATCGCCCGGGAGGCGGGCGACACCCGCGCCTGGCTCCGCTCCTACCCCGCGATGACCCAGCGCCAACGGGCGTACGCCGAACTGGAGGCGGGGTGCGCGGACATCAGCGAATACGCGCCGGTGATAGTCCCCGGACTGCTGCAGACGCCGGAGTACGCCCGCGTGCGGATCGTCTCGGCGCAGCCCCTGACCGAGGCGCGCCCACCCGACCACCACGAGATCGACCACCCCGAGACCGAGGTCGCCGCGCGGCTGGCGCGGCAGTCGCTGCTCAGCCGTGGCGATGATCCTCCGCGATACGTCGCCGTTCTGGAGGAGTCCGCGCTGACCGGCCGCAGCGGTCCACCGGAGGTGCTCCGGGCCCAGTTGCAACATCTGCGCCGGGTGGCCGCCCTGCCCAACGTGACCCTGCGGGTGCTGCCGCCGTGCGCCGTCGTCGCCGAGTGGTATCTGCCCGAGACGGCGTTCTCGATCTACCGGTTCGCCGAGCCGGAGGATCCGAGTGCGGTGGCGATCGAGGCGCTCAGCGCCGACATGGTGCTCACCGATGAGGCCGTACTCGCCCGCTACACCCAGGTGTTCGACTGGCTGTGCGCGGCCGCCCGGTCACCCGACGAGTCGCTGGAGTGGATCACCGAGGCGGCATGGCGGAAGGACTCGGACTCCATTCTGGAGGCGCCGCCCCGCGACCGGTCACCGATGCCGCCCCGTCAGCAACGGCGGCATCCCCGGACAGACGGCCCCGAAGGACACAAGTGACTCATGTCACGGCCCAGTCATCCGAATAGTTAGATACTTCCAACTGATCGTTGCGTTTAGCTTGCTGCTCTTCCGGGTTCTCCGTGAGCACGGCTGCGTCGTGTGGAATTTCCATACTTGGATCTTCTTTCGCAACCGCTCCGCGACCATCCGTCATGGACTTCCCCCGGAGAATCTCATGCGGTTTTTGATCGTGCGCACCGACATCCGCACTGTCGCGAACGACGAGTTGGTCGCGGCATGGGCTGACGGAGAGCCCATCCGCGACGAGCAGATCGCCCCGGAACCACGGCGGCAGACCGTCTGCGCGGAGGACCGGGACGCGGCCATGGTGCTCGCCCGGGCCCTCTCCGCGGTCGGCGCCGTACGCGCCGGCCAGCAACGGGTGAAGGTCGTCCGCCTCCGCGAACCCGAGGGCCCGTTCCGCCCCGACCGTCGCGCCAGCGGCAACCGTCCGTCCAGCCTCGACCGGGCCCTGAGCCTGGACCGGAGCGTCAACGCAGGGCCGGCGGCGCGCCCTGACCGGGCCGGCAACTCCGAACCTCAGCCGCGTCCCGAGACACCGCCCCGCATCCCGCGCCAGTATCGCCGGGGATCAACCCCCTGGTCGACCTAGACGACCGTTACTGGCTGGTGCGGCTCCCCCGCCGTGCGCTCCGCCACCGGCCAGGACGGCCAGATCTTGGCCCGTGGACCACCGCGGCAACGGTGATCACGGGCCAAGGTTGTGTGGACCGGGCTCGGCTGCGGCGAGCCACTGCGTGATCAGAAAGAACGCGATCGACACCGGCGGCGGCAGCCCGACACGCTCCCCGTCGCCCGCGTCCACCTCACCCCCGGCCAACACCGCCGATATCTCGGAGCGGCTGAACCAGCGCGCCTCGGCGATCTCCGCGGGGTCGACCCGTACGGGCTCACGCGGATCCGCGTAGGCGTGGAAGCCCAACATCAGCGAGCCGGGGAACGGCCACGACTGGCTGCCGACGTAGTCGATGCGCCCCACCGCGACCCCCACCTCCTCCTGGACCTCGCGCACCACCGCCGCCTCGGCCGACTCCCCCGGCTCGACATACCCCGCCAGGCAGGAGAATCGGCGGGTCACCCCGTCGCTCCCCCACGCCGCGTTGTGCCCCAACAGGCAACGCCCCTCGGGACCCGCGACGCCGTCGTGCACCAACACGATCATGGCCGGGTCCGTACGCGGCCACATCCGGTTACCGTCGCTGTCGGTCCGCGACCAGCCCGCCTCACCCACCGTGGTCGGCAGGCCCGTCGCCGGGGCGTACAGGTGGCCGGCGTGCCAGTTCGCCAGCGCCGCCGCGGTCGTGAAGAGCCCCGCGTCACGACTGCCGAGCTGGTGCCCCACCTCGCGCAGCGTGACGGTCGTGGTGTCGGGGATCTTCGGCAGCGGCGCGTCGACCGCGAAGACCGGGGTGCCGTCCGGCTCGACGCCGAGGAAGAGCCGGGCGGTCTGGTCGACGTCGGGTACGGCATCGGCGGCGACCAGGACCAACGCCACGCCCTCCGCCGACGTGCGGGCCAGCGCCCGCCCGCCGGAGGCCATGTCCAGCACGAGCACCCGCCCCTGCGCCCACGCATCGGCGAGCCACTGCTCGTCCGAGCGACGGTGCGCCGCCCGGTCCAGCGTGGACCGGGCCAGCGGCGGCTCAACGGCGCCGGGCGCCGTCACGGCTGCGCGTCCTCACGCGCGACCGGGGCCAGCGCCGCGAGCGGCGCCTCGATCCGTCCCGCGTCGCCGAGCACCACGGTGACGGCGCGGGACGGTGCCAGATAGGTTGCGGCCGCCGCGGCCACCTCGTCCCGGGTCACCGCCGCAAGCCGCGCGGAGTACTCGGCCAGAAACTCCAACCGCAGTCCGAACCCGGCGTACGTGCTGGCCAGCCCGGCCAGCCCGGCCTGTGTGGACATGCCGAGCTGCAGCGTGCCGAGCGCGTACTGGCGGGCCTGCTCCAGCTCGTCCTCCTTCGGCGGCAGCGAGGCGAGCCGCCCCAACTCGTAGACGGTCTCGAGCATGGCCGGACCGGTCACCTCGGTCGCCACCTCGGCCGCGACGACCAGCGCCGACCCGGCGATCGCGTGCTCGACCAGCGAGTGCGGCCCATAGGTGTAGCCCTTGTCCTCCCGGATGTTCTCCACCCAGCGGGACGAGAAGTAACCGCCGAACACCAGATTGGCCAACTGCAGCGCGGCGTGGTCGGGATGCGTGCGCCCGACGGCGGGGAGCGCCATCCGCAGCGAGGACTGGACCGAGTCGGGCCGGTCCACGACGAGCAGCGGCGCCGGCGTGAGCGCCGGTGCCGGCGGCAGCTTCACCTGCTTGCCCCCGCCGGTCCAGCGCCCGAGCGCCCGCTCCGCCGCGTCGAGCGCCTTGCCCGGCTGAAGGTCGCCGACCAGCACCAGGATCGCCTCGTCCGGGCGCACCCGCTCGGCGTGCAGCGCCCGCAACTGCGCCGGGCGCACCGCCCGCACCTGCTCCACATCGGGCGTCTGCGTCGCGTACGGGTGCTTGCCGTACATCCGTTTGAGCAGCGCGCTCCGGGCGAGATGCGAGGGCTGGCTCTGCGCGACCTGGATTCCGTCGGCCAGCCGCTCACGCTCCGTGGCGACCTCGTCCCCCGGGTAGGCGGCGCCGCCGAGCACCTCGGCGAGCAGCTCCAGGATCCGGTCGAGCCCGGTGACCAGGCCGTTTCCCGAGACGAGCAGGCGGTCCGGGCCGAGCCCGGCGGAGAGGCCGCCACCGACCGACTGCAGTGCGGCCGCGATCTCGACCATGGACATGGTGTCGGTGCCGGAGAAGAGCGTCTGGGAGAGCATCGCCCCCCTCGCCAGGTGGGCACGGCCGAAGGGAATCCAGAGCCGGAGCTCGACCAGGGGGACGGCCGGCCGCCGGATCGCGATGACGGTCAGTCCGTTGGGGAGCTTGCGCTCCATCTCCTTGGGCAGCTTCAGCTTCTTGTTCGGTCCGAGCGCCGGAAGGGTGTGCAGTGTCATTTCGCGCCTCCGGCGATGACCTCGACCGATGCCCTGCGCTGCGGCCGCAACGTGGCCGCGGCCACCCGGACCTGTTCCTCGGTCACCTCAGCGACCAGGCGGGGAAGCTCGTTGAGCAGACCGGGCTCCCCGCGCTGCTGCTCCAGGACCGCCATCTCCAGCGCCCGACCGAGCACCGCGTCGGTGTCCCGGAGCAGGTGGGTGGCCATCCGCGCCTGGGTGCGGGCCAACTCGCCCGGAGTGAGCCCGTCGGCGGCCAACCGGTCCAATTCCTCATCGACCGTGCGCAGCACCTTGTCGACGTCACCCCCGGGCGGCAGATGGGCCTGCAGGAGCAGGGCGGTCGGATCGCGCACCTCGAACGGCTCACCCATGAAGCCGAGGTAGCCCCCGATGCTGGTGACCGTCCGGTCCCGCAGCACCAGGCGCTCGACCAGGCGGGAGGCGTCTCCGTCGGTCAGCACCTCGGCCAGCACGACGTAGGGCAGGTAGGCGGCGAAGTCGTTGATCGGGTCGGGCACCCGCCACGCGGCGGCGACCGCGGGCAGCGGGGCGAGCCGGTCGGTGTAGGACTCCCGGCGCTCCGCCGTCAGGTCCGGCTCGGCGAAGTCCGGCAGGGTGGGCGCCGGTCTCGCCGGCACGTCACCGAAGTGCCGCTCGATCAGCTCCGTCGCGGCGGAGACGTCAAGGTCGCCGGCGACCGCGAGGACCGCGTTGCCGCAGGCGTAGTAGCGCTGGAAGAACTCGGCGGCGTCGGCCACGGTCGCGCTCTCGAGATCGACGAAAGAGCCGTAGCCGTCGTGCGCGTTGGGGAACGTGTCGAACATGACCGGGGGAAGCTTCAGCCACGGGAACCCGCCGTACGGCCGGTTGAGCACGTTGACCCGGATCTCCTCCTTGACCACGTCGACCTGGTTGCGCAGGTTCTCCTCGGTCAGGCGCGGACCGCGCATCCGGTCCGCCTCGAGGAAGAGCGCCCGCTCCAGCGCGTTGCTCGGCAGCGTCTCGAAGTAGTCGGTGTAGTCGAGGTGCGTGGAGCCGTTGAAGCTCCCCCCGGCCCCCTGGACATGCCGAAAATGAGCCAGCTTCTCCAGGTTTTCCGAGCCCTGGAACATCAGGTGCTCGAAGAGATGGGCGAAGCCGGTGCGCCCCTCCGGCTCCGACCTGATCCCGACGTCGTAGACCACCGCGACCCCGATCACGGGCGCGCTGCGGTCGGGTGCCAGCACCACCCGCAGGCCGTTGTCGAGCGTGAACCGCTCCACCGGATATTTGGTCGCGGGGATCTTCACTGTGCGGGCCACACGGCGACACTAGCGCGTCGCCCACCGCTCCCGCCGCGACGTCGGTGATCGTGACCAGGACGAGTATGCCGAGGAAGGCAGAGGTACGGCGCGCACCGTCCACCGCCGCGACCCACCGTCCGCGCCCGCGATCGAGGAGCTTCGCGTTGATCAACTGCCTGTTCATCGGCGCGGGGACGATCCGTGGCAACACGTCCGTGATGGCGGCGGGAGCGGCCCCGGCAACGGCGCGTCAACTCCCATCAAAGCGATAGGAGATTAGGAGTTAACCGCCCCGGCCTGCCGCGCGGCGATACGGACGGAATGGCGGTCTCCGCGACCGGGACGACTGATCGTTTCCCACGATGTGGGTGACATCTTGACCCACGCCGCCACCCACTCCAGCATTCCTATGAATCAAGTAGGAAAACTGTGGATTGGATGGCGCGATGACATATCCGCACCGCCGGCTCACCACCGCGGCAACCCTGGCGATCGTGGCAGTCGCGGCCGTCGCCGCGACCGTCGCCTGCGGCGACGGCACCACCGAAACCTCCGCCGGCCCCGTACCGCTCCGGCTCGGCTACTTCCCCAACATCACGCATGCGCCGGCCGTGGTCGGAGTGGAGAAGGGCATCTTCGCCGAGAAGCTCGGCGGCGACGTCAAGCTGGAGACGAAGACGTTCAACGCCGGCCCGGCCGCGATCGAGGCGATCTTCTCCGGAGCGCTCGACGCCACCTACATCGGACCGAACCCGACCGTCAACGCCCACTCGAAGTCCAACGGCGAAGCCGTACGGGTCGTCTCCGGCGCCGCCTCCGGTGGAGTCGCGCTGGTCGTGAAGCCCGCCATCACCTCGGTGGAGCAGCTGCGCGGAAAGAAGATCGCCACGCCGCAGCTCGGCAACACCCAGGACGTTGCCGTCCGGCACTGGCTCAAGGAGAAGGGGCTGGCCACCACGAAGGAGGGAGGCGGCGACGTCTCCATCGTGCCCCAGGAGAACGCACAGACGGTCGAGACGTTCACCAGCGGCGCGATCGACGGGGCCTGGGTCCCCGAACCCTTCGTCTCCCGCCTGGTCAACGCGGGCGGCAAGGTCCTGGTCGATGAACGCGACCTCTGGCCGGACAAGAAGTTCGTCATCACCAACCTGATCGTGAGCACGAAGTTCCTCAAGGCACACCCCGACGTCGTCAAGCGGCTCGTCGATGGCCAGGTGGCGGCCAACGAGTTCGTCAACACCCAGCCGGACGAGGCGCAG
This sequence comes from Micromonospora sp. NPDC049679, assembly GCF_040659735.1. NCBI lineage: Bacteria > Bacillati > Actinomycetota > Actinomycetes > Micromonosporales > Micromonosporaceae > Micromonospora > Micromonospora sp. NPDC049679. The sequence goes on from NZ_JBFANZ010000001.1 coordinate 221,811, forward strand.
CAGGCGATCGCCGACCACATCGAAAAGATCACCGGGAAGGCGCTGGACCTAACGCTCATCAAGCAGGCCTGGCCGACGCTGCAGTTCCTCAACGACCCGATCGCATCCTCGCTCAAGACCGGGCTGGACCACGCGGTCGCGGTCGGGTTGACGCAGCCGGTGGACCTGAAGGGTCTGTACGACCTGCGTTTCCTCAATGAGGTGCTCAGGGCGCAGGGCAAGACCGGGGTGCCGCTGACATGACGTCGCTGACGCTGCCGCAGAGCACGACCGCCGCGGTCGCGCTCTCCGGCGTGACCAAGGTGTACGGGCGCGGCGACACGGCCGTCCTCGCCCTAGACGGGGTCTCGCTCGACGTCGCGCCCGGTGAGTTCGTCTGCCTGGTGGGCGCCTCGGGCTGCGGCAAGAGCACTCTGCTCAACCTGATCGCCGGGCTCGACGGGATCAGCGGCGGGGAGGTGGCGGTCGCGAACGGCGCGACCCCCGGCCTGATGTTCCAGGAGCCGGCGCTGTTTCCCTGGCTCACCGTCGCCGCCAACGTGGAGGTTCCGCTCAAGCTGCGCGGCCTACCCCGGGCCGAGCGCCGGGCGCGGGTCGCGGAACTGCTCGACGTGGTTCAACTCGGCGACTTCGCCAAGCGTCGCCCGCACGAACTCTCCGGCGGCATGCGGCAGCGGGTCGCCCTGGCCCGCACGCTCGCGCTGGACGCCCCCGTCCTGCTCATGGACGAACCCTTCGGCGCGCTCGACGCGATGACCCGCGACCTGCTGCACGACGAGTTGGAACGGATCTGGTCGCAGCGGCGGCTCACCGTTCTCTTCGTCACCCACAACGTGCGGGAGGCGGCGCGCCTCGCCGATCGGATCGTGCTGCTCTCCAGCCGCCCGGGCCGGATCATCTACGAGACGCGGGTCGACGTGCCCCGCCCCCGCCGGATCGACTCGTCCGAGATCGCGGCCCTCGCCGCCGAGGTCACCGACCGACTCCGTTCGGAGGTGGGCCGTCATGGTCAGTGACATCCTCAGCGCCAGACCCGGGAGCGGAACGCTCTCCGGGCTCGACGCCCTGGAGATCGCGGCCCGGGAGAAGGGGGCGACCCGGGCCGGCCGGATCTGGGGTGCGACCTGGCCGAAGATCGTCGCGCTCGCGCTCGCCCTGGCGATCTGGCAGTTCGTCTTCTGGGCAGGCTGGAAGGATCCGTGGGCGCTACCCGGCCCCGTCACCGTCTTCCGGGACCTGGGCGCCTACCTCTTCACCTCGGCGCTGTGGGATGGTCTGGCGACCACGGCCCGACGGGCGGCCATCGGGTTCACCGCCGCCGTGGCGGTCGGGCTGCTGCTCGGACTGGCCGTGGCGCGGATCCGCGTCCTCCGCGCCGCGCTCGGCTCGATGATCACCGCGCTGCAGACGATGCCGTCCATCGCATGGTTCCCCCTGGCGATCCTGCTGTTCCAGCTGAGCGAGCAGGCGATCTTCTTCGTGGTGGTGCTCGGCGCCGCGCCGTCCATCGCCAACGGGGTGATCCACGGCGTCGACTACCTGCCGCCGCTACTGCTGCGCGCGGGGCGGAACCTCGGCGCCCGCGGGCTGTCGCTCTACCGGTACGTCATCGCGCCCGCCGCGCTCCCGGCAATCGTGGCCGGGCTGAAGCAGGGCTGGGCCTTCGCCTGGCGCAGCCTGATGGCCGGCGAGTTGCTGGTCGTCATCGCCACGAAGACGTCGGTCGGCGCGCAACTGCAGTACGCCCGCGAGTTCTCCGACGCGCCGCGCCTGATCGCGATCATGATCGTGATCCTGGTCGTCGGGTTGGTGGTGGACGCCGCCTTCGCCGCTGCGGACAGAGCCATCCGACGCCGGTGGGGCGTGCTGGACCAGACGAAGGCGTAGCGCCATGTACGTCTCGGCGCGAAGCGACTACGCCGTACGGGCGATGCTGGCCATCGCGGCCGACCGGAGCGAACAACTGGTCAAGGCGGCCACGCTCGCCGCGGCGCAGGAGATCCCGCTCAGCTTCCTGCACGGCATCCTGCTCGATCTCCGGCGGGCGGGGCTGCTGCACAGCCATCGCGGCATGGAGGGCGGATACGAGCTGGCCCGCCCCGCCACCGAGATCACCGTAGGCGATGTGCTGCGGGCGGTCAGCGGTTCGTTGACCACCGTCCGCGGGCTGCCCTCCGACATCGCGGCGTATCACGGGGTGGCGGTCGGGCTGCGCGACGTGTGGCTCGCCGTGCGCTGCGCGATCGAGGAGGTGGTCGACCGGACCACTCTCGCCGACCTGCTCGCGCCGCAGCGGCGCGCCGTCGGCTGAACCCGCATGGTCAGATCGGGCGGACCGAGGCCAGCGCGTCGTCGACGACCCAGTCGAGCTGGCGGTGGGTGCCGGGGATCGAGACGTAGAGGATGGCCGCCGTCGACCGTCCCACGTCGATGCAGGCGACCGCCGCCAACTCGTCCGTCGCGCGCAGCCCCGGCCGCGTGAAGTGCAGCCGGAACACGGTGACCCAGGCGGGCCGCCCACCGAGCGCGGTGCGCTCGTCGCGGAGCAGTTCCATCCTGCTCGGCTGCGGGTAGTACTCCGCCCGCACGTCGGCCGCGACCTGCCGTCCCACGCATTCCAGGTTGAACGTCAACGCATCGTTCTCCGCCGCCGGCACCGCGGCGGAGAGGATCGACGCGTGGTAGTCGCTGAAGCCGTCGTACGCGTGCTCGGTGACGAAGTGCTGCCCCGTCTTGTACGGCACGTTGAGCGTCCCGGCGCTCCAGACGGTGTGCCACGGTAGCCACGGCGCGCCGTACGCCTTGTAGGAGATCCCCGCGTCGGGGTCGATCGTGCGCGCCCCGGCCGGCTCCGGCACGTCCGGCTCAGGCTCACCGGTGGCCGGCGGCTCCTCGGTGGGCGCCGCGGTCGACGCCGGGCAGAGCCGCGCCAGTGGCGGTCGTACGTCGCTCGGCGCGGCCGGCGTGCCACCGAACGGATCGGTGCCGGAGAGCATCAGCGCGAGCACGACCACGAGGCCGATCACCAGCACGGTGCCGGCCGCCCCGGCGAACCACCAGAGCCGGCGCTGATCCGGCGCCGCAGTCCGTGCGGGTACTGCCGTCGAAGGTGGAACGGCGGGCGGGACGTCGATCCGGGTGACCGCACCCGCGCGCCAGCTCGGTCCGGCGCCCGGCCCGGCGGCCCCCGGGGCGCCCGGATTCTGTCCCGACGTCGGTCGGGACCATGCGGAGGGCATCACCGGTTCGGCCATCGTCCCTAGTGAAACACCACCGGCCGGCCGGTCTCCGCCGACCCTGGCACACGCGCTCAGCCGGCGCCGTCCCGCGGAACCGCCGGCACGGTGACGTCGACCACGGCCGAACCGCCGGCGCCGTCGGGCACGGCGTACCACGGGGTGAAGGCGGCGAGCAGCGCGAGGAGCACGCCGGCGATCGCCATCGCCAGCACGACAAGAATTTCGCGTCGGCCGGTCGTGCCGGCAACCGTGCCCATGACCAACCTCCCCCGCGCGAACGTCCTGCTCCGACGGTCTTCCAGGACAGGATCGGACAGGGATCGGCGATGCGCAGTCGGTCATCGGACGCAATGCGGTCGCTCACTCGCCAGCCAGCTGCGGTGGAGCGCGGAATGTCCGAGAGCGCGGAAGGGGCGGCCGGAAGGGGGTCGGGGTCAGGCGCGCCGCGACCGCATCGCCTTCAGCACCGTGACCTGATCCCCCTGGCCCGTCACGATGCGTCGGTATTCATCGGACTCCATCCGGCAGAGCGCAACGCGCCCTTCGCCGTCGAAGCGCAGCCCCCAGCCGTACTTCTTGGGCAGCGGTGACGCGCGCAGACACGCCTGCGGTTTGGCCAAGAACGCCGCGCGCAGGGCGGCGAGCGCCTCCCCCGACCCGTCCCGCGGGCCGTCCTGACGTGCGAGCCAGGATTCGAAGAGGACGTCCTCCTGCGTGTACCGGTACGGATCGCCGACGAGCAGCTCGTACTGGATCACCGCGACGGTCGGCTTGGCGCCCCGCGGCTGCGGCACCGTGCTCGTCGTGACCGGACAATCGTCCGCGACGGCGATCAGGGTCTCGTAGTAATGCAGATCCACCGATACCTCCGCGGGTTCCAGGCTCACCGTCAGGCTACCGGCAGGCGCTCCGCGGCGGGTCCGACGACCAGTGGCGGTCGCCCGGCGACCGGCAGGCGGGTACGGCGCAGTGCGCCCACCGTCAGCGCCGTCGCGAGCAGCACGGCCAGGACGGCGATGAACCAGCCGTACGCGAAGCTGGCCCGTTCGGCGAGCCGGACCGCGCCGAGCGAACCACCGAGCCCACCGAGTTGCAGCGCCAGCGAACTCACCGACACGAGCGTGGCCCGCCGCTCCTCGGTGACCGGTCGTGCAGCACCTCGTCGCCGAGCGGGCCGGGCACCCCGGCGCAGAAGTAGATCACCAGGTAGCCGACCACCGCCAGGACAAGACCGCCGACCCCGAGCGCGGCCACGGCGAGCAGCACCAGACCCGCGGCGACATTTTTGCAAAAAAATCTTGCGATCAGGAGGGCAAAAAGCCCCCTCCTCGATGGCTCTCGAGGAGGGGGCCCAATCAATGCCTTACTCGGCCCGCGGGCCGACCGGGCGGCGCCGCGGCCGGCGCGAACGGCCGGTGCCGGTCCCGGTGCCGGTGGTGCGGTGCGCGGGCCGGGCCGCGGGAGCGGCAGCCGGCGACGCGATCGTGACCGGCACGCCGGACGGCGTTCGCGCCCCGGTCACCCGGGCCAGCTCGGAGTCGCCCGAGCGCACCCGCGCCGACTCCGGCCGGATCCCGGCCGTGGCCATCAGCCGGTCCATGTCCCGGCGCTGCTCCGGCAGGACGAGCGTCACGACCACGCCCGACTCACCCGCGCGGGCCGTACGGCCACCACGGTGCAGGTAGTCCTTCGCCTCCGCCGGCGGGTCGACGTTGACCACCATGTCGAGGCCGTCGATGTGAATGCCCCGGGCCGCCACGTCCGTGGCGACCAGCGCGGTCACCTGCCCGTTGCGGAACTGCTCCAGGATCCGGGTGCGCTGCGGCTGCGACTTGCCGCCGTGCAGCGCCGCGGCGCGGACACCCTTGGAGAGCAGTTGCCGGGCCAGCCGGTCGGCCCGGTGCTTGGTACCGATGAACATGATCGTCCGACCGTCGCGCGCCGCGATCTCCGCGGTGGCGGCCGGTTTGTCCGCCGCGTCCACGTGCAGCAGGTGGTGCGTCATCGCGGTGACCGTCGCCGTGCCGGGGTCCACGGAGTGCGACACCGGGTCGGTGAGGAAGCGGCGGACCAGTCGGTCCACGCCGCGGTCGAGGGTGGCCGAGAAGAGCATCCGCTGCCCCTTCGGCGCCACCTGCTCCAGCAGCACGGTCACCTGCGGCAGGAAGCCCATGTCGGCCATCTGGTCCGCCTCGTCCAGGACCGTGATCGCCACCTGGTCGAGCCGGCAGTCGCCGCGGTTGATCAGGTCGTTGAGCCGGCCCGGGGTCGCCACCACGACCTCGGCGCCCGCGCGCAGCGCGTCCGCCTGACGTCCCAGCGACAGCCCGCCGACAACGGTGGCGATGCGCAGGTTGACCGCCCGGGCGTACGGCGTGAGCGCCGTCGTCACCTGCTGCGCCAACTCACGGGTGGGCACCAGGACGAGCGCCAGCGGACGGCCCGGACGGCCGCGCTGGCCGGCGGTGCGGGACAGCAGCGGGAGCCCGAAGGCGAGGGTCTTGCCCGAGCCGGTGCGGCCCCGGCCGAGCACGTCGCGGCCCGCCAGCGAGTCCGGCAGCGTGGCGGTCTGGATCGGGAACGGCTCGGTGATGCCGTTGGCGACGAGCGCGGTCTGCAGCGCCGGCGCCAACGCGAAGTCATTGAAAGTGCTGGTGGGCATGGGGGTACGTGTCACGGTGAGCCTTCCTCGGGGCGGCACGTGTCGAGGAAGGCGCCCGGCGGCAGGGCCGCTGGCGGTCGCAAGCACGAACCGAAAAATAAGGGGTACACGGGCCGGCCCGCGCCAACGAGGGCGCGGGCCGGCGGCGTGGTCGATCAGAGCGCGCGGATGTTCTCCGCCTGCGGGCCCTTCTGGCCCTGCGTGATCTCGAACTCGACGCGCTGGTTCTCGTCCAGGCTGCGGTAGCCGGAGGTCTGGATCGCGGAGAAGTGGGCGAAGACGTCAGCGCCGCCGCCGTCCGGGGTGATGAAGCCGAAGCCCTTGTCAGCGTTGAACCACTTGACGGTGCCAATTGCCATTTGTGTTCGTCTCCTCGACGGAACGATCGAACCCGAGATTGTCTGCGGGTCGATGAGAGAGTCCGCGCCGTGTGCGCGGATCTGACGTCGCCGTCATGATCACCCGGACCGGAGCCTTCTCCGGATACAACAAAGAGCGCCTGGGGTCACAATCCCTCAGGCGCACATGAACTCTGTCACTGGGAACCAAAACTGCAACCTGCCGAGGATAGCACGTATCCAACGACAGAGCCCAGCCCCAACAGGTGGGGGCCATGACGGCGATGAATCAGGAGCCGTCGGAAAGCTCCGGCAGCCCGGCGACGAGAGCGGCCAATCCGTCCACGTCGAGCAGGTCGGCCGGACGCACCGTGGCCCCCTCCCGCACATAGTGGAACGCCGCCCGCACGTGCGTCACCGGCACGCCGGCCAGCTCGGCCCAGGCCAGGCGGTAGGCGGCCAACTGCACGGCCGCCGCGGCCGCCTCCGCCCCGTCGGGCCGGCGCCCGGTCTTCCAGTCGACCACGTCGAAGCGTCCACCCGGATCGGCGAAGACCGCGTCCATCCGACCCCGCACCACCACCCCCGCGATCGCCGTGGCGAACGGCACCTCCACCTCGACCGGCGCCCGGTCGGCCCACTCGCTCGCCAGGAACCGCTCCTGCAGCTCCAGCAGCGCGTCGTCCGGGGCGGCGTCCTCGTCGGCGGCACCCGGCAACTCGTCCACATCCAGCAGCCGCTCCGCGCCGAAACGCTGCTCCAGCCACGCGTGGAACGCGGTGCCGCGCCGGGCGTACGGATCGGGGCGGGACGGGAGTGGGCGGCGCAGCGACCGGGCCAGCGCATACGGGTCACGGCGCAGCGCGACGAGCTGCGACACCGAAAGGTGATCGGGAAGCGCGACCTCGACCGGCCCCACGCGTTGGGTGAGACGCTCCCGTTCGGCGAGGAGCAACTCGGTCTCCTGCCGCCACCGCGCCACATCCGGGTCCGCCTCTCCCCCGGCCACCTCGCCCTCGGCCTCGCCGTCGACGCCCTCCCCGGCAGGGCTCTCCCGATCATCGACGGCGTCGTCGTCGCGCGACGGGGCGTCCGGGCCGGCTGACATGAGCTGCCGGACCAGGACCGCCGCCTCCGCCACCAACGGGCGTCGGATTCCGAGCGGGTCCGCCGGCCACTCCGCGCGTACGGTCAGCGCGCTCGTCGGGTTGGTGGAGTCCGGGGTCGGCTCGGGCGCCCAGACGTCGACGACGCCGTCCCCCGCCCGGCAGCGCTCCGCCACCTCCTCCAGAAACACCGACGGTCCGCGGGGCTTCTTGACCCCCTCACCCCACCAGTAACCGGAGCAGAGCAGCAGCCGGCGCGGCCGGGTCACCGCGACGTACGCCAGCCGGCGCTCCTCGCGCTCGTCGTGCTCGTGCCAGCGGTCGCCGAAGTCGGTCAGCGCCCGGGCCACCTCGCGCTGGTCCTCCGCCTCGTCGAGGTCGAGGCGGGGCAGGCCGTCGGCGTCACCGCGCAGCGGGAACGGCAGCACGCCGAGGCCGTAGAGATAGTGGTCCGAGCCGCGGACCGGGCCCGGCCAGACGCTGCGGGTCAGTCCGGCCACCGAGACGACGTCCCACTCCAGCCCCTTGGCGGCGTGCGCGGTGAGGATCTGCACCGCCCCCTCGACCACCTCGACCTCGCCGGGCGCGAGCCCCCGCTCCTCGTCCTCGGCGGCGGCCAGGAACGCGAGAAAACCGGCGAGAGCCCCGCCCTCGGAGTCGCTGGCGAAGCGGACCGCCACGTCGCCGAGCGCGTCGAGGTGACCGCGGGCCAGTCCGGCGTCGCCTCCCCGGCCGTCGCTGCCGGCGCGGACGGCCACCTCGACGTCGAGTCCGATGGTGCGCTCGACGTCGGCGACCAGGTCGGGCAGGGGCTGGTCGAGCCGGTATCGCAGCAGCGCGAGCTCCCGGCCGTACGCCCGCAGCCGGGCGTAGCCCTCCGCCGAATAGGTCTGCGGCGGCCCCAGGTCGGCCAGTGCCTCGACCAGGGTGGCCTCGTCGAGCCGATCCGTGACGATTTCGGGCTCGTCGTCCGGGCCACGGCCGACCTGCCGGCGCGCGGCAGCGATCGATTTCGCGCGGCGGTGCAGCGCCACGAGGTCACGGGGACCGATCCGCCAACGGGCGCCGGTGAGCAGTCGGAGCAGCGAGGCGCCGTCGGTGGGGTCGGCGAGCACCCGCAGCGTGCAGACGACGTCGCGGACCTCTGGGGTGTCGAGCAGTCCACCGAGCCCGACCACCTCGACCGGGAGCCCCCGGGCCCGCAGGGCGGCCTCGATCGCCGGGATCTGACTGCGCAGCCGGACCAGCACCGCGCTCGTGGGGCGCAGCTCCAGCGGAATCTGCTCGGGGGTGGCACCGGCCATCCGGGACGCGCCCCGCCAGGCGGCGAGCATGCTGTCGCCGATCCAGTCGGCCTCGTCCTCGAAGGTCTGCAGCAGTGCGCAATGGACCGTGCCGCCGGACCTGCCGCGCGCGGTGCGACCCGGAATGGGGTCGTCGACCCGGCCGGCCGCGGCGAGTTCCGCCACGCGCGCCCCGGCCTCCCGCAGCGGCGTCGAGAGCCCGTTGGCGACGCCGAGGATCTCCGGCCGGTTGCGCCAACTGGTGGTCAGGGTCAGCGTCCGGGCGGCAGCGCCCCCCAGCCGCGCGAACTCTCCGGGGAACCGGTCGAGCGTGCCCGCGCTCGCCCCCCGCCATCCGTAGATCGACTGGCACGGGTCTCCGACGGCGGTGACCGGGTGGCCGCCGGCGTAGAGCGAGCGGAGGAGCACCACCTGGGCATGGCTGGTGTCCTGGTATTCGTCGAGCAGCACCACCCGGTAGCGCTCGCGCTCGACCTCGCCGACCTCGGGATGGTCGCGCGCCACGAGGGCCGCCCGCGCCATCTGGTCGCCGAAGTCCATCGCCTCGAAGCCCTGCTTGCGCTGGTCGTAGGCGCGCACCAGCGGCAGCAGGCGCAACCGGAGCTGCTGGACGGAGAGCGCGCGGCGCACGTCGGCGTAGACCTTGCCGGGCCGCGACTGCACGTCCGCGAAGAACCTGCCGGTCCAGGCCGCCAGCTCATCGGGGGTCACCAGGTGCTCGGCCAGCTCTCCGGCGAGCGCCAGGATCCCGTCGGTCACCGTGCTCGGCATCCGGTCCACATCGGACATGTCGCCGTTGTAGTTGCGGACCAGCATGTCGACGATCTGCCAGCGGGACGCCTCGGTGAGCAGTCGGGTGGTGGGTTCGAAGCCGGCCCGCAGCCCGTGCTCCGTGACGACCCGGGCGGCGTACGAGTGGTAGGTGGCGACCGTCGGCTCACCGCTGAGCAGGTCGTCGCCGGGATCGCGCCCTTCCCGACCCAGTCGGCGCACCAGTTGCCCGAGCCGCATCCGGATGCGGTGGGCCAACTCGCCGGCGGCCTTGCGGGTGAAGGTGAGCCCGAGGATCTGCTCCGGTCGGGCGTAGCCGTTGGCGACGAGCCACACCACGCGCGCCGCCATGGTCTCGGTCTTGCCCGAGCCGGCCCCGGCGACCACGAGCAGCGGCTCCACCGGCGACGCGATGATCGCGGCCTGTTCGGCGGTCGGCGCGTGCAGCCGCAGCAGACGGGCGAGCTCCAGCGGCGTGTAGCGCGGACCGGCGTCGGCGGCGCGCCGCGGCGGGGGCGCCGCGGTGAACAGGGACGGCTGGGTCACGCCCGCTCCCCGCCTTGTTCGCGATATGTCGGCGGCTCCACGACCTGGCGCCCCTTTCCGGAGACGGGACAGCTGGTTCGCACGGGACAGACGCGGCACTTGGAGTTGACCACGGCCGCGAAGGTGGACGCCGCCATGGTGTCGGCGGTGCGTCGCACCATCGCACCGGCCCAGCCGGCCTCCTCGCCCTCCCCGAGCGCGGCCTGGGCCTGCTCCTTCGCCTCCTTCGCGGTCGTGCCGAGCTGCACCAGCGCCGCCCCGCCGGACTCGTCGCCGAACTCGGCGAACGCCCCGGCCTCCACGGCGGCCTGGTAGGCCCCGAGCTGCGGATGCTCGGTCAGCTCGGCGGCGGTCACCGCCGTCGACTTGCCGGTCTTGAGGTCGATCACCACCAGCCGTCCCTCGGCGTCCACCTCGAGCCGGTCGACGCGGCCGGTCAGCTCGATCGGCCGCTGCGGATCGTCGAGGCGGACGGCGAACTCGTGCTCGATCGCGAGCAGTCGCCGGGGGTTGGCGGCGAGCCAGCGCAGCAGCTTGTCGACCATCGCCTCGGCACGGGACAGCTCCGCCCCGGCCATCCAGCGCGCCGCGAGGTCGATCGCGTCGAACCGGGCCGCCACGTATTCCAGCAGCTGCCCCCGGTCGGCGCTGGCGTCCTCGGCCAGCATCGCCGCCGCGTGCACGAGGTTGCCCACGCCCTGCGCGGAACTCGACGGACCGCTCCCCCCGTGCTTCTCCAGCAGCCAGCGCAGGCTGCACCGCAGCGCGCTCTCCATTGTGGAGGGGGTCACCTTGACCGGGTCCCCCTCATCGACGAGCGGCCGGTCATCGGAGAGCGCGCGCAGCCCCCACCAGTCGTCCGGGTGCGCCCCGGCGACGCCGGCGACGGCGAGGCGGGCCAGCTCGGCGGCGGCCGCGCGCCGTCGGGCCTGTCCCGCGGACGGGTCGGTCACCGCGGTGCGCAGCTCCGCGACGAGCGCCGCGAGGGTGAGCGCGCGGGGCGGGCGACCCACCGGCAGCTCCCCCGGCTCGGCCGGCTCGGTCCCGCCGTCACCCGGCTCGCCGTCGGCCCCCGACGCACCCTCGCCCGACGCGCTCTCCACCGGCCGCACCGGTCCGCCGTCCGGTGGCGGGCCGTCGCCCCCTTCCGTCGGCGGCGCCCCGGCCGCACCCAGCTCGTACAGGAACCGGCTGGGCTGCTCCTCCTGGTCGACCCCGCCGACCGCGGTCGAGGCGACCGCGGTCACCAGCAGCCGCCGCCGCGCGCGGGTCGCCGCGACGTAGAACAACCGGCGCTCCTCGTCGAGCAGCGCCGAGGTCTGGCCGACCAGTGACGCGGCGACGCCGGCACCCTCGGCCCGCCCGGCGAGAACGTCGACGAGGCGCTCGGAGCCGAGCAGGCTGCCCCGCAGCCGCAGATCGGGCCAGATCCCCTCCTGCACGCCGGCGATCGCCACCAGGTCCCATTCCAGACCCTTGGCGGCGTGCGCGGTGAGCAGACGTACGGTCTCGCCGCGGTCGGCGCTGGGCGCGAGGGTGTCGGCCGGCAGTTGCTGACCGAGCACATGCTCGAGGAAGACCTCGGTGCGCGCGCCGGGCAGCCGGTCCACGAACCGCGCCGCCGCGTCGAAGAGCACGACCACGGCGTCGAGGTCACGGTCGGCTGCGACGGCACGCCACCGTGCCCCGCCGTCCCCCTCACTGGTCGCGGCCCGGGCGCGCGAGATCGCGCCGAACCAGCGATCGGCGAGGCCGGTCGCCCGCCACACCGCCCACAGCACGTCCTCGGCGGTCGCACCGGGCGCGGCGGCCGCCTCCCGGGCGCTGGCCAGCAGCCCCGCGACGGCCTGCGCGGGGGCGGCCCAGCGCCGTTCGACGGCTGCCAGCTCGGCCGGGTCGCGCAGCGCGTCGACCAGCAGCTCGCCGGAGGGGCGCCGATCATCCGCGGCGAGCGCGAGCGCCCGGAGCCCCTGACGCAGCCGTCGCTCGGCGAGCGGATCCGCATTGCCGAGCGGCGAGTGCAGCAGCGCGACGGCCGCCTCCTCGTCGAGCCGCTCGGGCTCCAGGGCACAGCGCAGCAGAAGCAGCAGCGGCGCCACCGCGGGTTGCAGGTGCAGCGGCAGGTCCTCGGCGTGCACGATGGCCGGCACCCCGGCCGCGTGCAGGGCCCGCTGCAACGGCGGCAGCTGCAACGAGGTCGACCGCACGATCACGGCCATCCGCGACCACGGCACGCCGTCGAGCAGGTGCGCCGCGCGGAGCGCGTGGGCCAGGTACGCCGACTCGCCCGTGCGGGAGCGGAAGGTGCGGACGTCGACCGTTGCCGGGACGGCGTCGGGCAGCGGCCGCAGGTCACGGTGCCCGATCGGCCCGCGGAGCCGGCGGGCCAGCCGCCGGGTCACGTCGAGCAGCCCCGGGCCGCTGCGGTAGGACGTGGTGAGCGTGATGCTGCGGGCCACGGCGCCGGAGGCGGTGCGGAAGCGGTGCGGGAAGCCGCCGACGATCGCGGGGTCGGCGCCCCGGAATGCGTACGTCGAGGAGTCCGGGTCCGCGAAGGCGATCAGCGGCTTGCCGCCGCCGGCGACGAGCGTGAGCAGGTCGATCTGGGCCGGGTCGGTGTCGGCGAGCTCGTCGACGTAGACGTACGACAGTCGGCGCCGCTCGGCGTCGAGCAGCGCCGGGTCGTCGGTGAGCAGCCCGGCCGCGGCCCGGACCAGCTCGGCGTTGTCGTAGGCGACCGAGCCACGGGTGGTCACGTCGCGCAGGGCGAGCACCGCGACGTATTCGCGCAGGAACCGGGCGGCGGCCGGCCAGTCCGCGCGCCCCAGCCGCTCTCCCAGCCGGGCCAGCTCGACCGGGCCGACGCCCCGCTCGGCCGCGCGTTGCATGAGGTCGCGGAGCTGGGCGGCGAAGGCCCGGGTGCGCAGTGCCGGGCGCAGATCCTCGGGCCAGCCGATCGGGTCGGCCGCGGCGTCCTCGCCGGCCACGTCGAGCAGCTCACGGATGATCAGGTCCTGCTCGGGGCCGGTCAGCAGCCGCGGTGAGGGCTCGCCCCGCTCGGCGGCGGCGCGACGCAGGAGACCGAACGCGTAGGCGGGAAAGGTGCGAACCAGTGGCTCGTGCACGACGCGTCGGCCGACGCCCGCGATCCGCGCCTCGATGCGGTGCCGCAGGGCGGTCGCGCCGCGGCGGCCGAAGGTGAGCACGAGGATGCGCTCCGGATCCGTGCCCTCGGCGACCCGGGCGGCGACGGCCTCGACCAGCGTGCCGGTCTTGCCGGTGCCCGGTCCGCCGACGACCAGCAGCGGCCCGGCGGTGTGCGCGACGACCTCCCGCTGCACGGGGTCGTCGACGCGCGCCGGCGCGGCCTCGGCCGGCCGACGGACCAGCCGGTACGCCTGCATCCGGCCATCTCACCATGCCGGTCCGACACCCCTGCCATGAGGAAGGGCCCCTCGTCACGGATTTCCGTACCGGAAGGGGCCCTCCTCACCTCTCAGGTGAGCTGGGTCTCGATCGCGTCGAGCGCGGCGGGCACCGAGTCGACCACGATCAACATCTCCAGGGCGGCCGGCCGGACGAACGCCGTGCCGGCGAGCCCGGCGAGCCAGTCGAGCAGGCCGCGGTAGAACCCGTCGGTGTCCACCAGCACGACGGGCTTCCGGTGCACGGCGAGGGTCGCCGTGGTCCAGACCTCGAACAGCTCGTCGAGCGTGCCGAGCCCGCCGGGAAGCGTGATGAAGGCGTCCGCTTTTTCGATCATGAGGGTCTTACGGCTGGCCATGCCGTCGGTGACCACCAGCTCGTCGGAGTGGGTGTCCGCGACCTCCAGATCGACCAGCGCCTGCGGAATGACCCCCAGGGTGTACCCGCCGGCCGCGCGGGCGCCGTCGGCGAGGGCGCCCATCATGCCGACGCAGCCGCCGCCGGAGACCAGGCTGTGCCCCCGCCGGGCGATCTCCTCGCCGGTCGCGGTCGCGACGTCGAGCCAGGGTTGTTCGAGGGTGCGCGACGAGGCGCAGAAGACACAGATGGCGGCCACGCGGTCAGCGCTCCCGACTGTCGGTCGACGCCGCCCGCTGGTCGGCCTCGGTCGTGGCGACCGAGGTCTCCTGCAGGGCGTCCTGCTCGGCGGCGAGCGCCGCATCGGCCTCGACGATGTGCCGCACGGCCGCGTCGACATCGTCGGTGAGGTAGATCAGCTCGAGATCCGCCGGACCGATCTTGCCGTGCTCCCCCATCGTGTCCCGCAGCCAGTCGAGCAGGCCCTGCCAGTAGCTCACCCCCAACAGCACGACCGGGAAGCGGGTCACCTTGCCGGTCTGCACGAGGGTCAACGCCTCGAAGAGCTCGTCCATGGTGCCGAACCCGCCGGGGAGCACCGCGAACGCCTGCGCGTACTTGACGAACATGGTCTTGCGGGCGAAGAAGTAACGGAAATTGATGCCGACGTCGACGGCGTCGTTGAGCCCCTGCTCGAACGGGAGCTCGATGCCGAGCCCCACGGAGAGTCCGCCGGCCTCGATCGCGCCCCGGTTGGCCGCCTCCATCACGCCGGGACCACCGCCGGTGATCACGGCGTACCCGGCGCGGGCGAGGGCCGCGCCGAGCTCCTCGGCCATCAGGCACTCCGGGCTCTCCGGTTTGCTCCGCGCCGAGCCGAAGACGCTGACCGCCGGAGGCAGATCGGCGAGCGTGTCGAAGCCCTCGACGAACTCGGAGAGGATGCGCAGCGCGCGCCACGCGTCCCTGGTCTTCCAGTCGCCGCGGGTGCGCGAGTCGAGGAGCCGCTGGTCGGCGGTGCTGACGGGAATTGACTCCCGCCGCAGCGTGACCGCGCCGCGGTGTCGTTCCGGCCCGGGGTGGCGGCCGTCATTCCGGCCGTTCGCGTGCTTCATCCGCTCCACGGTAGTGCCGCCACGTCGGTCCCATGCCGAACCCGCCGTCACCGTGCGACGGGAATCCTCCCTCGCAGGAAGAAACATCGGATTCGCGGCAACCAAAACCGGTGCTCACGCGTCTTTAGTTTCACATACTGGGTATGCACGGCGCCCGGCACCCCCGCCGGGCACCTTCGGGGGAGGGAGCAACCGTGATGATCCCTAGCGAGCTGGTCCGGCTTCGGCGTCAGATGCACCGACGGATCCGCGAGGTGGTGGCCGAACGTCGCATGGCGGTGGCGCAGCCATCCCGCGAGAGCGAGACGACCCAGGAACTCAGCCCGGTCGATCAAGGACCCATGCCCACGAGTTGATCGTGCGCGCAGGTCCTTGATCGACGTAGGCACGCCGTCCGGCGCGCGGCGCTCAGACGGAGGTGAGCCACCGGCGCAGCATCGCGGCGCCGTCCCGGATCTTCGGGATCTCCACGTGCTCGTCGGCCGCGTGGGCGAGCATCGGATCGCCCGGCCCGAAATTCAGCGCCGGAATGCCGAGCGCCGCGAAGCGGGCCACGTCGGTCCAGCCCAGCTTCGCCACCGGCGCCGCGTCCACCGCCGCCAGGAACTCCTGCGCGAGCGGCGCGGCGAGCCCCGGCAACGCCCCGGCGGCGGAGTCGGTCACCTCGACCTCGAAACCGTCCAAGACCTCGCGTACGTGGGCCTGCGCCTGCTCCTCCGTACGATCCGGCGCGAACCGGTAGTTGACCTCGACCTCGCAACTGTCCGGGATCACGTTGCCGGCGATGCCACCGGTGATGCGGACGGCGTTCATCCCCTCCCGGTAGGTGCAGCCGTCGATGGTGACCGTGCGCGCCTCGTACGCCTCGAGACGACGCAGCAGGTCGCCGGCCGCGTGGATCGCGTTCACCCCACGCCACGAGCGCGCCGCGTGCGCCCGGCGGCCGCTGGTGCGCACCCGCGCCCGCATCGTCCCCTGGCAGCCCGCCTCGACCACCCCGTACGTCGGTTCGAGCAGCATCGCGAAGTCGGCCGTCAGCCACTCCGGATGCGCCTGCGCGACCAGATTGAGTCCGTTGTACGCCGAGTCGATCTCCTCGGCCTCGTAGAAGAAATAGGTCACGTCGTAGCGCGGCTCGGGCGCGGCGACCGCGAGGTGCAGGGCGAGCGCGACGCCCGACTTCATGTCCGACGTGCCGCATCCGTACATCAGGTCGCCGTCGACCGTCGCCGGGAAGTTGCCCGCCAGCGGCACCGTGTCCAGGTGTCCGGCGAGCACCACCCGTTGGGCCCGGCCCAGGTCGGTGCGGGCCATCACGGTGTTGCCGAAGCGCTCCACCGACAGGTGCGCCACCCCGCGCAGCACCTCCTCGACGCAGTCCGCGATCTCCTTCTCGTTTCGCGAGACGGACTCGATGTCGACCAGCGCACGGGTCAACGCGACGGGATCGGCCAACACCTCGGGGGTCAGCGGGTTCAGCATGGTTCGCACGGTACCTTTTCCGGGAATCGGTGCGGCCGGGTGGCCGCACTCGGCGGGCGGAGCGGGGCAACCGCTCCCGGCCGCCCGGCGCACGCCAACGTGAACGGAAGGCAGCTCTGTGACGGTTTCGGCGCAGCCCGCCTGGGGCATCGGCCTGGCCACGACGACCGCTGAGGGGCAGGTGCTCGACACCTGGTATCCGACCGGCAAGCTGGGGCTGGGCACGGCGCCGCGGCTGTCGGAGACAAGCAGCGCCGACCCGCTGGAGCTGCCGGCGGGCGCACTGGACGACCGCGTGCTGCCCGGTCTGAGCACCGTCGTGGTGGTCACCGAGATCGGCTCCCTCGCCGATCCGATCAAGGACACCTCCGACGCGTACCTGCGGTTGCACCTGCTCTCCCACCGCCTGGTCCGCCCCAACGAACTCAACCTCGACGGCATCTTCGGCCTGCTGCCCAACGTGGCCTGGACCTCTGCCGGCCCCTGCCCGCCGGAGCGGGTCGACGAGCTGCGGATCATCGAACGGTCCGCCGGCCGGCACCTCGCCGTCTACGGCGTGGACAAGTTCCCGCGGATGACCGACTACGTGGTGCCGTCCGGGGTGCGCATCGCCGACGCCGACCGGGTGCGGCTCGGCGCCCACCTCGCGTCCGGCACCACCGTGATGCACGAGGGCTTCTGCAATTTCAACGCCGGCACCCTCGGCGCCTCGATGGTCGAGGGGCGCATCGTGGCCGGCGTGGTGGTCGGCGACGGCTCCGACATCGGTGGCGGCGCGTCCATCATGGGCACGCTCTCCGGCGGCGGTAAGGAAAAGGTCCGCATCGGTGAGCGCAGCCTGCTCGGCGCAAACTCCGGGGTCGGTATCTCGATCGGTGACGACTGCGTGGTCGAAGCGGGCTGCTACATCACGGCCGCGTCGAAGATCGCCCTCCCGGACGGGCGCGTGGTGAAGGCCCGCGAGCTGTCGGGGGTCAACGGGCTGCTCTTCTGGCGCAACTCGGTCACCGGCGCCCTGGAGGCCCGCCCGCGCACGGGCACCGGCATCGAACTCAACGCCGCGCTGCACGCCAACGACTGACGCGCGACGGTCGCCCGGACCTGTGCCGGGTCCGGGCGACCGCGACGCTCACTTCAGCCGGTACGCCCGGATGACGCGCTGGGTGACCGTGTTGCCGGCCCGGTCCACGGCGCTCGCGCGCAGCGACGCGTATCCGCCGCCGCCCGGATGCTGCACAGTGGCCACCCAGCCGTGCCGGACCGCGCGCACCTTCGCAACCTGCCAGGTCTTCCCATCGTCGTACGACACCTCGACGGTCAGCTTCCGCACGCCCGCCGGCGGTGCGCCGGGCTGCCGCTGGACCGTGACCGGGATGTCGAAGGCCCGCCCCGCCGGGGCGGCGTTCCGCACATCGAGCCCGGGGGCGAACCGGACCGCCATCACCGGCAGCTTCGCCGGCGCCTCGCCGTCGACGTGGGCGGACGGGAACATCCACGCCCCGCTGACCTCGGTCGCCAGATCGCTGACGCTGCGGGTCACCCTCGTCTCCAGCCGGTAACTCGCCCGCTGCGGCGGCACCGTGAACCGCCCCCAGCCGGCCTCATCGTTCTCCTCGACGAGTCTCCCGTTGCGGTAGAGGGCGGTGCGGGCGGTGTCGGTGAGCGAGGCCCCGATGTGCCCGAAACTGTCACCGAAGAGCGGCACGAGCGCCTGCAGCGTGTCGCCCTGCCGGCTCACCCAGTCCTCCGGCCACCGCGAGGTCGGGAAGACCGGGCCGAACGGCGCCCCGTTCCACTGCTCCCGATGGTCGCGCCCCGCCCGATACTCGGTCGGCACCGATTGCAGCATGGCCGTCAGGTCCAGCCACGGCTGCTCGGTCGGGGTGCCGAAGTCCAGCTCGGACGTCCAGCGCACACCCTTGGTGTAGTAGTGCTCGACCCGATGGCCGGGCACGGCGGTCCGCAGGACGACCGCGCCGGCCCCGACGTCCGGCGAGTGCACCGGGAAGACCAGCCGTTCCGCCGCCCCGCCCGGCGGGCTGCCCCGGAATTCGTGGTGCACGGTGGCGAGCTCGCTCCGCCGGTAATCCCGGAGGAACCCGGTCGGCATCCGCCCCGGCACCAGCTCGCTGACGGCGTACAGGGAAGGGGTGTTGTCGAAGCCGTCGTCCGGTGTCGGCTCCGCCCACTGGGCCGCCAAGGACGCGACGAACCGCTCGGCCGGCACCGCGGCGCCGAGCTGCGCGGCGGTCAGCCCTTCGAAGTCGGCGGCGAACAGCCCGATGTTGTAGGCGCCGTCCTTCGTGAAGTACGTGACGGCGACGTCGACCAGAACGGGTGCGACCCGCCGATCGGGCACGGTCATCCGGACCGGCTTCCCGCGGCGGGCGTCCAGGCTCACCGCGGTGTCCCGGGTCAGCGTCAGCTCCGGCTGCACGAGCGCCGTGGTGTCGAACTCGTCGTCGCCACGAGGGGTGCCGATGTAGCTGGAGACGCCGTAGCGACCCTTCGGCAGGCGCAGGGTCGTCGTGCCGTCCTCCTCGTACGGCCGGTTGGCGGCGTACTCGTCGAGCCCCACGACCAGGGAGAAGTAGTCCGAGGTGAGCGCGCCGGAGCGGTCGAGGTGGGTGAGGGTGAGGTTGTAGCTCTCCACCTCCTGGTTGACCGCGAGCGGGGTGAGCACCACGGCCGGCCCGGCGGTGGCGACCAGATGTCCGGAGTAGATCCCGTCGGGGCCACCGAGGCTGGTGTCGGCGGTGACCGTCACCTGCGCCTGCCCACCGGCGGGCACGGTGACCCGCTCCGCGCCGGCCCGGAACATGCCCGGCGGCGGGGTGACGCCCTGCGGCCCGCTGACCTGAACCGCGAGGGCGAGCGTGAGGTCGGCGGAGCCCCCGTTGCGGTAGGTCACCGTACGGGTGATCGCCGGGTCGTCCGCGTGCGGCCAGATCGCCCGGCCGTACGAGACGCTCACGGGTTCGCTGGTGACGGTCTGGGTGATCGCGCGGGCCACGTCGACCCGCCCCGCCCCCTGCTCGTACGCCGTGAGCTCCGGGCGCGGCTTCGCGGACGCCGTCAACGTGGCCTTCAGCTGGCCGGCCTGCCACTGCGGGTGCTGCTGGGCGAGGAGCGCCGCCGCGCCGACGACGTGCGGGGTCGCCATGGATGTTCCGGAAGCGGCGACGTAACCGTCACCGGCCGGCTCG
Organism: Micromonospora sp. NPDC049679; assembly: GCF_040659735.1. NCBI lineage: Bacteria > Bacillati > Actinomycetota > Actinomycetes > Micromonosporales > Micromonosporaceae > Micromonospora > Micromonospora sp. NPDC049679. The sequence continues at coordinate 241,363 of NZ_JBFANZ010000001.1, forward strand.
CCCATCTGCGTCCCGCTCGCTCTCGCGGCGACGATGTCGACGCCCGGCGCGGTGATGTCCGGCTTGACCGCCTCGTCGCCCACCCGTGGTCCCCGGCTGGAAAAGGAAGCGAGTTCGTCGGACTTGTCGACGGCGCCGACGGTCAGCGCCGCGTCGGCACTCCCCGGCGAGCTGACCGAGGCGGGCGCGCCGTCGTTGCCGGCGGCGATCACGAAGAGCGTGCCGGTCTGCTGGGTGAGCGTGTTGACCGCCTGCTCCATCGGGTCGATCTCCGGCCCGTCCGGGCCACCGAGACTGAGGTTGACCACGTCGGCGTGCTTCTCCGTCGCGGCCCACTGCATCCCGGCGAGGATCGCCGAGTCGGAGCAGAAGTTGGATTCGCAGACCTTGCCCGAGATGACGGTGGCGTCGGGGGCGACACCCTTGTACTTCCCACCCGAGGCGGCTCCGCTGCCGGCTATCGTCGAGGCGACGTGGGTGCCGTGCCCGACGGTGTCGCCCGGCTCGGGCGCTTCGCTGAAGTTTCTCGACTCGGCGATCTTGCCGGCCAGGTCCGGGTGAGCGCCGTCGACGCCGGTGTCCAGCACCGCCACCGTGACGCCGCGTCCCGTGTAGCCGGCCTGGTAGGCGGCGGGGGCGCCGATCTGCGGCACGCTCTGGTCCAGGCTGACCTGCCGCTTGCCGTCGAGCCAGATCCGGTCGATCCCGCCGGCCGTGTCGGCCCGGGCGGTGTCCCGGTCGGCGGTGACCCGAGACCACAGGGCCGCCGCGCCGTCCTTCGCCGCGGCGACCGCGGCACCGCCGATCACCGGTAGCTCGCGGGTGACCCGGGCGTCGGAGGCGCCGAGGGCGGCCCGGGCGCGGGCGGCGGCCGCGGCGCGGTAGGTGACGATCAGCGGCAGGGTGTCGCGGGCGGCATCGTGGTAACCGAGTCGCGCCAGCGCGGTGACGTTGAACAGCCGGCGGTCGAGCTTGCCGCTCTGCACCAGACGCTGCGCGTCCTGCGGGACCACGTACAGCTCGCCGCGTTCGCGGCTGACGGAGAAGCGCAGCCGCTCGCGGCCGTTGGCCGGACGTACGGCGGTCTTGGCGGCGTCGGCGCCGGCCAGCGTGACCCGGTCGCCGGTGAGCAGCGTGACGGTGACCGACTGCCGGGTGGCCTTTTCGGCCGATGTCGGCGACCCGGTGTCGGACGGGCTCGCCCAGGCCGTCTGCCCGGCGCCGAGCACCAGTCCGACGGTGAGCGCGATGGCGGTAAATGTTCGCGGTACCTGCAACGCAAACCTCCCCGATCGACGTTCTTAGAACGTCAGGCTTCGATGGATGAGGTTGAGCATTGCATACCCGGTATGTAGTGCGCTGCCCCGAACATGCCATTCAAGAGAAGTTCATCACTGGATTACCGCGCGGGCGGTGTTGCGCTGCACCGGCACGACGACGGGGGCGCGGCGCAGCCAGGTGGTCGTCTCCTCGACCGCCATCGGGCGGGAGAACAGAAACCCCTGCCCGTACCCGCAGCCGAGCTCACCGAGGAGGTCGCGGTCGGCCGGTGTCTCGATCCCCTCCGCCACCACGTCCAGGCCGAGCGTCTGCGCGAGCCGGATGATGCCGAAGACCAACGCCCGCTGCCGCGACGACGAGGAAATGTCCGCGGTGAACGAGCGGTCGATCTTGAGTATGTCGATGGGGAGCTGCCGCAGATAGCTCAGGGACGAGAAGCCGGTGCCGAAATCGTCGATCGCCATCCGGACGCCCAGTTCGCGCAGCGTCATGAGATCGGCGCAGACCTGTTCGTGATCGCGCAGCAGCAGGCTCTCCGTCAGCTCCAGGACGACACGGTCCGGCGGCAGATCCGAGGCCGCGAGCGCGCCGCGCACCTTCTCCACGAAGCCCGCCGCCCGGAACTGCCGTGCCGAGACGTTGACGCTGACGTACGGCGCGCCCCCGGCCGGCGCGGTGGCGGCCCACTGCACGGCTGCGGCCAGGGCCTGCCGCAGGACCCAGTCCCCGATCGGCTCGATCAACCCGGTCTCCTCCGCCACCTCGATGAACCGGTCGGGGCCGAGCAACCCGAGCGTCGGATGGCGCCATCGCAGCAGCGCCTCCAACCCGGTCGTCCGCCCCGTGGCCAGCGCGACGATCGGCTGGTATTCGAGCGAGAAGTCGAGGTCGGCGTCCGCCTGGTCGAGCGCGGCGCGCAACTCCAGGCGCCGCATGACGGCGGTGTGCAGCGCCGCCTGATAACGCCGCCACCGACCCTTGCCGGCCCCCTTCGCCACGTACAGCGCCAGATCCGCATGGCGCAGCAGGTCGTCGCCGTCGCTCGCCTCCGCCGTGGTCGCCACACCGATGCTCACCGCCCCGTTGACGATGCTCTCGCCGACCCGGAAGGGCTCCGCGAACACCGCCACCAACCGCTCCGCGACCTGCTCCACGTCGGCCGGCCCCGGCACGTCCTCGACGAGGGCCGCGAACTCGTCGCCGCCGAGCCGCGCCGCGGTCGCCGCCGAGCCGAGCGTGGCGGCGAGGCGCTCGCCGACCGCGACCAGCAGGGCATCCCCAGCGGTGTGCCCCATCGTGTCGTTGACCACCTTGAAGTCGTCGAGGTCGATGAAGAGCACGCCGGCGGTGCGTCCGGTGCGGCGGGAACCGGCGACCGCGTGATGCACGCGTTCATGGAAGAGCACCCGGTTGGCCAGCCCGGTGAGCGCGTCATGAAACGCCCGGTGGGTCAGCTCCCGCTCCAGCCGGCGACGCTCGGTCACGTCGCGCAGGGTGATGACCAGCCCGCGCACCGTCCGGTCCCGCCGCAGGTCCCGACAGCTCACCTCGACCTGGATGGAGCTGCCGTCCGCGTGCCGCGCCGTCCAGTCCTCCCAGCGATGCGGCTCCGCCGCGGCGCGCACCCGCTTCAACGCCCCCGACATCCGCGGCCGGTCGTCCGGATGCACGATGGCGGCCAGCGTCGTGCAGGCCGCCGGCTCGAGGCCGAGCACGTCGGAGACCGACGGGCTGGCGTACCGGATCCGGTCGTCGTCGTCGTCGACGATGAGGATGACGTCAGCGGTGTTCTGCACCAGCGTGCGGAAGTACTCCTCACTGTGCCGCCGGTTGATCTCCTCGCTGAGGCTGATCCGCTCCAGCGCCAGCGCCGCCTGCCCCGCCAGCACCTCCAACGCGTCCCGCAGCGCGGTGAGCGCGACCACGTCGCCCGAGACGAGCAGGGCGCCGACCCGCGGCCCGCTGCCCGGCCCCTCGTCGCGCGGCTGGCCCGCGGACCGCTCGACGTCCGGACGCGGACGGCGCCGCGCCGGCTCGTCCGCGAGCACCAGCGGGCAGAGCACCGCGAACTCGAAATCCCCGAGCTGATCGGCGAGCACCGGCTGAAGGGTGCGCATCCGCAACAACCGGGTACGGCGCGCGGCGGCCGTCGCCCGGAACAGTCCCGGCCCGGCGGGGAGCGGGACGGATGCCCCCCAGATGCTCGCCGCCGCCGACGGCACGCCGCCGGACTGGTTGACCACGAAGACGACCCGGTGCGCGGAGCCGGGCGGCATCAGCCGGGCGACGCCTGTCCGCACCGCGCGGTTCACCGCGTGCGCGTCGGACGCGGAAACCAGAGCGGCGCACGCCTCACGTAAACCGTGCTCGCGCGCGACCGCCTGACGGTGCGTCTCCAGGGCGTCGGCGAGCCGGCTCAGCACCAGCGCGAACACGACCGCCGACGACAGCGCGATCACGGCTCCGTCGTGAACCTGCCCGGTCATCGACTGGAAGAGCAGCAGCGCGGGAGCGATCAACGACGAGAGTCCCAGGAGCAGCAGCCACGGCGTGCTCACCTGACCGCGTGACCGGGCCGCCGGTTCGACCAGCTTCGCCATGGAGGGATGCAACCCCGCCGCGCCCCACGCCGCGTAGAAGACGAGCCAACCCGATTCGACCGGACCGCCGTCCTGCCAGCTCCCGTCGATCACGGCCAGCCCGTAGAGGACGTCGGCACCGAGCATGCCTGCCGCGCCGACCGCCAGCAGGATCAGTGCCGGCGTGGGACGAGCCGCGGAGAGCAGTCGGACCATCGTGGCCGACACCAGCAGATCCCCGAGTGCGTAGCCGGCGAGCACCGACCGTTCGAAGGAACTGAAACCGGGCGCCGCGATAGACGGTGCGATGAGAAATATCCACGAAAGAAGAGCGACCGCGCAGACGAAGGTGAGGACGTCGAGCAGATTCGATCTATCCCGGATTAGCGCGCTGGCGCGGGTGAGTCCGAGCAGCCCGACCGCCAACAGTGGGAACATCGACAGGTAGAACACGTCGGGGAGAAAAGAATCGGCGCTGAGCGCGTAGACGGTGTCACCCGCGGCGAAAGCGAGAATCGCGACAGCGATGAGCCACCACGGGGACCGACGCGCCGGCCCGTGTCGACGAACACCGAGCGCTATGCCGCCGGCGCTGGTCAGGCCGATGGCGGCCCAGGTCGCCGCCGCCCAGTGCGGCGCGACGAAGACGCCGGCCGCGAGCACCCCGATGAGTACGGCGTAGCCGACAAGGATCTTCCGAGTCGACACCGACCCCCCTCCCCGTGGACGTGCGGAACCGCGCCAATTAATGGAACCCACCGGTGGCACCGGTTCACCGCTGCACGTCCAATGATCGGTCTACCAGTCCGCGCAACTCTCCGCCATACCCGGTTGTGAAATGCTGGCGCGGGCACCGTTTTGCACGTGATGTGGGCAGGAAAAACGGTCGCGCTCCCTGTCTGCAATTGAGCCCCGAGCCAGCGGACGGCGACGTTGACACGCACTACGGGCCTTCCGCGCCGGCCGCCCGGACGATCGCCGCCACTTCGGCGGGGCTCAGTCCGTGCCGCCGCGCCACCGCCTCGTACGACTCGCCCGCCCGCCACCGCTCCACCACGTCCTGGACGGGCAGCCCGGTCCGCTCCACGACGGGCACGCCGGAGCGCACCTCGGGATCGATGACGACGCTCGCCGGCTCGGCGTACCAACGGAGACGCAGCCGCGCCGGATACACCTCGGCGGGAGCCCAGACGATGCAGCCGAGGTAGTCCACGACCGCCTCGCGCAGCGGCAACCGCCGATCGCCGACCCGCGCCAGCTCGTCGCAGTCCGCGTAGTTGATGAAGAACTCCACCCCGTCATCCGCGATGCGGCGGTTGGCGAGCGCGTACGGGTCGGTGAAGCCGCTGCGGAGCGCGCCGACGGCGTCACGCAGTTGCTCCGGGGTGAGGCTCAGTTCGCTGAGGCAACGCAGGACGTACGCCTCGACGACGGCGACGAACGGCAGCGCCGGCGCGTCGGGCGTGACCGGCTCGACGCAGTGCACCAGGGGCGTCCCGGCGGCCTTGTCGCGGAGCCAGTGCCGCAGCGTGGCGAGCGGCATCTGCAGGTGGCGGGCGGTGTCCTCGGGCGTCAGGAGCGGATCCCGGAGCATGTGGATCATCGTTCCTCCCCACCACCCTGTCGCCCACGACCTCGTCCTCGCGATTCTGGAGCGCGGGGCATGACCGGCGCAGCGGAACGCGGCCTGCTGCGGAGGATCGGTTCGTCAATGCTGGCGCACGCCCGAGATGCCAGCAATACCCTGATTCATATGAGCGATCCGGTCGCCAACGGTCAGACAACGATGCCGGTGCAGCGCCATACCTTCCTCCTCGCCGACCGCGCCACCTGCGGCCCGCGCATCCCGCTCGACCGCAGCAACGGTCTCATCGATCCGCAGCCCGGCCTGGCTGTCATCTTCACCGGCATCGTCGGCGGCAACGTCCGCCTCGCGGTGGAGGCGCACGCGGCCGCGCCCGAGGTCGACACCACGGAGTGGGACGAGGTCGTTGACGCCACGATGGAGACGCCCACCGGCACGGTGCAGGTCCGCGGCGTGGACGAGGACGCCCCCGACCACCTCCCGGTGCTCACCGCGGCCGGCCCGGGTTCCTACCGCGTGCGCGTCCACGCCCGCGGTCGCGACACCGCCGTCGACGAGGTGGAACGCCAGCCCGTCGAGGACTACCTGATCGCCGTCTGGCCCGAGGCCCCGGCGCCGGTGACCGTCCACAAGCAGACCGACGGATACGGTGGGCTGCTGCGCCGCACGCTGCCCATACACCGGTGACGGCCGTGCTCAAGCAAGACGGACGAGCAGGTCGCGCCGGTGGGCCGTGCCGGCGATCAGTTCCGCGTTGACCTGGTCGCTGCCCCGCGCCCGGGCCGCCGCCGCCACCGCGTCCCGACCGAACGTCATGTGCCGTGCGGTCAGCCGTCGCAGCCGCTCCTCCTCGTCGACGTCGAGGTACCACGCCTCGTCGAGCAGGCGCCGCACCTCACCCCACGGAGACTCCGGCACCAGCAGGTAGTTGCCCTCGGTCACGACGAGCCGCACCGAGGGCGGCACCGGGATCGCCCCGGCCACCGGCTCCTCGACCTCGCGCCGGAACTCGGGGGCGTAGACCGTCTCCGTGCCGCCGGCGCGCAGCCGCCGGAGCAGCGCCACGTACCCGGCGCCGTCGAATGTGTCGATCGCGCCCTTGCGATCGTGCCGCCCCAACCGGTGCAGCTCCGCCTCGGCCAGGTGGAAACCGTCCATCGGCACGAGCGCCGCGGCCGGACCGAGCGCGGCGACAAGCTCCGCGGCGAGGCTCGACTTGCCCGACCCGGGCGCGCCGACGATGCCGAGCAGCTGCCGCGGGCCGGCGTCGGCGAGGGCCCGGGCCCGGGCCACCAGTTCGCCGGGGGTCAGCGTGGCGCCCACGGGCCGTCGTCAGCCGGCGGGCCGGGTGACCGCGGTCGGCTCGCTGATCGCGAACCGCGCCTCGACGGCGGTCTGCACCGTCTGCACCTGCGGGTCGAGTTGCAGCTCCGGCACGGCGGCCCCGCCCCATTCGGCGCCGGTCGCGCCGTAGGCGACGGTGCGCATCATCGGCTGGTTTGCCAGGCCCGTGTCGGCGAGCTCCAACAGCCCGGTCACCCGTGCGCCGAGCGCGTCCGCGTATTCCCGCGCCCGCGTCAGCGCCTCGCCGATCGCGGCGCGCCGTGCCTCGCCGTGCACAGGGCTGTCCGGGCGCAGCTCCCACCACGGGCCGGCCACACCGGTCTGGTCCTGGTCGGCGAGACGGAGCATCAGCTCGCCGAGCACGGTGAAGTCGGAGACGGTGACGGTGGTGGTGACGCTCCCCTGGTAGGCGGCGACCCGCTCGCCCGCGCGCTTGAGCTCGGGCCGCACCTGCAGACCGCCGGTCTCCCGGCGTTCGATCGCGGCACCGTAGCCGTCGATCAGCGCGCGGACCGCCTCACTCCGGGCGGCGAGCCGCGCGAGGGTGGCCTGGCGTTCCTTGTCGCGTGCCGCGACGGTGACGGAGAAGCGCGCGATCTCCGGGGGGACCTCGCGGATCACCTCGCCGCGCACCGCGACAACCGGATCATCGACCATGGCACCACCCTAGGCGCTGCCGGCTTCCCCAGCCACCACCAAGCCCCTTCCCCGCCGGCACACCGCTTCCCCGTCGATCAAGGACGAATTCCGGTGGAACGATCTCCGATCGTGTGAATACGTCCTTGATCGGCGGGATCTTCCTTGGTCAGGGGGCGAGGCGGTCGGCGGCGGCGGCGACCCGTTCGTCGCTCGCGGTCAGCGCCACGCGTACGTGGCGGTTGCCCGCCGGGCCGTAGAACGCCCCCGGCGCGACCAGGATGCCGCGCTCCGCCAGCCAATCCACCGTGGACCAGCACTCCTCGTCGCGGGTGGCCCAGAGATAGAGCCCCGCGGTGGAGTGCGACAACTGGAACCCCGCCCTGGTCAGCGCCGACCGCAGCACCTCACGCCGGGCGGCGTAGCGCGACCGCTGCGCGTCGACGTGCGTCTCGTCACCGAGCGCCGCGATCATCGCGGCCTGCACGGGCGCCGGCACGATCATGCCGGCGTGCTTACGGAGCGCCAGCAACTCCCGGACGATCGCGGGGTCGCCCGCGATGAACCCCGCTCGGTAGCCGGCGACGTTGGAACGCTTGGAGAGCGAATGCACCGCCAGCACACCCTCGTACGAGCCGTCGCACACCTGGGGCGACAGCACCGACAGCGGCGTCTCCTCCCAGCCCAGCGAGAGGTAGCACTCGTCACTGGCGACGACCGCGCCTCGCTCGCGCGCCCACGCGACGACCTTGCGCAGGTGGGCGGCGGGAAGCACCTGACCGGTCGGGTTGGAGGGCGAGTTGACCCAGACCAGGCGGACCCGCGAGGTGGGGCCGACGGCGGTCAGCGAGTCCGCGCGCACCACGGTGGCGCCGGCGAGCCGCGCGCCGACCTCGTAGGTCGGGTAACAGACCGACGGGATCACGACCACGTCGCCGGGGCCGATGCCGAGCAGGGTCGGGAGCCACGCGACGAGCTCCTTCGAGCCCATCGTCGGCAGCACCCCGAGCCCGTCCGCCCGGGCTCCGGCCACCCGGACCAGCCAGTCGGTCAACGCCGCCCGGAGTCCCGGCGAACCCGCGGTGAGCGGATAGCCCGGGGTGTCCGCAGCGGCCGACAGCGCCTGCTGGACGAGGAGCGGCACCGGGTCGACCGGAGTGCCGACGGACAGGTCGACGATCCCGTCGGCGTGACGGGCGGCGGCCGCCTTGGCCGGCTCCAGCAGGTCCCACGGGAAGTCGGGCAGCCCGGCCGAGGCGGGCCGGGCTGCCGAGCTGCTCAGTGTGCGTCTCCGCGCGGCGGCTGCGCCGCCACGAATGTCGCGTCCTTCTCGATCTTGCCGACCTTGGAGGCGCCGCCCGGAGAACCCAGGTCCTCGAAGAACTCGTAGTTCGCCGAGGTGTAGTCCTTCCACTGCTCCGGCACGTCGTCCTCGTAGAAGATGGCCTCTACTGGGCAGACCGGCTCACAGGCCCCGCAGTCCACGCACTCATCCGGGTGGATGTAGAGCATCCGGTTACCCTCATAGATGCAGTCAACCGGGCACTCTTCGATGCACGCCTTGTCGAGCACATCGACGCACGGCTCGGCGATGATGTAGGTCACGGGTCTTCCTCTCCGCAAGCCACGCCGCGATCTCCCGCGGCGGGTAAGAGCCTAGTATCTCGCCGGAGAGGGGGTCGATCGTGCTCCGACGGCAGGACGTGGGACACCGGGTCGTAGTCCGGCGAATTATAGGCATTCGAGGCGAACGGCCGCTCTTCTCCGACGCTCTGGGCGAACTGGTCGCGCTCAGCGAGACGGATCTCACTCTGGCGACCGCCGCCGGGCCCCTCCGGGTACCGCTGCGGGACGTCCACCGGGCCAAGCGGGTGCCGCCCGCGCGGCGGCCGACCGCGGCGCACGTCGCGGCCGTGGAACTCGCCGCGAACGAGGCGTGGCCCGCGCCGGTGCAGGACCGTCTCGGCGACTGGCTGCTCCGCTCGGCGGAGGGTTGGACGGGGCGGGCGAACTCCGCGCTGCCGGTGGGCGACCCCGACCGGCCACTCGCGGATGCGATCGACGCGGTGCAGCGGTGGTACGCGGAACGCGGACAGCCCGCCATGATGAACGTCCCGCTGCCGCTCGCCGCCCCGGTCGGCGTGGCGCTCGACGAGCGCGGCTGGGGCAGCCGGCCGCTGACGTTGGTGCAGACCGCGCCGCTCGCGGCGCTCCTGAACGCTCTCCCCGAGCGCCCCGATCTGCCCCCGGTCGCGCTCACGCCGGCCCCGTCGGACGCCTGGCTCGCGATGGCCGCCGCGCGCAAAGCGGGGCCGGGCACGCCGTTGCCGGCCGCCGCGCTCCACCTGCTCACCGCCGTGGACCGGGTCCGCTTCGCCCACCTGTACGGGGAGAGCGGCGAACTGGTGGCCGTCGCCCGTGGCACGGTCACCGGGGCGGGACGGTGGCTCGGCGTGGTGCTCGTCGAGGTGGTGCCCGCCGAGCGCCGGCGCGGGCTCGCCCAGCATGTCCTCCGGGCGTTGGCCGGGTGGGGCGCCGACGCCGGCGCTCGGGACGCGTTCCTGCAGGTGGAGGAACGCAACACCGGTGCCGTCGCGCTCTACGCCCGACTCGGCTTCCGCACCCATCACACATACCTGACGCGGGTCGCCCCGGACGCCGGCTGACCACGTCGACGGTCGACGGCCGGCGGAGGTCAGCGGCGGACGACGCGGCGGGGCTTGGCGAGTCGGGTCTCGGCGTACCGCTTGAGCGACTGCGACCGGTAGTCCAGGCCGAAGGCGGTGAGCAGCAGGTAGCCGAGGAGTGCCCCGCCCCCGGCGAACGCGCCGTAGAGCCAGATCTGCGAGAAGAAGGCCCCCACGCCGTTGCTGAAGGGGGTGCCACCGCTGATGAACGGCCCGACGAAGATGGTCAGCGCCATCGCGGCGAGGACGGCCACGGCGACGTCCACGCCCCAGCGGGGGAACGGGTGACGACGGCCGCGGACGACGGCGACGGTCGCCAGGATCAGGCCGATCACCACGAACATGGCGAGCGACATCCGGTCCTCGACCTCCGGGTCGGCGTCGAACCCGAAACGGGTGACCAGTCGGGCCACCACGTTGACCGCGAACAGGACGCCCGCGAGCACACCGACCGGCAGCCAACGGTTCTTCATGGTGTCCTCCCCACAACACACGCCGATCCCGACGGTCGGTCACGGGCGCTCCCCGCGGACGCCAACGCCGGTGACGTGTCATCGCGGATGAATTCTCGCGCGTGATCTCTTTACCGTGTTGACGCGAGAAGCGCCAGGCATCCCGAGTAAACCGCCCGATACCGTCGGTGGCAACGCGGACGCGGACGGGCGCCGCGTCAGCGACGCGGAGCGAGCACCAGCCGGAACGCGACGACCGTGAACACCGTGACACCGACGAAGATCGTGACGATCCCCACCCAGTTCTTCCCGGACAGCAGGACGTCGCCTTCGGCCGTGCCGCCCGCGGCGAGAACCATCGCGGCGAACCAGGGGATGGACGGCAGGGCGAGCGCCCATTTCGCGCCGACGGTCTGCTGTGCGAACCAGCTCAGCGCCAGGTTGGCGACGATGGCGATCAGTACGGAGAGACCGATCAGCACGCCTCCGACCCGCAGCGTCGCGAAGAGCAGCTCGAGCGCCGCCGTCAGCAGCGCCGCTACCACGGAGATCACCCCACCCAGCACCCGCAGGACGGGATCGACGACGCCACCCAGCCGGGATGGCCGTGCGGATTCGACGGGGGCGGTCATCTGCGGCGCGAGGCTCACCGGGCCACGGCCTCCGCCTGCACGTCACTGCGCTCCCCGGCCACCGGCAGGCCGGCGAAGAGGTCGCTCTCCCAGTTGTGCGGGCCGCCGCCGGGGCCGCGCTTCCCGTACGCGAGTGTGTAGCACTCCATGCCCATGAACTCGTTGCCGAAGTTGCCGGCGATCGAGTAGAGCCAGGACGTCTCCGGAATCTGCGTGGCGTGGGCGCGCATCGCCGCCACCTTGGCGTCGTGGTGGTCGGTGCCGTCGATCCGGGCCGCGATCTCGGAGTCCGGAGTGCCGAAGGGCAGCTCGTCGAGGTCGTCGAAGCCAGCGAACGGGTTGTCCGAGGATTCCTGGAACGCGGTCATGCCCGCCTCCAGCACGCTCCTCGGCATCGCCGTCCAGTAGATCTTGTCCGGCCCGAAGCCCTCGGCGGTGGCCCGCTCGGCGGCGAGCATCGCGACGCGGTGGGCCTGGATGTGGTCGGGGTGGCCGTAGAAGCCGTTGTCGTCGTAGGTGATCACGACCTGCGGACGCACCTCACGCATGACCTCCACCAGGTATCCAGCGGCCTCGTCCAGGTCGGCCTGCCAGAACGCGCGCGGGTGGTCGTTGGTGGGCAGCCCCATCATGCCGGAGTCGCGGTAACGTCCGGCCCCGCCCAGGAACCGGTGGTCGCTCACACCCAGCGCGGCGCAGGCGGCGTTGAGCTCCGCGATCCGATAACCGCCGAGCTGATCGGCCTTCGCCGCGAGCAGCCCCGACAGCTCGGGCACATGGATCTCGCCCTCCTCGCCGAGGGTGCAGGTCACCAGGGTGACGTGCGCGCCGGCCGCCGCGTAGTGGGCCATCGTCGCGCCGGTGCCGATCACCTCGTCGTCGGGGTGGGCGTGGACGAGCAGCAGGCGGCGGGCAGCGAGGTTGCTCACGTCGGCCACTGTACGCGCGCGCCCGGCCAGGCTACGCCGGGCAGCGCCGGGCGGCCCCGACATGCGCCCGACCGCGCGACGCCGGCGACGACGCGCACGCACTTCGCCACCGGCGGACACCCCCGGCTCTACGATCCGGGAGTGGAATATCCGGAGCTGGCTGCCCGTACCCGGCGGTTCACCCACGGCACGCCGCGGGCGGTGACCGTCGCGACGGACGGAAGCCGCGTCGTTTTCCTCCGGTCCGCCGGCCCGCAGGATCCCGCCGACGCGCTGTGGCTGCTCGACGTCGCCTCGGCGACCGAGCGGCTCGTCGCTGATCCGCGAGTGCTGCTGGACACGACCGACGCGGACGACCTGCCGGCGCACGAACGGGCGTTGCGCGAACGGCTGCGGCTCAGCGCCGGCGGCATCGGTTCGTACGCGACGGATCCCGCCGCGACGGTCGCCGTCTTCCCGCTCGCCGGCCGGCTGTTCCGGGCCGACCTGATCGCCGGTGACGTCGTGGAGGTGCCGGGCGACGGCGGGGTGGTCGATCCGCGCCCCGACCCGATGGGCCAACGCATCGCCTACGTGGCGACGTCCGGACAGTCCGCGGGCGAGCTGCGGGTCGTGCACCCGGACGGCACCGACACGCTGCTAGCCGGGGAGGAGGGGGGCGTCACCTGGGGGTTGGCGGAGTTCATCGCGGCGGAGGAGTTCGACCGGTTCCGCGGCTACTGGTGGGCGCCGGACGGACGGTCGATCCTCGCCGCCCGTGTCGACGACTCCCGCGTTCCGCGCTGGCACGTGCACGACCCGGCGGAGCCGCAGAACCCGCCGACCACGGTCGCCTACCCGCGATCGGGTGAGGCGAACGCGGAAGTGAGTCTCCACCTGCTCGATCTCGAAGGTGGCTGGGTCGATGTGCACTGGGACCGGGAGACCTACCCCTATCTGGTGTCGGTGGACTGGAGCGACCGCGGTCCGCTGATCACCGTACTGCGCCGGCTGCAGCAGCACGGGCTGGTGCTCTCCGTCGATCCGCGCACCGGCGAGACGCAGGTCCACGCCGAACTCGCCGACCCCCGCTGGGTGGAGCCGATCCCCGGCACCCCGTCGCATCTGCCCGACGGACGGGTCCTGGTCGGCGGCGAGTTGGCGCACGACGGCTACGACGCCCGCTGCCTCTTCGCCGACGGCACGCTCCTCACCTCCCCCTCGCTCTACGTGCGGCGGCTGGTCGGACAACTGGGCGCCGACGACCTGCTCGTCGAGGCGAGTGAGGGCGAGCCGAGCGAGCAGCACCTGTTCCGGGTCAGGACCGGCGTCGGCGGGGCGGACGCGCAGCGGCTCACGCCGGCGGCCGGCTGGCACGTCGGCGCGATCGGCGGGGACGTGCTCGTCATCGGGTCGCGTTCCCTCGACCATGCCGGCGTCCGGTGGGCGGTGTGGCGCGGCGACCAGGAGGTCGCGACGCTCCGGTCGCTGGCCGCCACGCCGCCGTACGCGCCGCGTCCCGCGCTGGAGCGGGTCACCGACCGCCGGCTGCCGGCGGCGGTGCTCTACCCCCAGACCCACGTCGCCGGGCGGCGCCTGCCGGTGTTGCTCGACGTCTACGGCGGCCCCGGGCATCAGGAGGTGGTGGCCGCGCGGTCGGTGTGGCTGGAGCGGCAGTGGTGGGCGGACGCCGGGTTCGCGGTGGTCACGGTCGACAACCGGGGTACGCCAGGCGTGGCCCCTTCGTTCGAGAAGGTGATCCACCGGCGGGTCGCCGACGTGGTCCTCGGCGATCAGATCGACGCGCTGAGCGGGCTCGCCGCGAAGCATCCGGACCTCGACCTGGAGCGGGTGGCGATTCGCGGTTGGTCGTTCGGGGGCTGGTTGGCGGGGCTGGCGGTGCTGCGTCGGCCGGATCTGTTCCGTTGTGGGATCGTCGGCGCGCCGGTGACGGATTGGGCGCTCTACGACACGGCGTACACCGAGCGGTATCTGGGGCTGCCCGGTGACGGCGGGGAGATCTACGCGCACCACTCCCTGGTGGAGTTGGCGGCGGAACCGCCGGGCTCGCCCGACGAGGCGCGGCCGCTGCTGCTGGTGCACGGACTGGTGGACGACAACGTGGTGGCCGCGCACTCGCTGCGGTTGTCGGCGGCGCTGCTCGCCACCGGGCGACCGCACGCGATGATCCCGCTGACCGGAGCCACCCACATGGCCGCGGGCGGCCTGGCCGAACGCCTGCTCCCGCTGGAGCTCGACTTCCTCCGCCGCAACCTCTAGACGGAGAAACGGCTCCCCTCCGTCCGGAGGGGAGCCGTTTCAGCAGAGCGGTTACTGCTTGACGTGCGCGTCGACGAACGACGGGTAGCCGAAGACGCTGGAGACGAAGACGCCGCCGGCCTTCGAGCCGTGGAGGAAGTAGGCCACGTCGACGTAGACGGGCACCACCGGCGCGAGCTCCTTCATGATCCGCTCGTCCAGCTTCGCCCACTCCGGCCCCTGCTGCGCAGGGTCCAGCGCGAGCACCCGGTCGAACTCGGCGTTGATCGCGTCGTTGTTGATGAAGGAGGAGTTGTTGTTGCCCGCGGGCTTGATCGTGCGGCCGTCGTAGAGGACCGGCAGGATCGCCGCCCCGCTCGGCCAGTCAGCCGCCCACTCACCGAAGTAGAGGTCCCAGGGGTTGTTCTTCTTCTTGACCTCGTCGAGCCGCGCATCAGTCGGGATGTTCTTCACCGTGATCTTGAAGCCGGCCTTCTCCAGGTTGTTCTTGACCTGGGTGGCCTTCTCCTGGCCCTCGGTGTCGTCGGCTGTGCCGAGCACCAGCTCGGGGGTCTTGCCGGCGAGCAGCTCCCTGGCCTTCTCGATGTTGCCGTTCGGGCCACCCGGGTACGCGTCGTACTGCTTGAACCCGATGGTCGCCGGGGGCATCAGCGTGGTCAGCGGAACAGCCTTCGTCTCGCCGCCGACGGTCTTGATCAGGCCCTCACGGTCGATCGCGTAGTTCAGCGCCTGGCGGACCTTGAGGTCGGTGACCCGCTGGGTGTTGATGACAAGCGAGTTCGTGCTGGGGGTCGGCGAGAGCAGCGAGCGGCTCTTCAGCGACGCGTCACCGGTCACCCGGGCGACGAGTGAGGAGGGGACGCCGTTCCAGGCCAACGCGCTCTGGTCCGGGCCGTTGTCGGCGATCACGCGGTTGGCGCCAGCCGCCTGGTCGGGCCCGAAGCTCCAGACGAACCTGTCCGGGTACTGGTGGCGCACCGGGTCGGTCTTCGGGTCCCAGTTGCTGTTTCGCTCCATGACCAGCTCGACGCCGGCCGCGTTCTTCGTGATCTTGTACGGGCCGGACGAGAACGGCTGGTTGTCGTAATTGACGCCGGTGTCCTTGGTCGGCGGCATCGGCGCGGTCGACGGGAGCGACGCCGCGAACGGCAGATCGCAGCGGGCCTTCGCGAACTCGAACCGCAGGGTCTTCGCGTCCGGCGTGGTCAGCCCCGGCGGCAGCGAGCTCTTGTTGGCCTTGAAGTTCCACTTGGTGTCGTACTGCGCGGTGTCGGCGAGCCATTCCTGCAGGTAGGTCGGGCCGCCGGTCAGGTCCGGGTCGAAGGAGCGGGCGATGCCGTAGGCGATCTCCTTCGAGGTGATCGGCGTGCCGTCCTCGAACTTCACTCCGTCCTTGATCTTGAATTCCCAGACCTTGCAGTCCTTGTTCACGTTCGTGCCCGGCGTCTCGGCCAGGTCGCCGACGAGCGTCAGCTTGCCCTTGCCGTCGTCCTTCCACGTGGTCAGGAAACGGCTGTAGAGCGGGGCGTTCATCAGACCCACGAACGAGTAGACGCGCTGCGGGTCCAGGTGCGAGATCTTCGTCTCGCGGATGATCGTGAACGTGCCACCCTTCGCGGCGCCCGGCACCTCCGGCGCCGGCCCGAGGGAGTCCTTCGGATCGGTCGCGATCACACCGGTCTGGGTCCGGTTGGTGTCCACCCCGGACCCCTCGCCGGTGTTCTTCGTGCACGCGCCCAATGCCACAAGCAGTGCGAGAGCGCCGCCCGTGGCGACAGCCACCCGTGGTCGCATGTCGTGCCTCCTCCACTGAAACCGAAGTGCCCTGCGGACCCGCCGTCGAAGACCGCCGACGTCCCGGAGATCGTATTGAAAGAAACTTACAAATGGTGTAACGATTTACGTAGAGTTTTGCCACACGGACGAGCTGTCACCGCAACCGGATCCGGGGGTCGATCGCGGCGTACAGCAGGTCGACGACCACGTTCGCCGCGACCACGAAGACCGCCGCGATGAGCACGGTCGCCATGATGGTGGGGAGATCGCCGCCCCGTACCGCCTCCACCGCGGTCCGCCCCAGGCCCTGGATCCCGAAGGTCGTCTCGGTGATCACCGTGCCACCGAGCGCCCCGCCCACGTCGAGCCCGGCGATCGTCACCAACGGCGTGATCGCCGCGCGCAGCGCATGCCGGCCGTACACCTTCGACTTGGGCAGGCCCTTCGCCCGCGCGGTCCGGACGAAGTCCTCGGAGAGCGTCTCCAGCATCTGCGCCCGGGAAAGCCGGGCGTAGATCGCGGAAAAGAGGAACGCCAGGGCGATCCATGCCAGGACCAGGCCGCTCGCCCACTCCAGCGGATTATCGAAGATCGACGTGTAGTGCGGCACCGGGACGATGCCCAGGTTGTACGTGAAGACCAGCAGCAGCACGGCGCCGACGAAGTACAGCTGCAACGAGGCGCCGGTGAGGGAGAAGCCGATCGCGAGCCGATCGAGGAGCGTGCCCCGGCGCAGCGCGGAGACCATGCCGAGCCCGATCCCGAGCGCGAGCCAGAGGACCGCGGCCGGAAGGACGATGCTCAGCGTCACCGGCAGCACCCGCGTGAGGGTGTCGGTGACCGGCTCGTTGTTGACGTACGAGTAGCCGAGGCAGGGCGCGTCGCACCGTCCGCCCTGCGCGCTACCCAGGTCGCGACCGACGAAGATCCCCTTCATGTAGCCCGCGTACTGGTCAATCAGCGGATCGCGCAGCCCCAACTCGACCCGCACCCGTTCCAGCCGCTCGGGGTTGCAGTTCTTCGGACACATGCCGGTGACCGGATCCCTCGGCAGGGCGAAGAACATCAGGAAGCTCAACACGCTCACCGCGAAGAGGGTCAGCGCCGCCGAGAGCAGTCGCTTGATCAGAAACCGCGTCATCAGAGCCTTCCCTCGTTCGCGACCGCGGGGCTCCGCTCCGCTGCACTCCGCGCGCTCATCCCGACCCCCTACCGCGACGACTTCGGGTCGAGCGCGTCGCGCAACGCGTCGCCGAAGAGGTTGAAGGCGAGCACGAGCGCGAAGATCGTGATGCCGGGGAAGAAGACGTACGCGGGGTCGGTCTGCAGGTAGTCGAGGCTGCGGAAGATCATCCGGCCGAAATCGGGGGTGGCATCGGTGATCCCGACGCCGAGGAACGACAACGCCGCCTCACCGGTGATGTATGCCGGCACCGCCAGCGAGAAGGAGACCAGGATCGGCGCCCAGATGTTCGGCAGAAGCTGGCGGAACAACATGTGTCCCAGGCCGGCGCCGCTGGCGCGGGCCGCCTCGACGAACTCCCGCTCGCGCAGCGCGATCACCTGCCCCCGTACGAGTCGCGCCGTGCTGGTCCAGCCGAAAACCGCGAAGATCGTGATGAGAACCGCCACCTGAAAGGTCACCGACGCCTCTTCGCGTTGGCCGTAGAAGCGCAGCGCCACGGTCGGCATCACGGCCAGAGCGATGATGAGGAACGGCATCGCGAGCGCCAGGTCGGTAACCCAGTTGATCGCTGCGTCCACCCAGCCACCGAGATAGCCGGCGAGGGTCCCAGCGGCGATCCCGATCGCGGCAGTGATGATGGCGGCGGCGAACGCGATGAAGAGCGACGTCCGCATCCCGTAGATCATCCGGATGAAGATGTCCCGCCCGAGCCCTGGTTCCAGGCCGAACCAGTGGTCCCCGGAGATCCCGCCGACATACCCCAGCGGCATGCCGTTGCGGTCCAGCAACTGCTGGAACTGCTCGTTCGGTCCGGCCCCGTAGAGCAGTTCGATGAGCGGCGCGGCGAGCGCGAGGACGAGGAACGCGACCAACATCCCACCGCTGATCATCGCCGTCCGGTCCCGCCGCAGGCGGACCCAGGCGAGCTGCCCCGGCGACCGGCCGACGAACTCCTTCCGCCCGGGCACGGACTCGTCGCCCGCCGGCCCCGGCTCGCCCAGCGCCACGCCCTCGATCGGCGACAGGCTCATGGCGCCACCTCCCCAACGCTCGCGCCCACCGGGATCGGCCCCGACTCGGGGAAGTGGCAGGCGGTCAACTGCCGCCCGCCGTCCCGACTCACCAGCGCCGGCTCCTCGCTCGCGCACCTCTCCTGCGCCTTCCAGCACCGCGTCCGGAACCGGCAACCGGAGGGCGGGTTGAGCGGCGTCGGCACGTCACCGGTCAACCGGATCCGCCCCGCGGGTCCGAGCCGGGTGACGTCCGGGATCGCCGAGAGCAGCGCCCGGGTGTACGGGTGCTGGGGGTGCTCGTAGATCTCCGCCCGGTCGCCGATCTCCACGATCTTGCCGAGATACATCACCGCGACCCGTTGGCAGAAGTGCCGTACCACCGCCAGGTCGTGGGCGATGAAGACGAACGCCAGGTCCAGCTCCCGCTGCAGATCGCGGAGCAGGTTGATGACCTGCGCCTGGATCGACACGTCGAGCGCGGAGACCGGCTCGTCGGCGACGATCAGCTTGGGGCGCAGGGCCAGCGCGCGGGCGATGCCGATGCGCTGCCGCTGTCCACCCGAGAACTCGTGCGGATACCGGTTGTAGTGCTCCGGGTTGAGCCCGACGAGCTCCAGCAGCTCCTGCACCCGCTTCTTGACCCCGCCCGGCGGCTTGACACCGTTGACCTGCAACGGCATCGCGATGATCCGGCCGACGGTGTGCCGCGGGTTCAGCGAGGCGTACGGGTCCTGGAAGATGATCTGCAGGTCCTGGCGGAGCGGCCGCAGCGCCCGCCGCCCCAGGTGCGTGATGTCCTGACCGGCGAAGGTGATCCGACCGTCGGTGGGTTCGAGGAGCCGCACCAGCATGCGACCCGTGGTCGTCTTGCCGCACCCCGACTCACCGACGAGACCCAGAGTCTCGCCCGGCCGTACCTCGAAGTCCAAGCCGTCGACGGCGCGTACGGTCGCCGACGAGCGCAACCCGCCGCGGACCGCGAAATGCTTGGTCAACCCCTCCACCCGCAGCAGCGGCTCGCGGTCGGTGCCCGCGGCGGCGGGGAGCCGCGCATCTTCCGTGATCATTGGGCCACCCCCACCCGGGCGATCTCGTCGGCATAGATTCGCTGCCGTTCCGCCTCCGGAAGGTGGCAGGCGACCAGATGCCCCGGCTCGCGCACCTGCCGCAACTCCGGCACCTCCGTGCGCGAGCGGTCGCCGTTGCGGTCCGCGTAGCGGCAGCGGGGGTGGAACGCGCAGCCAGACGGCAGGTTGATCAGGCTGGGTGGATTACCCTTGATCGGAACGAGGTCCGCGTCGGCGGCGCCGTGCAACGACGGCACGCTGGAGAGCAACCCCCAGGTGTACGGGTGCTGCGGCCGGCGCAGCACCTGCTCCACGCTGCCGTGCTCGACGGCCCGACCGCCGTACATCACCAGCACGTCGTCGGCGACCTGGCTGACCACGCCCAGATCATGGGTGATCAGGATGATCGCGGAGTTGAACTCGGACTGCAGATCCGCGAGCAGGTCGAGGATCTGCGCCTGCACCGTCACGTCGAGCGCGGTGGTCGGCTCGTCGGCGATCAGCAGATCGGGGTCGTTGACCAGGGACATCGCGATCATCGCCCGCTGGCGCATGCCGCCGGAGAACTCGTGCGGGTACTGGTCGACGCGGGTGGCGGGCTGCGGGATGCCGACCCGGCCGAGCATGTCGACGGCCCGCTGGCGCGCCTCGCGCCGGCTCGCCTTCGGATGGTGGATCCGGTAGGCCTCGGCGATCTGCCGCCCGACGGAGTAGTAGGGGTGCAGCGCGGAGAGCGGATCCTGGAAGATCATCGCCATGTCCCGGCCGCGCAGCTTGCGGATCTCCTCGTCCGGAAGCCCGACGAGGTTCTCCCCGCCGACCAGGATCTCGCCGCTGATGGTCGTCCGGGTCGCGTTGTGCAGGCCGAGGATCGCCAGGCTGGTGACGCTCTTGCCGGAGCCCGACTCGCCGACGATGCCCAGCGTCCGTCCCCGCTCGACCGCGAAGGAGACCCCGTCGACCGCACGGACCACGCCGTCCTCGGTGTCGAAGCGCACCCGCAGATCCCGGACCTGCAGGTACGGCCCGGCGTCGGAGCGTCGCGGCGGCTCCGGGGCGGTCACCGCCCCGTGCGCGGCGCACTCGTCGGATGGCGCGGATCCCGGCACAGCCACGACCGCCCTCCCCTCTGTCGTCCGCCGCGACGCGTTCCGTGACGCTTCCACGTCGGCACCGCTCGTCGTGAAGTAAAGCTACGGCGGTTCGTAGAGGCTGAAAATAAGCTACAAGTCCGGGCGCGGCCAGCGGAGCGCACGTAACGACTCGGCATCGGGTACGCGCCCAGCTCATCAGCGGTGCAAAGCGATAGACCAGTGACTATAGCCTTCGCCGACCGCCGTCGATGTCGCCGCTCGCACGATGGGTATGGGAAAGTGGCCAGGAGGCGACTCCGGGAGGTGACCATGACCGCGGCAGTGTTCGGGCACGGCGGGCCGTGGACCGAGGAGGAGCACCTTGCCCTCGGTGAGACATTGAAACGGGTCGAACTCCTCGACGGGAGCCTGTTCGTGACCACCGCCCCCACCCCGCGACACCGGCGCATTTCCCGACGGCTCGCCAACGCCCTCGAGCCGGGAGCGGAAGCCGCCGGGCTGCACGTGCACGAGGCGGTGAACGTGCGGCTGAAACCGGGCCGGATGCCCATCCCCGACGTGGTGATCACCGAAGACATCGACTTCGACGAACTCGTTGTCGACGCCGCCGCGGTCAGGCTGGTCTGCGAGATCATCTCCCCCAGTAACGCCGCGGCCGACCGGGTGCTGAAGATGCACCACTACGCGGAAGCCGGCATCGGCTGGTATCTCCTGGTCGAGCAGGAGACCGGCGCTCTGCACCTGCATCGCCTCGACGGCCGGCACTACGTCGAGCACTCGGTGACGAAGCCCGGCGACCTCCTGCGACTCACCGAGCCGGTCGTCGCGGAGATCTCTCCGGAAGCACTGCTCCCGCACCGCTGACCGACGACCCTCGCATAGGGTCGGTCCATGAGCCACTTCGACGCGGCAACCGCCGCG
Source organism: Micromonospora sp. NPDC049679 (assembly GCF_040659735.1). Classification (NCBI taxonomy): domain Bacteria; kingdom Bacillati; phylum Actinomycetota; class Actinomycetes; order Micromonosporales; family Micromonosporaceae; genus Micromonospora; species Micromonospora sp. NPDC049679. Next base: position 262,804 of record NZ_JBFANZ010000001.1, read on the forward strand.
GTGCAGGCGGCGCTCGACGCGGGCGCCCGCTACGCCGACGCACGCGTCATGCACCGCCGTTACGAGTCGATGTCCGCCCGCAACGGCGATATCGAGGAGCTGTCGCAGAACGAGGACGCCGGGATCGGCGTACGCGCGCTCGTCGGTTCGAGCTGGGGCTTCTACGCCGTACCCGATCTCTCCGACGGCGCCGCCCGCGCGGCCGGCGGCCGCGCCGCGGAGATCGCGGCCGCGAGCGCACGGGTCGCCGGGCCGGGCGTCGACCTGGTGCCGGCCGAGGCCGTCACGGCCAGCTGGGCCAGTCCGTGCGAGTCCGATCCGCTGTCGGTCGCGCTCTCCGACAAGGGCGACATGCTGGCGCACGCGACCAAGACGATGCGCGAGCACGGCAGCGATGTGGCCGAGGGGCTCTACCAGATCTGGGACACCAGCAAGTGGTTCGTCTCCAGCGAGGGACACCGCATCGACCAGCACATCCGCGAGTGCGGCGCGGGGATCTCCGCCACGGTCATCGGTGACGGCGAGACGCAGCGCCGCTCCTACCCCAGCTACCGCGGCCAGTACGGGACGCGCGGCTGGGAGCTGGTCGCCGGGCTCGATCTGGAGGCGCACGCCGGCCGCATCGCCGAGGAGGCGCGGGAACTGCTCGCCGCGCCGCTCTGCCCGGCCGGCGAGACCACGCTCATCCTCGGCGGCGAGCAGCTCGCCCTGCAGATCCACGAGTCGGTGGGGCACGCGATCGAGCTGGACCGGATCCTCGGCTGGGAGGCGGCCTTCGCCGGCACCTCCTGGCTCGACCTCAACCAGCTCGGTACGCTCCACTATGGATCCGAGCTGATGAACATCACCATCGACCCGACGATCCCCGGCGCGCTCGGCAGTTTCGGCTTCGACGACGAGGGCACGCCCGCGACGAAGCGTGACGCGGTGCGCGGGGGACGGTGGGTGGGCGTGCTCGCCGGGCGGGACTCGGCAGCCGTCGCGGGGCTGGACTACGGCGGCAGCGTCCGGGCCGACGGGTGGGGACGGCTGCCGATGGTACGGATGACCAACGTCGGCCTGGAACCCGGACCGCACACGCTCGACGAGATCATCGCGGCGACGGACGACGGCGTCCTGATGGACATCAACCGCTCCTGGTCCATCGACGACCGGCGGCTCAACTTCCAGTTCGGCTGCGAGATCGGCTGGGAGATCAAAAACGGCCGGCGGGGGCGGATGCTGCGCAACCCCACCTACACCGGCATCGGCCCCGTCTTCTGGCGCTCCATGGACATGCTCTCGTCGGAGACGGTCGCGTGGGGGACGCCCAACTGCGGCAAGGGACAGCCCGGCCAGGTGGGCCACACCGGTCACCCGGCGGCGCCGGCGAGGTTCACGAACGTCCGGGTGGGAGTGCGGGCGTGAGCGCGAGGAGTGCAGCGCAGCGGAGCCCCGCAGTCGCGAACGAAAGGTCGGCACCGTGAGCGCGAGGAGTGCAGCGCAGCGGAGCCCCGCAGTCGCGAACGAAAGGTCGGTCAGGTGACTTCTGAGCTGCAACTCGCCGGCAGGGTCGTGGAGCTCGCCCGGCAGCTTGCCGGGGCGGGGGCCGAGGCGGACGTGTTCGCCGAGCACAACGCCCTGGCGCTGACCCGCTTCGCCAACTCGTTCATCCACCAGAACGTCGCCGAGGCGACCACGACCGTACGACTTCGGCTGCACGTGGACGGCCGCACCGCGACCGGTTCGACCACGATCGTCACCGACGAAGGGCTGCGCGGTCTGGTCGAGCGAACCCTGTCGGCGGCCCGTCTCTGCCCGCCGGACCCCGCCTGGCCGGGCCTGGCCCCACCGGCGCCGGTCACCGGCACGGGCAACTGGGATGAGGCGACCGCCCAGGCGAGCCCGGACGAACGGGCGGCGCGGGTACGGGCCTTCGTCGACGCGGCCGGTGGCCTGGAGGCGGCCGGCTACTGCCGTACGTTGCACACGGCCGGTGGCTTCGCCAACACTGCGGGACAGTCGGCCAGCGGCCGCACCGCGGAGGCGGCGATGGACGGCATCGCCCGCGCGGGCGGGCTGGACGGCACGGCCCGGTTGGCCACCGGTCGTCTCGCCGATCTCGACGGGGCGGTCCTCGGGGCCCGCGCCGCGACGAAGGCCCGGGCCGGGGCCGCTCCCGTCGAGCTGCCACCCGGCCGCTACGAGGTGGTGCTGGAGCCGACGGCCGTGGCGGACATGCTCCAGAACTTCGCGATGTTCGGGTTCAACGGCAAGGCGTACAACGAGCGGCGCTCGTTCGCCGAGCCGGGCGCGCAGCAGTTCGATCCCGCCATCACGCTGGTCGACGACCCGCTCGGCGCCACCGACCTGGGGTTGCCCTTCGACGCGGAGGGGACGCCGAAGCGTCGGGTGGCGCTGGTCGAGGGCGGCGTGACCGCCGCGGTGGCGCACGACCGGCGGACCGCGGCCGAGGCGGGCACGGAGTCGACCGGGCACGCGGTGCCGGGCGGCACGTCAGGGGGTGGGACTCCGCTCAACCTGCGGTTGGCGCCGAGCGGCCCACCGTCGGGGTCGCCGCCGGCCGAGGTCCCCGGTCCACCGGTCGACGCCGAGACGGCCGCGCTGATCGCGGACGTCGAGCGCGGGTTGCTGGTCACCGATCTCTGGTACACCCGGGTGCTGGATCCGAAGAGTCTCGTGATCACGGGTCTGACCCGCAACGGCGTGTGGCTCGTCGAAGGTGGCGAGATCACGTCGGCGGTGCAGAACCTCCGCTTCACCCAGTCGTACCCGCAGGCGCTCGCCCCCGGCGCGGTCCTCGGCGTCGGCCGGCACGCGACCACGCTGCCGGACAGCTGGGGCAGCGCCTGGTGGACGGCGCCCGCGCTCCGCCTCGCCGGATGGAACTTCACCGGCGGCGCGTCGGGCTGACCGGCGGGCCCGACACTCCGCGGGTCGGCGTGATCTCGGCGGCACGAAACGCGGACGCGCGCAACATGCCGGCGCGGCCGGACGGTGCTTGACTGTCGGGCGTGACGGACGACGCGACCACCCCCGGCGACACCCCGCCCATCTGGGCCGGCTCCACCACCACGACCCCCCTGTCCGACCCCTCGACCGAGCCCGGTGAACCGGGTGACACCGACGAGCGGCGTCCCGGGTCGCAGCGGCGGCGTTGGCTGATCGCGCTGGCGATCGCCATCCCGCTCGTGCTCGCGCTTCTGGTCTGTGGCGGCATCGCCGCGCTCGCGTCCGGAGTGCAGCAGATGGGACGCGACGCGGACGACGCACGGCAGGGGAAGGCGCGCGCATCCGCCGCCTGCCTCGATCTCGAGAAGCGACTCAACCGGCTGGTGCCGCCCGGTGCCGCCGTCGACCCCGCTGAGCGGGCCGCCGCGATCCGGGCCGAGAACGCCGCGGTCCGTCCCTTCCTGCCGCAGATCGATCAGGTCGGGAACGCGCGGGGCGATCGGCACGAGCGCGACGACGACCGGCGGGCCTGGTCGGAGAGTTGGCGACAGCTGATCGATGCCCGCACGGCGTACGCGGACGCGTTGGACCGGCAGCTCGCCGGCGGACAGCGCGCCTTCTTCCTGGCTCCGCAGGGACGCGACGGCGCACCGGTGCTGGAGGTGCTGCAGGACGGCCCCGACACCTGCGCCGGAGTGCTGCGCCGATTGGCCGCCCCTGACCTGTAACCCGAACAGCTGGCTCCCGCGGAACGAGTGAGCTTCTGCACATCAGATTGATCGATGTGCGGAAGCTCTTTCGTCATGGCCGGACACACGCGACACTCCCTTGCGCATGTGTCGTACGCCACTCGGCGTAACGTGTGCAACAAAATTCGTCCCCACCTGGGGGCGTGTTTAGCGAGTGTGCTGGTAGGCCGAACACATCCGGGTCCGTCACAGCGATCGGGCCCTTCAGGGAGACAGCGATGACGACTACGGCAACGAGGCCGGGGCAGGGGCGATCACGCGCCGCCATCGCGGCGAAGACGTTGCGCAACGACCGGTGGTGGCTGCCGCCATTGATCACCTTCATCGGACTCGGCGCCTGGGTCACGTACGCCACGGTCCGGGTGTTCATGCACAAGTGGTACTGGGTCGACGACTTCCACTACCTGACGCCGTTCTACTCCCCCTGCGTCACCGAGCGGTGCCTGCCGGAGGCGGCGCACTTCGGGCGGATCCTGCCCGGCTGGTGGATCATTCCGGACGCCGCGCTGACCCTGCCGTTCCTGCTGCTGTTCCGGCTGACCTGCTACTACTACCGCAAGGCGTACTACCGGGCGTTCTGGCTGTCACCGCCCGCCTGCGCCGTGCCGGACCGGCACGAGACCTACTCCGGCGAGACCCGCTTCCCGCTGATCTTCCAGAACGCGCACCGCTACGCCTTCTACGCGGCCGGGATCATCTCTTTGATCAACACGTACGACGCGATCCTGGCCTTCCACAGCCCCAAGGGCTTCGGGTTCGGCCTGGGCAACATCATCCTGCTGGTCAACGTGATCATGCTCTGGGCGTACACGCTCTCCTGTCACTCGTGCCGGCACATCGCCGGCGGCCGGCTCAAGCACTTCTCCCAGCACCCGGTGCGCTACCGCTTCTGGACCTTCGTCTCGAAGCTGAACGTCCGACACATGCAGCTGGCCTGGATCACGCTGGGCACCCTCGCCCTGACCGACTTCTACATCATGGCGCTGGCCGCCGACTGGTTCCCCGACCTGCGGTTCATCAACTAGAGGGCCTGACGACTGACATGACTACCCGAATCGAACGACACCACTACGACGTGGTCGTGATCGGCGCCGGCGGCGCCGGGCTACGGGCGGCGATCGAGGCGCGGCTCGCCGGCAGGAAGACCGCGATCATCTCCAAGTCCCTGTTCGGCAAGGCGCACACCGTCATGGCCGAGGGCGGCGCGGCCGCCGCGATGGGCAACGTCAACAGCCGCGACAACTGGATGGTGCACTTCCGCGACACCATGCGGGGCGGCAAGTTCCTCAACAACTTCCGGATGGCCGAGCTGCACGCCAAGGAGTCGCCGAGCCGGATCTGGGAGCTGGAGACGTACGGGGCGCTCTTCGACCGCACCAAGGCCGGCAAGATCTCGCAGCGCAACTTCGGCGGCCACGAATACCCGCGCCTCGCCCACGTCGGTGACCGCACGGGCCTGGAGTTGATCCGCACGCTGCAGCAGAAGATCGTCTCGCTGCAGCAGGAGGACAAGCAGGCGTACGGCGACTACGAGGCCCGGATCAAGGTCTTCGACGAGACCACCATCACCGAACTGCTGCTGGACGGCGACCGTGTCGCCGGGGCGTTCGGCTACTACCGCGAGTCGGGCGACTTCGTGCTCTTCCAGACGTCCGCCGTGGTGCTGGCGACCGGCGGCGTCGGCCGGTCCTACAAGGTGACCTCCAACTCGTGGGAGTACACCGGCGACGGGCACGCGCTGGCGCTCCGCGCCGGGGCCACCCTGATCAACATGGAGTTCCTCCAGTTCCATCCGACCGGCATGGTCTGGCCGCCGTCGGTGAAGGGCATCCTGGTCACGGAGTCGGTGCGCGGCGACGGCGGGGTGCTGAAGAACTCCGAGGGCAAGCGCTTCATGTTCAACTACGTCCCCGACGTCTTCCGGAAGCAGTACGCGGAGACCGAGGAGGAGGCGGACCGCTGGTACAGCGACCCGGACAACAACCGGCGTCCGCCGGAGCTGCTCCCGCGCGACGAGGTCGCCCGCGCCATCAACAGCGAGGTCAAGGCCGGTCGCGGTACGCCGGCCGGGGGCGTCCTGCTCGACATCGCGAGCCGGCTGCCCGCGGAGGAGATCCGTCGCCGCCTGCCGTCGATGTACCACCAGTTCAAGGAGCTGGCCGACGTCGACATCACGAAAGAGCCGATGGAGGTCGGTCCGACCTGCCACTACGTCATGGGTGGCGTCGAGGTCGACCCGGACAGCGGCGCCGCGGCGGGGCGCGTGCGCGGGCTCTTCGCCGCCGGTGAGGTCTCCGGCGGCATGCACGGCTCCAACCGGCTCGGCGGCAACTCCCTCTCGGACCTGCTGGTCTTCGGTAAGCGGGCCGGCGAGCACGCGGCCACGTACGCCGAGGGGCTGACGAAGCACCCGCAGGTGGCCACCGCCGACGTCGAGGCCGCGGTGGACATGGCGCTGGCGCCGTTGTCGCGGGACACCGGGGAAAACCCGTACACCCTGCAGCAGGACCTGCAGGCCGTGATGGGCGACCTGGTCGGCATCATCCGGCGCAAGGGCGAACTGGAGGACGCGCTGGTGCGTCTCGGGGAGCTGCGCGAGCGGGTGGCGAAGGTGAGCGCGGCCGGCGGTCGCCGCTACAACCCCGGCTGGCACCTGGCGCTGGACCTGCGCAACATGCTGGTGGTCTCGGAGTGCACCGCGAAGGCGGCGCTCGAGCGGGAGGAATCGCGTGGCGGTCACACCCGCGAGGACTTCCCCCGGATGCAGCCGTCGTGGCGGCGGGTCAACCTGGTCTGTTCCCTGGAGTCCGACCAGGTGCGGCTGGAGCACAAGCCGCTGCCGAAGATGCGCGGTGAGCTCGCCCAGCTCTTCGATCGGGCGGAGCTCGGCAAGTACCTGACCGACGAGGAGCTCGCGGAGTTCGACGCGCTCGCCGGGGACGCTCTCGCTGAGGAGGCGAAATAATGGCCACCAAGCGCCACTTCAAGGTCTGGCGGGGCGACGAGGCCGGCGGCGACCTGCAGGACTACCAGGTCGAGGTCAACGAGGGCGAGGTCGTGCTGGACGTGATCCACCGGCTGCAGGCCACCGAGGCGCCCGACCTCGCCTGCCGGTGGAACTGCAAGGCCGGCAAGTGCGGTTCCTGCTCGATGGAGATCAACGGGATGCCCCGGCTGGGGTGCATGACCCGGATGTCCACCTTCGAGGAGACCGAGACGGTCACGGTCACGCCGCTGCGGACCTTCCCGGTCATCCGTGACCTCGTCACCGACGTCTCCTTCAACTACGAGAAGGCGCGGGAGACCCCGGCGTTCGCTCCCCCGCAGCAGATCGCGCCCGGTGACTACCGGATGCAGCAGGTCGACGTCGAGCGCTCGCAGGAGTTCCGCAAGTGCATCGAGTGCTTCCTGTGCCAGAACACCTGCCACGTCGTGCGGGACCACGAGGAGAACAAGAAGGCGTTCGCCGGCCCCCGCTACTTCATCCGCGCGGCCGAGTTGGACATGCATCCGCTGGACGCGAGGACCGACCGCAAGGAGCACGCGCAGCAGGAACAGGGGCTCGGCTACTGCAATATCACCAAGTGCTGCACCGAGGTCTGCCCGGAGCACATCAAAATCACCGACAACGCGATCATCCCCATGAAGGAACGCGTGGTGGACCGGCGTTACGATCCTCTGGTGTGGCTTGGTAGCAAGATCTTCCGACGGGACAAGGACGCCGCTCCCAGCACGGCTCGCGTAGAGCCGCTGCCGACTGTGACTCCGGTCCCCCCGCCCGACGAACGTTCCCCCGAGGCCGACGCCGAGCGCGCGGTCAACTGGCACCGGGTGGTGCCGCCGCCGGTGGCGCCGCCGGTCGGTGACAACGGCAAGCTGGCGATCAGCGAGTTCACCGCTGACCGTCCGGCCGCGCCGTCGCCCTTCGGCGACGACGTGCGCTTCCCGCTCCGCGGCGAGGCGCTCAACTACAGCCACCCCGACCAGCCGCACTAACGCGGGTATACGTGGCAGGGGCCGCCGGCGCTGCCGGCGGCCCCTTCTGCCGTGCGTCCGTGACGCGCTCAGTGGTGCGCGGCGAGGAGCGGGCGCAGCGCCGCCACGATCGGCCGGTCGGCCGGGAGCCAGGTCACGTCGTCGAGTTCGTCGGGCGTCAGCCACCGGATCTCCGCGTGCTCCAGCGCCTGCGGCTCGTCGCCGCCAACGAGGCGCGCCTGATAGACCCGGAGCAGGGCCCGCCCGTGCGCGAGCGGCACGTCGGGGCCGACCCGGGCACCGACCTCGACGCGTACGGCGAGTTCCTCGACGCATTCCCGGGCCAGTGCCGCGGTCTCCGTCTCGCCCGGCTCCACCTTTCCGCCGGCGAACTCCCACATTCCGGCTACTTCGGGTGGATGCGCCCGGGCGCAGCCGAGCACGCGGCCGGCTTCGACGATCGCGGCACCGACGATGATCCTTTGGTACGGCCGTTCGGTCTGCACGGCGCTCCAGGGTGCCAGATCAATCAGGAATTCGGGTGCAGCCACCGCCCTGTAGTGCAGCAGAACCCGGAAATGTGGATGTCGACACACCAGCCGCTCAGCGGGAAGACTAAGGTCACCGACGAGGACACGGGATGGCGACGATTTGGCCACAAGCCGGCAACGACGCCTGGGAGGTGTGGCTATGCGTGCTCTGTGGGCTGGGCGAAGCGGTCGCGACTACCTCAGCGACGCCCTGACGGTGTTGACGGGCTGGAGCCGGGAAGGTCGACAGCTCAAACGCACCCTTCTGCTCGACGAAAGCCAACACGCCGCGCTCACCGAGCGCATCAAGGTGGTCGCGGACGCGCTGCATCTGCGTCCGGAGATCCGGCGGCTCGACGGGCACACGCAGATCAAACTGGGCTCGCAGGAGAACGACGGGATCACCGAAAGTGACGTTACACTGGCCGCCCGGATCGAGGACGCGTACCGCACGGTAATCAGCGGCCACTGACCGCGCGTCGCGCGCCGCCGCCGCCGCGGCCACAGTGATCGCGAAGGATTCCGGGGGCTATAGCCACCGCGATCCTTCCGGATCAGGAGCCACCGCGATCCTCCCGGATCGGGCACGCACCGCCCCGTTGCGCCGCGGCCCTACCGTCGGGTCATGGCCAACGCGACCTATGACCGCCGTGAGCAGTTCCAGCAGATCCAGAGCGGCCTGCTCGAGGGCGAGCAGGTGATCGCCGTCTACGACGCGATCGGCGCAGGGACCGGCTTCATCGGCCTTACCAACCGTCGCGTGATCATCCAGGACAAGTCGTTCGTCGGCAAGAAGGTCGCGATCACGAGCATCCCCTACTCGAAGATCACGAGCGTCAGTGTGGTCAGCAACAAGTCATGGGGAGGCTCGTTCTTCTCGACCGGCACGATCGCCATCCACGTGGGCACGCACAGCTACGAGATCGAATTCCGCGGCGACCAGAAGAGCCACCACGTCCACAACGTCATCCTGCACTACATCTCGTAATCACCGCGCGCAGTCGATCACTCGCTGTCGTCGTCGATACGGATGCCCAGTGCCGCGGCCAGCGTGTAGGAGAGCGCCACCAGGTCCTGGTTGCGCAGCACCGCCCCCTCCCAGCTGGTGACTCCGCCGACGTCGAGCAACGTGCAGTCGTCAAACCGCGTACCGCTCATCTTGGCGTTGGAGAACTGCGCGCGGGTGAGGTCACAGCCGATGAACTGGGCACCGGTCAGGTCGGCTCCGGTGAAGTCGGCCTTGCTCAGGTTGCACTTCGTGAAGATGACCGACCTGAAATCGGTGAACCGCCATCCCGACAGGTCGAGCCGGCATTCCTCGAAGGTCACGTCTCTGACGACACCGTCGAGCCAGGTGAACCCGGTCATGCGGAGTATCGACAGCCGCGTTCGGATCAGCGACGACCGCCCGGCCCGCAGGTTCGCCAGGTTGCTCTTCTCGAACAGGCAGTCCGTGACCTCCGCCCGCCCCAGGTTCACCCCGGACAGGTCGGCGCCTTTGAACCGGCACTGCGAAAAGTCGACCGACTCCGCCACCCGGCCACTGAGGTCCGTGTCGAAGAAACCCAGTCTCCGATAGACGCCTTCCGACTCGAGGTCGTGATCGGGCATGACGGCCAGGTCGAGTGAGGGCGGCGGTTTCGGCTTCATCGGCGCACGGGGCTGCTTCAGACGTTGAACCGGAACTCCACCACGTCGCCGTCCTGCATCACGTACTCCTTGCCCTCGATCCGCACCCGGCCTGCCGCCTTGGCGGCGGCCATCGAGCCGGCCGCGATGAGATCGTCGAAGGAGACGACCTCGGCCTTGATGAAGCCGCGCTGGAAGTCGGAGTGAATCACACCCGCGGCCTCCGGCGCGGTCGCGCCGACCGCGACCGTCCAGGCCCGCGTCTCCTTCGGGCCCGCGGTGAGGTACGTCTGCAGCCCGAGCGTGCGGAAGCCGACCCGGATCAGCTGGTTGAGGCCCGGCTCGGCCTGCCCGATCGACTCCAGCAGCTCGCGCGCCTCATCGGCGGGCAGGTCGATGAGCTCGGACTCGACCTTGGCGTCCATGAACACGGCCTCGGCGGGTGCGACGAGGGTCCGCAGCTCGTTCAGCAGCTCCTCGTTGGCCAGCTCCCCCTCGTCGACGTTGAAAACGTAGAGGAAGGGCTTGGTGGTGAGCAGGTGCAGCTCGCGCAGCTCGTCCAGCTCGATGCCGGCCGTGGCCGCGCCCGCGTAGAGCGTCGTGCCGCCGTCGAGCAGCTCGACCGCCTTCTTCGCGGCGGCCACGGCCGGGAGGCGGTCCTTCTTGAGCTTTGCTTCCTTCTCCAGCCGCGGCAGCGCCTTCTCCAGCGTCTGCAGGTCGGCGAGGATCAGCTCGGTGTTGATCGTCTCGATGTCGTCGGAGGGCGAGACCTTGCCGTCGACATGCACCACATTGGGGTCGGAGAAGACCCGGACGACCTGGCAGATGGCCGAGGCGTCACGGATGTTCGCGAGGAACGCGTTGCCCCGGCCCTGCCCCTTCGAGGCACCACGGACCAGGCCGGCGATGTCGACGAACGACACCGGCGCCGGGACGATCTTCTGCGAGTCGAAGATCTCGGCGAGTTGCGGAAGCCGCAGGTCCGGCAGACCGACCACCCCGACGTTGGGCTCGATGGTGGCGAACGGATAGTTCGCCGCGAGCACGTTGTTCTTGGTCAGAGCGTTGAACAGGGTGCTCTTGCCGACGTTGGGCAGGCCGACGATGCCGATGCTGAGACTCACGGGCGGCCAGTCTACGCGGCGTCCGGCGGGGGTCTGCCCTGGCGCTCGTGCCGCGCAGCGACCACGCCTGCCGTCAGGCCTCCTCCACGGCAGCCAGGAGCTTGCGCAGCAGGTCGCCGAGCTGGGCCTGATCGTCGGCGGAGAGCGTGTCGAGCGCCCGTCGCTGGAGCTCGAGACCGGCGTCCGCCGCTTCCTCCACGACGCGCTTGCCGCGCTCGGTGAGCGCGATCTGAAGGGCGCGGCGGTCGGTGGGATCCGGGGAGCGCGTGACCAGCCCGGCGCGTTCGAGCTTGTCGAGCCGCCCGGTCATGCCGCCCGAAGTCAGCATGAGGGCAGCGGTCATCGCCTTCGGCGAGAGGGTGTACGGGGTGCCGGCGCGGCGCAGGGTCGCGAGGACGTCGAACTCCCCACGCGTGATGCCCCAGCGGGCGTACACCTTTTCCTGCCCGTCCCCGACGATGCGGGCCAGGCGGTAGACGCGGCCGAAAACGGCCATCGGTTCGGGAGCCATGTCGGGGCGTTCGTGCCGCCACTGCTCGACGATGCGGTCAACGGCGTCGCTGTCTGTCTCTCCCTCGGCCACGACCGTATTGTGCCTCACTCACTTCCCCACGAGCATCTTTCTCATGATTATATTAGTACTAAGCTACTTAGAACTAAGACGAATGCGAGATCCACGATGCCGCACCGCACCGCCGCCGACGTGGCGCTGACCGCCATGGCCCCCGTGGCGTGGGGCACGACGTACCTCGTCACCACGGAGCTGCTGCCGCCGGACCGCCCGCTGCTCGCCGCCACCGCACGGGCGCTGCCAGCCGGCCTGCTGCTGCTGGCCGTGACCCGACAACTGCCGCGCGGACGATGGTGGTGGCGGGCGACGATGCTCGGACTCCTCAACATCGGAGCGTTCTTCCCGCTGCTCTTCTTCGCCGCCTACCGGCTGCCGGGTGGAGTCGCCGCCGTGCTCGGGGCGACGCAACCGCTGCTGGTCGCCGTCCTCGGCGCTGCCGTTCTCGCCGAACGACCACGGCCGGGCCGCATCCTCGCCGCGCTGGCCGCGGTCGCCGGGGTGGCGCTGGTCGTCGTCCGCCCCGGCGCCGGCCTCGACGCGCTCGGCGTCGTCGCCGGTCTCGCGGGAGCGGCCGTGATGGCCACCGGCCTCGTATTCACCCGACGATGGGGGCGGCCGGACGGCGTCAGCGTGCTCACGCTCACGGGCTGGCAACTGACCGCGGGTGGACTCCTGCTCGCCCCGCTCACGCTCGCGGCGGAAGGCCTACCACCGGCGCTGGACGGCCGGGCGGTCGGCGGTTACACCTGGCTCACGCTGGCCGGCACCGCGGTCGCGTACGCGCTGTGGTTCCGCGGGGCGCAGCGCCTCCCCGCCATGCAGGTGTCGCTGCTCGGCGTGCTGAGCCCACTGACCGCCGCGATCCTGGGCTGGATAGCCCTCGACCAGGGGCTGACCCTCGCGCAAGCAGCCGGATTCGCCGTGGCCCTGGCCGCCACCGCCCTCGGGCAGTTGCCCGCTCGCCCCGGTCGTGTCCGAGCCGCGGTACGCGAGCCGAAGCGGCGCGCTGTGCTGGTCGGGGACTGAGGAGCACGGCCTGGTCCGGGTCGACGGGGCGCGGCCACCACCACCAGGCCAGGAGCGCCCAGGTCAGCCAGAGCAGGGCGAGGCACGCCCGCGGCGCCACGAGCGCGACGCGCCGGTGGCTCGGTGACGGCCAGCCGCGCAGTGGACGTCTCTCGGGTGCGGGGGCCGGCTCGCTCAGCGGCTGAGCGCGTCAGGGCCACGCAACCGGAGGGATGAGCCGTTGCGCCGCCGCGGTGAACTCATCGCCGAACTGCAGCAACGCGCGCCAGGCGGGCGGGATCGCCGCCGCTCCGTCCCGCGCGCCGAGCAGTCCGCCGGCGATCGCGGCGTTGGTGTCGGTGTCGTGACCGACCCGGACGATGTCGATCAGGACCGCCGGCAGCGGGCGCGGGTCGAGGAGAGCGGCGACGGCGAGGCTCAGCGAATCGAGGACGAAGCCCGCGGCGTTGTCCAGCAGGCCGGTTTCGCCGGTGGTGGCCATCGTCGCGGGGGCCAGCCGCGACCCGTACCCGATCGCGTCCGCGACCGGCCGGCTGCCCAGCTCGGACGCGGTCCGCACGCCGAGCTTCACCGCCCGTTCCGGACTCGTGCCGGCCACCAGGGCCGCGGCGATCTCGTTGTACGCGGCGCAGGCCACGGTGCACCGCTCGTCGTCATGCGTGATCGCGGAGATCTCCACCGACTCCCGGATCCGCCGCTCCCGCTCGGCCACGGCGAGCGCCGTCGGGATACACCGCATGAGCGACCCGTTACCGGCGCGGCCGGCGCCCGACCCGGCGGCGCGCGGATCACGCGTCCGCCGGTAAAGCTCCAGCCCGGTCGAGGTCGCCCCGCCGATGTCGACTGGACGCGATCCCGGTCTCCGGTCCGGCCAGTCGCCTTCGAGCCACGCCAGCATGTGGTCGGCGGCGACGCGCACGACGTCGTCCGACGGCGTCAGGTAGGCCAGCAGCACGGCGCGGGTCAGGTCGGTGTCGTCGGTGGCGTGCCCCGGCGGCCAGTCGAACGGGCCGCCGCCGACGATCTCGCTGAGCCCCCGCGGGTAGCGGGCGCGGATGCTCGCCCAGGAGGAGAATTCCACCGTCGCGCCGAGCGCGTCTCCGGCGTGCACCCCGAGCAACGCGCCGGCGACCCTGTCCTGACGTGATCCACTTTCTGTCACGCGCCAAGGATGGCAGGCGCCACCGTCAGACGGCGCTCCGCCGCGCCTCGGCGTGCGTGGTGAGCCACCCGGTGACCCGACCCATCAGCTCCGCGTCGACCGGTCCGCGCAGCTCGGCGCGGTATTTCCGCAGCGACGCCTCGCCCGGCTGCCGGCGCAACGTGTGTGTCACGTCGTCCGGGCGCCAGGTCTCGACCGGCGCCGGGACCAGTCCGGCGATCGCGTCCAGGTCGTCCGGGTCGACCTGCAGGTCCTTGCCGCCGGTGATGGCGAGCACCGGCACCCGGATCGCCGCGAGATCCGCCGACGGGTCGTGGTCGAGGAACTCGCGGAACCAGCGGGCGTTCACGCGTACGCCGCCCAGGCGCGCGACGTCGGTCGTGGTCGCCCGGAGCCGGTCGTGGTTCTTGAGCACCTTCGCGACGAGATCGGTGCGGGTGAGCCGGAGCAGGAACCGGACCGGCGCCGGCAGGCTCGGCAGCAGCATCTCGGCCTGCCAGCGCAGGATGGCCGCCCCGGGCTTCGCCGCCCCGGCGAGCAGCACCACTCCGGCGACCGGAGCGCGCTCGCCGGCGAGCGCCGTGGCGATCAGCGCCCCCTCGCTGTGCCCGACGAGGAAGAGCCGGGCGGCGTCCACCTCCGGTCGGGCGGCGAGCGCGCCGAGCGCCGACCGCGCGTCGCCGATGTTGTCGGTGAGTCCGGCGGTGAGGAACGACCCGGTGCTCTCCCCCACGCCGCGCTTGTCGTAGCGCAGCGAGGCCACACCCGCGCCGGCCAGCGCCACCGCGAGCTCCCGGGACACCCCGAACGCTCCCTTGCGATGGTCGGAGTCTCGGTTGAGCGGTCCCGAGCCGGAGATCAGCACGACGGCCGGGAACGGGCCGGTGCCCGGAGGCAGCGTGAGCGTGCCGGCCAGGGTCTGGTCCGCGGCGGTGAAACGGAGGGCGATGTCGCGCACGGGGTCTCTCTCGATCGTGGGTGGGAGTTCGAGTGTGTCCGGTCAGGCGCCGAGCGACCGGACGACGGCCTGCGGGTCGTCGACGCCGAGCAGGAGGGAGTCGAACGTCTCCGCGTCGAGACGGATCCGTACGGCCGGCTGCCCCTTGCGTACGTCGACGAACTCCTTGCCGTGCAGCGTGTGCCAGGTGCCGAGCTTGCGGTGACCGGGCACGCCGAGGCCGACCCGGAGCCCTTCCGTGGCGGCGAGCGCGTCCTCGACGATCTCGACGGACGTGACCGCGGTGCGCGGAACACGCAGGTCGCCGCGGAGGCTGCCGATCTTCTCGGCGGTGTCGAGCCGCACTTCGATCGCGTCGGCGGTGATGGTCACGGTGCTCATGGTGGCTCCTCTGATAGCTCGTTGTGTTCCCATCATTATCGTCTTTGATAACGATGTCAAGTATGAGAACATTAACGGCATGGCGAGTGCCGATCTCCTTCTGCATCCGGTGCGGCTGCGGATCGTCCAGGCGTTCCTCGGCGATCGCATGCTGACCACGGCGGAGCTCCGCGACGAGCTTCCGGAGGTGCCTCCCGCGACGCTCTACCGGCACGTCGGCGCCCTCGCCGACGGCGAGGTGCTCGAGGTGGTCGCGGAGCGTCGGGTGCGCGGTGCGGTCGAACGCACCTACCGGCTGCAGAGCGCGAACGCGTCGGTCACCGGCACGGAAACGGCCACCATGGGGGTCGAGGAGCACCGGCGGGGGTTCATGACCTTCGTCGCCGCGCTCCTCGCCGACTTCGACCGCTACCTCACCCGCGACGAGATCGACTTCGACCGCGACCTGGTGGGCTACCGGCAGGCGGCGATGTACCTGACGGACGACGAGCTGCGGGAGTTGCTCGCCGAACTCGGCGCCGTCTTCGCGCCGCGGCTGGCCCAGCGGCCCGGCGAGGGGCGCACGCGACGCCTGTTGTCGACCATCCTGATGCCCGGCGAGTAAAGCCGCTGGCAGTGACCCGGACGGTCGCGTCCGAATCCCGCGAGTCAACGGGGTGGGCGGCGAGGCAGGATCGGTGGCGTGGAACTTGACTTCGAGCGGTGCTACCGGGCGGTCGACAGCCGTGACCAGCGGTTCGACGGCTGGTTCTACACGGGCGTCACCTCGACCGGCATCTACTGCCGCCCGTCCTGCCCCGCCACCACGCCGAAGCGGGTCAACGTCCGGTTCTACCCCTCCGCCGCGGCCGCCCAGCGCGCCGGCTTCCGCGCCTGCCGCCGCTGCCGCCCCGACGCCTCCCCCGGCTCGCCCGAGTGGGACGAACGCGGGGACCTCGCCGGGCGGGCGATGCGGCTGATCGGTGACGGCGTCGTGGACCGGGACGGTGTGCCCGGCCTGGCCCGCCGCCTCGGCTACACCGAGCGGCACCTGCACCGCATGCTCACCGCGCAGCTCGGCGCCGGGCCGCTCGCGTTGGCCCGCGCGCAACGGGCGCAGACCGCCCGCATCCTGGTCGAGACGACCGACCTCGGCCTCGCCGGGATCGCGTTCGCGGCGGGCTTCGGCAGCGTGCGGCAGTTCAACGACACGATGCGCGAGGTGTACGGCTCCGCGCCATCCCAGCTGCGCGACTCGGTGCGCCGACGGGCTCGCCCCGACACCGGGGGCGGCGACAGCGAGGGCGGCACGATCAATCTCCGGCTGGCGTACCGGCCGCCGCTGCACGTCGACGCGCTACTGGAGTTTCTGGCCCGGCGCGCCGTACCGGGCGTCGAGGAGGTGGCCGACGGCACGTACCGGCGCGGTCTGCTGCTGCCGCACGGTGCCGCGACCGTCGCGCTGACACCGCTCCCCGACCACGTCGCGGCCACGCTGCGCCTGGCCGACGTGCGCGACCTGGCGCCGGCCGTGGCCCGCTGCCGCCGGCTGCTCGACCTGGACGCCGACCCCGAGGCCGTCGACGCGACCCTCGCCGCGGACCCGGCGCTCACCGCCGTGGTCGCGAAGGACCCCGGGGTACGCGTGCCGCGGGCGGTCGACGGCTTCGAGATGGCGCTCCGGGCGATCGTCGGCCAGCAGGTCTCCGTGGCCGGCGCCCGCACCACGCTGTCCCACCTGGCCGCCGCCACGAGCGCGACCGCGACGACCGAGGGCGGGGCGGGATTCCGCGCGTTCCCCACCGCCGAGCAGATGCTGGCGCTGCCGGACGGGGCGTTCGGGATGCCGGCCGCGCGACGGGAGACGATCCGCGCACTGTCCCGGGCCGTCGCCGAGGGGCTGCTCGACCTGGATCCCGGCGCCGACTCCGACGAGCTGGTCGGGAAACTCGCCGCGCTGCCGGGGATCGGCCCGTGGACCGCCGCGTACGTCGCGATGCGCGCGCTCGGCAACCCCGACGTCTTCCTCGCGACCGATCTGGCCGTACGCCGGGGCGCGCGGGCGCTCGGCCTCCCCGATGACCCGAAGACCCTCGACGCCCACGCGGCGCGGTGGCGCCCCTGGCGCTCGTACGCTGTGGTCCGCCTCTGGTCGGCGAGCGCGAGGAGTGAGCGCAGCGAGCCCCGCAGTCGCGAGCGAAAAGCCGGCACGGCGAGCGCGAGGAGTGAGCGCAGCGAGCCCCGCAGTCGCGAGCGGAAAGGCAGCATTGTCAGCTCGACGCCGAAGGAGCAGGCATGAACAGCACGACCATGGATACGCCGGCGGGGCCGCTCACCATCATCGTGAGCGAGTCGGGGGCGGTGCGCGGCGCCGGCTTCACCGCGCAGGTCGAGGCGGTGCTCGCCGTCGTACACCCGACTCTGCGCGGTCCGGTGCGGTCGCGACCCGAGCTCGGTGCGGTGACCGACGCGGTGCGGTCCTATCTGGACGGCGATCTGACGGCGATCGACGCGGTGCCGGTCGAGCAGCACACGGGTGGGGCGTTCATGACCCATGCCTGGCAGGTGCTGCGGCGGGTGAAGTCGGGCGAGCCGCTCACCTACACCGGTTTCGCCGAACTGGCCGGCCGCCCCCTCGCGGTACGGGCCGCGGCGGCGGCGTGCGCCCGCAACGCCGCCGCGCTCTTCGTCCCGTGTCACCGGGTGTTGCGCACCGACGGGTCTCTCGGCGGCTACCGGTGGGGCCTGGAGGTGAAGAAGTGGCTTCTCGGTCATGAGCGGCACTAACCCGTGAATTGTCAGCCCCGGCCGATAACGTCACTGAGTGGCTGCTGACAGTGAGCAACACCGCGCCCGGGGCGGCGGGACGACATCGCATCCACTGAGGAATCTGTGGCGCCTGCGGCGATATCTCCGCCCCTACCAGGGTCAGCTCGGCGGACTGTTGCTCGCCGCGACGGGGGCGACCGCGGCGTCCATCGCGGTGCCGCTCGTCATCCAACGGGTCGTCGACGGCCCCATCGCCCGGGGCGACCCGGCCGGGCTGCTGCGCCTCGGCGCACTCGCGCTGCTGCTCGGGCTCGCCGAGGCAGGGCTGATCTTCGTACGTCGTTGGGTGCAGTCCGCGTCGGCGGTCGGCATGGAGGCCACCATCCGCGACGAGATCTACGCCCACCTGCAACGGCTGCCGATCTCCTTTCACGACCGGTGGCAGTCCGGGCAACTCCTCTCCCGGGTCACCAGCGACCTGTCGGTGATCCGGCGGTTCCTCTCCTTCGGCCTCATCTTCCTGATCGTCAACAGCGCCACCTACCTGACCGTGGTGGCCCTGCTGCTGCACCTGCACCGGCCGCTCGGGCTCCTCGTCGCGGCGAGCGCGGTGCCGCTCTTCGTCTTCAGCCGCCGGTTCACCCGCGCCTATCTGGTGGCGTCCCGGCGGATGCAGGACGAGCAGGGCGACGTCGCCACGCTGGTCGAGGAGTCGGCGCAGGGCCTGCGCACCATCAAGGCGTTCGGACGGCGGCGACACATGGTGGCCCGGTTCGCCGCCCGCGCCAGTCGGCTGCACGACACCGCCGTGGGCAAGGGGCGCCTGCTGTCCCGCACCTCGGCGGAGTTCGACCTGGTACCCAACCTGACGCTCGCGGTGGTGCTGGTCACCGGCGCGGTCGCGGTAGCGGGTGACCGGCTCACCATCGGGCAACTGGTGGCTTTCGTGACGCTGCAGTTGACGCTCGTCTGGCCGATCGAGTCGCTCGGCTGGATCATCGCCAACGCACAGGAGGCGATGACGGCCGCCGACCGCATCCACGAGGTCCTCGACGCTCAGCCGTCCATCGTAGACCGACGTGCCGCCGCCGCGGTGAGTGTCGAGACCATCCGCGGCGAGCTCTGCTTTCAGGGCGTCGCCTTCAGCTATCCGGATGTCGGCCGCCGCGTGCTGAACGACGTCGACCTGACGGTCCGGCCCGGCGAGACCCTCGCCGTCGTCGGCGCGACCGGTTGCGGCAAGACGACGTTGGTGTCGCTCGTGCCCCGCCTCTACGACGTGTCGGCCGGACGGATCACGCTCGACGGGCACGACATCCGGGATCTCCGCCTCACCGATCTGCGCCGGGTCGTCGGCGTGGCGTTCGAGGATCCGACGCTCTTCTCCATGTCGGTGCGGGAAAACCTCACCCTGGGCCGCAGCGACGCCACCGATGACGACGTGCGCGCCGCGCTCGCCCTCGCGCAGGGCGACTTCGTGTACGACCTGCCGTGGGGCCTGGAGACGCGGATCGGCGAGCAGGGCATGTCGCTGTCCGGGGGGCAGCGGCAGCGTCTCGCGCTGGCCCGCGCGGTGCTCGGCCGCCCCCGCGTGCTCGTGCTCGACGACCCGCTCTCGGCCCTCGACGTGCACACCGAGGCGCTGGTCGAACGGGCGCTGGCGCGGGTGCTGCGCGGCACGACCGCGCTGCTCGTGGCGCACCGGCCGTCGACCGTGGCGCTCGCCGACCGGGTGGCGTTGATCGCCGACGGCCGGATCGCCGCCGTCGGCACCCATTCACACCTGCTCGCCACCGTGCCGGCCTACCGGGCGGCGCTCTCCGCGGAGGCCGAAGATCCGGACGACGTCGGGCTTGTCCGGTCGTGACGGCGGACGACGGGGGCTGGCGCGGCATCGCCACTGAGGGCGAGCCGTCCGCGCCCGCCCTCGCCCGGCTCCGCACCCGCAGTCGCGCGCTGCTCGGTTCGCTGCTGCGCCCGCACCGCCGGTTGATCGCGGTGACCGTGCTGCTCCTGCTGCTGCAGAACGGGGCCGCCATGGCCGGCCCCTACCTGGTGATGCTCGGCATCGACCGGGGCATTCCGCCGCTGCGCCGCGGCGACGACCCGACGGTGCTCGCCGCCGTCGCCACCGCGTTCATCCTCACCGCCGCCACCGAATACGCCGGCACGCGCGGCTTCCTCACCCTGTCCGCGCGCATCGGCCAGGCCGTCCTGCTCGATCTGCGCAAGCGGGTGTACGAACATTTCCTGCGTCTCTCGGTGGGCTTTCACGAGCGCTACACCTCCGGACGGGTCGTCGCCCGGCTCACCAGTGACATGGACTCGATCGCCGAGCTGGTCGACGGCGGCATCGACGATCTGGTGCTCGCCGGCCTGTCGGTCATCTCCGTGGCCGGCATCCTGCTCTGGCTGGATCCCCCACTGGCCGCGGTCACCCTGCTGGCGTTCCCGTTCCTGCTGTGGCTGTCCCGCTGGTTCGCACGCGCGTCGGCGCTGGCCTACCGGCGCACCCGCGAGGCGGTCGCGCTGGTGATCGTCCACTTTGTCGAGTCACTCGGCGGCATCCGTGCCGTGCACGCCTTCCGCCGCGAGCCGCGCAACCAGCAGATCTTCGCCGACCTGAACGACGACTACCGCCGCGCCAACCTGCGTGCGTTCCGCCTCATCGCCACGTACTCGCCGGGGATCAAGGTGATCGGCAACGTCACGATCGCCGTGGTGCTGACGTACGGCGGCTGGCGGGTGCTGCGCGGGGAGACCGACATCGGCGTGCTCGCCGCCTTCCTGCTCTATCTGCGCCGCTTCTTCGAGCCGATGCAGGAGTTGAGCCAGTTCTACAACGCGCTGCAATCGGCGACGGCCGCGTTGGAGAAGCTCTCCGGCGTACTCGATGAGAAGCCCGCCGTGCCCGAGCCGGAGCGGCCGGCGCGACCCCGGCCACACGCGGCCGCAGGCCGGGGCGCGCTGGAGCTTCGCGGAGTCACCTTCGGCTACCGCCCCGAGGAACTGGTCCTGCCCGAGATGACGCTGCGCGTGCCGCCCGGGCAGACCATCGCGCTCGTCGGCGCGACCGGAGCCGGCAAGTCGACGATCGCCAAGCTGGTGGCCCGGTTCTACGACCCGGTCACCGGGGCCGTCACGCTCGACGGGGTCGACCTGCGCGAGCTGACGGAGGCCGAGCTGCACCGGGAAATCGTCATGGTCACCCAGGAGAACCACCTCTTCGGCGGCACCGTCGCCGACAACATCCGGTTCGGCCGGCCGGAGGCGAGCGACGCCGACGTGCAGGCGGCGGCGCGGGCGATCGGGGCGCACGCGTTCATCGCGGACCTTCCCGACGGGT
Source organism: Micromonospora sp. NPDC049679 (assembly GCF_040659735.1). Taxonomy (NCBI): domain Bacteria; kingdom Bacillati; phylum Actinomycetota; class Actinomycetes; order Micromonosporales; family Micromonosporaceae; genus Micromonospora; species Micromonospora sp. NPDC049679. Next base: position 283,955 of record NZ_JBFANZ010000001.1, read on the forward strand.
ACGCGACCGACGTGCAGCGGCGTGGCGGCCGGCTCTCGGCCGGGCAGCGGCAGCTCGTCGCGTTCGCGCGGGCGTTCCTCGCCGACCCCGCGGTGCTCGTACTCGACGAGGCGACCTCGTCGCTCGACGTGCCGAGCGAACGACTCGTGCAGCGGGCGCTCCGCACCATCCTGCGCTCCCCCGCCGACGGCGCGAACGGGGGCGGTACGGGTGGCCGTACCGCACTGGTGATCGCCCACCGTCTCTCCACAGTCGAGATCGCCGATCGGGTGCTGGTCCTCGACGGCGGGCGGATCGTCGAGGACGGGCCCCCGCAGTCGCTGATCACCGGCGGCGGCCGCTACGCCGCCCTGCACCGGCAGTGGCGGGACAGCCTCGTCTGAACAAGCGGCACGGGGCGCGACGCGGACTCCGCTACGACCTGGCGCGGCACGGGCGTTAACGCGTGGCTGGCGTCATGCGCCGGCCGTACGATCGGCCAATGGCTGATACGGAGCGTTACGAGCGCGCCGGTATCCCCGAGCGTCCCAGCCTGGACGGCATCGAGGAGACCTGGTCGCGCCGCTGGCAGGAGGAGGGCACGTACGCGTTCGACCGGTCGAAGAGCCGGTCGAACGTATACGCGATCGACACGCCTCCGCCGACCGTATCCGGCGAGCTGCACATGGGTCACGTCTTCTCGTACACGCACACCGACACGGTCGCGCGCTTCCAGCGGATGCGCGGGCGCACCGTCTTCTACCCGATGGGCTGGGACGACAACGGCCTCCCCACCGAGCGCCGGGTGCAGAACGTCTACGGGGTGCGCTGCGACCCGTCGCTGCCGTACGACCCGGCGTGGCGGCCGCCCGCCACGCCGATCAGCGCCGAGGCGCGCAAGAACCCCGTCTCGATCTCCCGCCGCAACTTCGTCGAGCTCTGCGAGCGGCTCACCGCCGAGGACGAGCAGATCTTCGAGGCGCTGTGGCGGCGGCTCGGGCTCTCGGTCGACTGGTCGTTGACGTACACGACGATCGGCCGCACGGCCCGCGCCACCTCCCAGCGGGCGTTCCTGCGGAACCTGGAGCGGGGCGAGGCGTACACGGCGGAGGCGCCGACGCTGTGGGACGTAGGTTTCGCGACCGCCGTCGCGCAGGCCGAACTGGAGGACCGGGAACGGCCCGGCGCCTACCACACGCTGCGCTTCCGCGGCTCCGCCACCGCTCCCGGCAGTCATGGCCTGCCCGAGCCGGAGATCCTCATCGACACCACCCGGCCGGAGCTGCTGCCGGCGTGCGTGGCGCTGGTCTGCCACCCGGACGACGAGCGCTATGCCGACCTGGTCGGCGGCACCGCCCGTACCCCGCTTTTCGGCGTCGAGGTGCCGGTCCACGCGCACCCGCTGGCGGACCCGGCGAAGGGCACCGGCATCGCGATGGTCTGCACCTTCGGTGACCTGACCGACGTGACGTGGTGGCGTGAGCTGCAGCTCGACACCCGCGTGGTGATCGGCCGGGACGGCCGGCTGCTGCCCGACGCCCCGGCCGGTGTCGACCCGGCGCGCTACGCGCCGCTCGCCGGCAAGGGCGTCAACGCCGCCCGACGGCAGATCGTCGAGCTGCTGACGGAGACGGGCGACCTGGTCGGCGAGGCGCGACCCGTAACGCATCCGGTGAAGTTCTACGAGCGGGGCGACTCACCGCTGGAGATCGTGTCGACCCGGCAGTGGTACATCCGCAACGGCGGTCGCGACGCCGAGCTGCGGGACGCGCTCGTCGAGCGGGGACGGCAGCTGAACTGGGTGCCGGCGCACATGCGACACCGCTACGAACACTGGGTCGGGGGCCTGACCGGCGACTGGCTGATCAGCCGGCAGCGCTTCTTCGGCGTGCCCGTGCCGGTCTGGTACCGGCTCGACGACGCTGGCGAGCCGGACCACTCCCAGCCTCTCACGCCCTACGAGTCGTTGCTGCCGGTTGATCCTTCTTCGGAGTGTCCGCCCGGATATGAGGAGTCGCAGCGGGGGCGCCCGGGCGGCTTTGTGGCCGACCCCGACGTGATGGACACCTGGGCCACCTCGTCGTTGACCCCGCAGATCGTCGCCGGCTGGGAAACCGACCCCGACCTCTTCGCGCGGGTCTTCCCGATGGATCTGCGGCCGCAGGGGCAGGAGATCATCCGTACCTGGTTGTTCTCCTCCGTGGTCCGCGCGCACCTTGAGCACGGCGTCCTGCCCTGGCGGGACACCGTCCTCTCCGGCTGGATCCTCGACCCCGACCGGAAGAAGATGTCGAAGTCCAAGGGGAACGTGGTCACCCCCATGGCGCTGCTGGAGCAGCACGGCTCGGACGCGGTGCGCTACTGGGCGGCGAGCGGGCGGCCCGGCACCGACCTGGCGTTCAACCCCGACCAGATCAAGATCGGTCGCCGGCTGGCGACCAAGCTGCTCAACGCGTCGAAGTTCGCGTTGGGGCTGGGGGCAGCCGACGCGCTGCGGTCGCCGGTCACCGAGCCACTGGACCGGTCGATGCTCGCCGGCCTCTCCCAGGTGGTCGCGACCGCGACGAACGGCTTCGACGGGTACGACCACACCGCCGCGCTGCAGGCCGCCGAGGCCTTCTTCTGGACGTTCTGCGACGACTACATCGAGCTGGTCAAGGAGCGGGCGTACGGGTCGGGGCCGGCCGCCGACTCCGCCCGCGCCGCCCTGGCGACCGCGCTCTCGGCGCAGTTGCGGCTCTTCGCGCCCTTCCTGCCCTACGTCACCGAGGAGGTCTGGTCCTGGTGGCGGTACGGGTCCGTGCATCGCGCCCCGTGGCCGACGACGTACGAGGTGGACCGGGCGGCGCAGGACGGTGACCCGACGCTGCTGCGGCTGGCCGGTGGCGCGCTGACGCAGGTGCGCCGGGCCAAGTCGGAGCGGAAGCTCTCGATGCGCACGGATGTGCCGCTCGCCGAGGCGCTCGGCCCGGCCGCGATGCTGGAGCGGTTGGCGATGGTGGCCGACGACGTGCGGTCGGCCGGCCGGATCGCAAAACTCGACTACCTCCCCGACCGCACCCCGGAGTTGGTCATCGCCTGCGCCTTTTAGCGCACCCGCCGGCGTGGGCGTTCCCTGCCGGGGCTTTCCTTGATCGGCGCGCGCCGCGGGTCGCGCTATGCGCGCCGTCCGTGTTGGACCGTGCACAAGCCGGTTCCGGGTTCGACTTCCGAAGATCACCCCATCAGCCGGAGCAGCCGTTCGGTGTGGTGTGATGAAGCGGTGACTGATCGTGCTCGTTACCGCGCCATCACCGACGAAGTGATCGAACTCTATGTCGGCGAGCGCTACGCGGACGGCGTCGCGCTGGTTCGAGCGGCGATCCCGGAGCTTCCCGCGTGGCACGCGGACCTGGCCCACCTGGCCGCCTGCCTGCTCGCCGTCTCGGGACATCCGGACGAGGCGCTGGCCGAGCTGCGCGCGGCTTTCCGGGCCGGCGGTTGGTGGCACCGGCGCATCCTGGTCGACGATGACGACCTGGCCAGCCTGCAGGAGCTCGACGGGTTCGCCGAGTTCGTCGAGGACTCGCACGCCCGCGCGGTGCGCGCGAGCGGGGACGCCCGGCCGCCCGTACTCCGTCGGCCCGCCGGACCGCCGATCGGCGTGCTGGTCGCGCTGCACGGGGCGGGACAGGACGCGGACGACGCGATGGAGCAGTGGCGGGGAGCGCTGGACGCGGGTTACGTACTCGTCGCCCTTGAATCGTCGCAGCGCAACACCCCCACCTACCGTTCCTGGCCGGAGGCCGCTGTCGGCACCCGCGACATCACGACCGCGTTCGGGACCCTGCCCCCCGATGTGCGACGGCTTCCGCTGGTCGTTGCCGGCTTCTCGGCCGGGGGCCGGCAGGCGATGCGGTGGGCGCTCGCGGGATGGCCCGGCGAGCCGGGACGATTCATCGCGGTCGCCCCGGCGATCGACCCCGATCACATCGACTACGCGATCGCGTCGGCGGCTGCCCAACGCGGACTGACCGGGCACGTGATTCTCGGCGAGGCGGACGACGACGTACGCGACGAGGCACTCGCGGCGCTGGAGGAGTTGCGCGAGGCCGGTCTGGCGTCCCGGCTCGACCTGGTGCCGGGGCTCGGGCACGACTTTCCGGCGGATTTCGACGACCGGCTGCGGCTGATCCTCGCCGCCGGCGTACCCAGCCTGACCTGACCGGCGGTCTACGGCCAGCCGCGGAGGATGCGCAGCCCGAGGAGGAAGGCGGCGGTCGCCGCACCACCGCGTCCGACCGACGTCGACCCAGCCCGTGTCGAGCTCAGCGGCACCGACAACCAGCGGCACGGCAGTCAGCGGTACCCGGAAATGACGAAGACTCCGGCTCGTCGGAGCGAGCCGAAGTCTTCGCGATCATTGCGCTAACGGGACGCGACGCGTCCCGTTAGAAGTCGCCGCCGCCGAAATCGCCACCACCGAAATCGCCACCGCCGAAGTCGCCGCCACCGAAATCACCGCCACCGAAATCGCCACCGGCGAAATCGCCGCCACCGCCGTCATCGACGCCGGCGTCCCCGCCCGCATCGGCCCCGTCGGCGAAGCCCTGGTCATAACCGGACTCGAAGCCGTACCCGGGGTCGGCGAAGGCCGGCGAGAAAAGGGCGTCGGCGATGAGCAGACCACCGATCGCGCCCGCGGCGCCGGCGAGCGCCGGCTTCCACCACGGCTGCGAATACCACCCGGCCGGCACGGGACGGCCCTGGTAACGCCCGCCCGGGTAGTAATAAGGAGTGCCGGCGCCGGGGTTGGGGCCGGCCCGGAAACTCTGTCCCTGGACGTTGACCTCACGCTCCCGGGTGAGCTCTCCGGCGCCGCGCGCGGCAGCCAGCGGGGGCAGCTCGGGGCCGGGGTCGATGCCGAGGGCGCTCCGCGCGGCCCGGACGTAGGCGAGCCCTTCGAGCGCGGTCTCCCGGGCCAGCTCGTACTGTCGGACGCTGCGCGCCTGCTCCAGTTGGCTGCCGGCCGCGTTGTACCGCTCCCCCGCGTCGACCAGCGCCTGGCGCACCGCCGGGTCGTCGCCGTGCAGGTTCATCACCTGGCCGCCGAGGCGCTCGTACCACCGCTGCGCCTCGGCGCGCGCGTCCGCGAGCGCCCGCTCCCGCCGTGCCGCGCTCTCCCGCCGCCACCACAGCGCGGCGGCTGCGACCAGTGCGACCAGCACGATCACCAAGAAGAGCTCCATGGGTACGAGACTAGCGCCGCCGCAAAAGAGCGCCTGGTGACCGGCGTGTGAGGTCAGCCTCTTGTCGTACCTGTTTGGCATGCTTCCGCACGTGGATCTCTCGACGCTGGCCGTGGTGGTCGTCTGCCTCGGTGCGGGCGGCGCTCTGGGGTGGCTCGCCGCCCGCGCCAAGTCCGCGACGGACATTGCCCGGCTGGACGCGACGCTGCGCGCGACCCGCGACGGTGAGGGGCGGCTCGAGCAGTCGCTGCGCGCGCTCTCCTACGAGGCGACCGCCCAGTCGCAGGAGGCGGTGGCGCGCGCGGTGGCGCCGCTGCACGAGACGCTGCGCCGCTACGAAATACGGGTGGCCGAGTTGGAGCGCGACCGCGTCGACGCCTACTCCGAGCTGCGCGAGCAGGTGCGTTCGATGAGCGCGGTCTCGGGCGAGCTGCGCACGGAGACGAAGCAGCTCGTGGCGGCGTTGCGCGCACCTCAGGTGCGCGGCCGGTGGGGCGAGCATCAACTGCGCCGCATCATCGAGGCGGCGGGCATGCTGGAGCACTGCGACTTCTCCGAGCAGGTGACGGCGAGCACCGATCATCAGGGGGTGCGCCCCGACCTGGTGGTGCGGCTCCACGGTGGACGGTCGGTGGTCGTGGACGCCAAGGCGCCGTTCGACGCCTACCTGTCGGCGATGGAGGCGCGCGACGAGCGCACCCGCGACAACCACCTCGACGCGCACGCGCGGCACGTGCGTGGTCACGTCGACGCGCTCGCCGCCAAGTCCTACTGGGCGGCGTTCGACCAGACCCCGGAATTCGTGGTGCTCTTCGTCCCGGCCGACCCGTTCCTCGACGCGGCGCTGCAACGCGATCCGACCCTGCTGGAGCACGCCTTCGCCCGCAACGTGGTGCTCGCGACACCGGCCACGCTGGTGGCGCTGTTGCGCACCGTGGCCTACGCGTGGCGGCAGGAAGCGCTGGCGCACAACGCCGCGGCGGTGCACACGTTGGCCCGCGAGCTCTACGGACGGCTCTCCACGATGGGCGAGCACGTGAGCAAGCTCGGGGGCGCGCTGGGCGGCGCGGTGACCGCCTACAACAAGGCGGTGGGCTCGCTCGAGGCGCGGGTTCTGGTGAGCGCCCGCAAACTCGCCGATCTCGGCGTGTCCGGGGAGGAGCTGCCCACGCCGGCACAGGTCGAGGTCGCCCCGCGTCAGCCGCAGGCGCCCGAGCTGGTCGAGCAGCCGATGCTGATCGCCCTCTCCGAACCGATCGGCGCGCGCGACATCGGCGCGCAAACGAGGTAGAAAACTGCGGTGTCACTGACTCAATGGCCGATGCCCTCGCACCATCTGCGACTGCACAATCAAGCAAGCCATTACGGGCAATAATTGCCGTAACGCTCAGTAGTTAAATGATCGCCTGTCGCCTCATGAATGCACATTGTTCTATGTCACGGCCTGATTACAAGCGCCCGCAGATTAGTGACAGCGATTGCCTTCAGCGCGAAAGATGCGGTCACAGTTGCCCTGCATCCAGGGCCCAGTTCTCCGGAGGACGAGAACGTGAGTAAATCCCCCATTTGGAGCCGGCGGACTTCCGCCGCGCTCCTGGCATCGGTCATGGCGGCCGGCGCCATGACGCTGACGGGTGGTGCGCCCGCGAGCGCAGACCCGCCGTCGACCGAGGCCGACGTTCTCAAGGGCACCCCCACCGACACGCTGGGGTCCCGCGACCTCGAACTGCTCGCCGAGGCCGAGGCCAAGGGTGAGCAGAGCGTCACGGTCATGGTGGCGACCGACAAGGGTGAGACGAAAGATGTCGCCGGCGAGCTGACCAAGCTCGGCGCGACCGTCGCCAACCAGGTCGACGTGGTCGGCTACGTGCGGGCCCGCGTGCCCACCGCCGCCGTACGCAAGGCGGCCAAGATCCCCGGCATCGCCGCGATGGACCTCAACGAGTCGATCCCGCTCCCCGACCCGGAGCCGGAGTCGCGGCCGGGCGTGCGCGCCGCCAAGCAGCAGACGCTGCCCGGCCCGGGCGCGAACACCGGGGCGGCCAACCCCTACATGCCGACCAACGAGACCGGTGCGGTGTCGTTCACCAAGAGCCACCCCACCTGGGACGGCCGCGGCGTGACGATCGGCATCATGGACTCCGGGGTCGACCTGGACAACCCGGCGCTGCAGACCACCACGACGGGCGAGCGCAAGATCGTCGACTGGTTCACCGCGACCGATCCGCTGGAGGACGCGACCTGGCGCGCGATGGCGACCGAGGTCAGTGGACCGTCGTTCAGCTACGCAGGCGCCACCTGGACGGCCCCGGCCGGCGCCTGGCGGATCAACCGCTTCTCCGAGTCGATCACCGCAGCGAGCGCGCCCGGTGGCGACGTCAACCGCGACGGGGACAAGACCGACACGTTCGGCATCCTCTACAACGCGACGACGGGTGACGTGCGGGTGGACGTCAACCAGAACCTTGACTTCACCGACGACGAGGTGATGCGCCCGTACAAGGAGAAGTTCCAGGTCGGGCACTTCGGCACGGACAACGCGGCCACCGCGGTGCGCGAGCAGATGCCGTTCGTCGTGGAATACCGGAAGAACGTCGACGTGGCGCCGGCTGACGGCCAGCCCGGCCCGTTCTACGACTTCGTCAACATCGGCATCCTCGAGAGCGCCCACGGCTCGCACGTCGCCGGCATCACCGCCGCCAACGACATGCTCGGCAACGGCCAATTCGACGGCGCGGCCCCCGGCGCGAAGCTCGTCTCCGCCCGTGCCTGCTCGTGGGGTGGCGGCTGCACCTTCGCGGCGCTGACCGACGGCATGGTGGACCTGGTCGTCAACCGCAAGGTCGACGTGGTCAACATGTCGATCGGCGGCCTGCCTGCGCTCAACGACGGCAACAACGTCCGGGCCGTCCTCTACCAGCGACTGATCAACGACTACGGCGTGCAGATGTTCATCTCCGCCGGTAACAGCGGTCCGGGGATCAACACGGTCGGCGACCCGTCGGTCGCCCCCGATGTGGTCAGCGTCGCGGCCAGCATCAGCAAGGACACCTGGCTCGCCAACTACGGCTCGGTCGTGAAGACGAAGAACGCGCTGTTCAACTTCTCGTCGCGTGGTCCTCGCGAGGACGGCGGGTTCAAGCCCACCATCACGGCCCCGGGCTCGGCCATCTCCACCACGCCGATGTGGCAGCCGGGCGCCCCGGCCGCCGAGGCGGGCTACCAGTTGCCGCCGGGCTACCAGATGCTCAACGGCACGTCGATGGCGTCGCCGCAGGCCACCGGTGCTGCCGCGCTGCTGCTGTCGGCCGCCAAGGCCAGCGACAAGGGCGTCACCCCGGCCGCGCTGCGCCGCGCGATCTACACCTCGGCCGAGTGGATCGACGGGGTTCCGGCGCACGGCCAGGGTTACGGCATGTTCAACGTGAACGGCGCCTGGAAGCTCCTCAAGGGTGGCGTGGAGACGCGCAGCTACACGGCCGACGCCCCGGTCTGCACCCCGATCTCGGAGTTCCTGGCGACCCCGCACCGTGGCACCGGCGTCTACAACCGCTGCGCCGCCGACGCGGGCGGCCACAAGGTCGGCGAGGCGAAGTCCTACACCGTGAAGGTCACCCGGACCAGCGGTCCGGCGCGGTCGGTCATCCACGCCATCAGCTGGCGGGGTGAGGACGGCACCTTCAAGGCGCCGAAGAGCGTGGTCCTGCCGCTGAACAAGACGGTCGAGATCACCGTCCAGGCGAAGCCGCGGGCGGGCGTGCACAGCGCGATCATGCGGATCGATGACCCGTCGACCTCGACGGTGGACTTCGAGGTCCTCAACACGGTCGTGGCGGCGGAGTCGCTGGCCAAGCCGGCCTACTCCTTCTCCACCGAGGGCAAGGTCGACCGCAACAACTTCAAGTCCTTCTTCGTCACCGTCCCGCAGGGGGCGGCGGCGCTGCAGGTCAACCTCTCCGGCATCGCCACCGGGTCGCAGACGCGGTTCATCGCGTTCAACCCGTACGGCGTCCCGGTCGAGAGCACCTCGAGCCTCGCCTGCTTCACCAACTTCTCGGACCAGGCGGTCTGCAAGCCGCAGGAGCGGGACTATCAGGACCCGATGCCGGGTGTCTGGGAGATCGAGGTGGAGTCGCGGCGGACCTCGCCGGCGCTGGAGAACCCGTTCCAGCTGCAGGCACGGGTGCAGGGCGTCACGGTGGAGCCCGCGACCGTCGAGCTGCCCAGCGTCACCGCTGGTCAGCCCAGCACGGTCAACTGGACCTTGAAGAACACGTTCGGTCCGGTCAAGGTCTCCGGCCAGGGTGGCCCGCTCGCCAGCGTGCTGACGAACCGGCCGACCATCCCCAACAAGGTGACGCAGACCTCCGAGGTGACCGTCCCCGAGGGGGCGACCCGGCTCGACGTCGCGATCGGCAGCCCGAGTGATCTGGCCGCCGACCTCGACCTCTACGTGTTCCTCAACGGCAAGGAGGTCGGGCGCGCCGCGGACGGTGACTCCGAGGAAGCCGTCACGGTGAACAACCCCGCCCCGGGTGTCTACGAGGTGCGGGTCATCGCGTACGAGGTGCCGGGCGGCACCACCCAGTACGACTACCGCGACGCGTTCTTCTCTGCGGCGCTCGGTTCCGTGTCGGTGCCGAGCACGACGACGGCACTGGGCAGCGGCGGCACGGCGACGATCAGCGGTACGGTCACCGCAGCGTCGGTCCCGCCCGCGGGCCGCAAGCTCTTCGGTGAGATGAGTGTCGTCACCGACGAGGGCGCGGTGGTGGGTCGCGGCGCCGTGTCGATCGGCGCGGTCAGCTGACGAACGGTCTCTAAGAAACAGAGCCCGCCCCCTGATCGGGGGGGCGGGCTCTGTTGTTTCGGGCTTCGGGTCGCGGGCGTCAGGATGTCCGGGGCGTCAGGATGTCCTGGCGCTCTCCACCGTGAACGGTGTGCCCTGCTGGCAGGTGGTCATCACATCGGGCTGCACCCGCCCGGTGACCGTCACCCGGGCACCGCTGCGGAGCACGTCGGTCGGCCCGCCGATGAGCAGATAGCCGTCGAGCAGCAGACAGCCGGGCTCGACACCGGGCGTGATGGTGCCGGTCAGCGTCGTCGGGGCGGCAGAGGCCCCCGGGGCACCCTTCTGCGACGGGTCGACATTGCTCGGCGTCGGCTCGCTGGGCGATGTGGTCACGGTCGGACCTCCGGGCTCGGTTGCGGAAGGAGGCGTGGCGGGCCCCGCCTGTGCACAGGCGCTCAGGGCGATGCATGCCACCAGCACGGGCACTGCGATCCGGATCGTTCTCATGCGGCTTATGACGTCGCCGCGTGGAGATCCGTTCCCCGCCCGGGCCGATGCGTCCCCGTCAGCGGTCCGGCCGGCGCTCAGGCGTCCGCCGCCGTCGCGGCGAGAGCAGCGGCGTCCCGGGCGGCCGCTGCCGCCTTCATGTCGCGCTTGAGCTCCTGCGGCAGTGAGAAGGTGAGCCGTTCGTCGGCGGTCGTCACCTCGTCCACGTCGGTGAAGCCACGGGCGGCGAGGTAGTCGAGCACCTGCATGACCAGGTCATCGGGAACGCTCGCCCCCGAGGTCACGCCGACCGTGGTCGCGCCGGTCAGCCACTCGTCGGAGATCTCGTGGGCGTAGTCGACCAGATAGCCGGCGCGAGCGCCGGCGTCGACCGCCACCTCGACCAGCCGCACGGAGTTGGAGGAGTTCCGCGAGCCGACGACGATCACCACGTCGCACTCCGGCGCGATTTCCTTCACCACGTGCTGACGGTTTGACGTCGCGTAACAGATGTCGTCGCTGGGCGGCGACTGCAGCAGCGGCAGCCGCTGCTTGAGCCGGGCGACCGTCTCCAGCGTCTCGTCGACCGAGAGCGTCGTCTGGGAGAGCCAGACCACCTTGGACGGGTCGCGCACGGTCACCTTGTCCACGCCGTCCGGGCCGTCGACCAGCTGGATGTGCGCGGGCGCCTCGCCGGCCGTGCCGACGACCTCTTCGTGCCCCTCGTGCCCGATCAGGAGGATGTCGTAGTCGTCGGCGGCGAACCGCTTGGCCTCCTGGTGCACTTTGGTGACCAGCGGGCAGGTCGCGTCGATCGCCTTCAGCGAACGCTCCCGGGCCTGCGCGTAGACCTCCGGCGCCACCCCGTGCGCCGAGAAGATCACGGTCGAGCCCTCGGGCACCTCTTCGTTCTCCTCCACGAAGATCGCGCCCTGCCGCTCCAGCGTCGAGACCACGTGCTTGTTGTGCACGATCTGCTTGCGGACGTAGATCGGGGCGCCGTAGAGCTTCAGCGCCTCCTCCACGGTCTGCACGGCACGGTCAACGCCGGCACAGTAGCCGCGCGGCTTGGCCAGCAGCACACGCTTGCGGGTCTCGGGAGTCGCCTGAGCCTCGGTCACCCGGCCATCGTACGTGCCCCCGGACAACAGGCCATCGACTGCGACCCGCACCACAGCGAAAGGACGCCCGCCGGTGGCCCAGCGTCGATCATGAAGTTGTCCCCGGACGGAGGCACTCTCCATCGGGACAACTTCATGATCAACCGGGTCGGGCAGGTCGCGCCGGACCGGGTGAGGTCGGAAGGGATCGGGGCGTGGCGCGCGGCGGGCCCGGAGGGTGCGCCACGGGCGACCGTAGGCTGGCCGGGTGACGCAACCGGAGGCACCGCGCAGCACGTCCGAGGAGCCGTGGCCGGTCCGCGTGGTCAGCCAGAAGCTGAGCGCGTGGATCGCCAAGCTTGGCTGGGTCTGGGTGGACGGGCAGGTGGCCCAGATCAGCCGCCGCCCCGGCGCGGCCACCGTCTTCCTCACGCTGCGCGATCCCGCGGCCGATCTGAGCCTGACCGTGACGACGAACCGCGACGTGCTCGACGCCGGCGCCCCCGAACTCGCCGAGGGCGCCCGGGTGGTCCTGCACGCCAAGCCCGAGTTCTACGCCGCGCGGGGCACGCTCAGCCTGCGTGCCGACGAGATCCGCCAGGTCGGACTGGGCGAACTGCTCGCGCGGCTGGAGAAGCTGAAGAAGCTGCTCGCCGCCGAAGGGCTCTTCGACCGGGCACGCAAGCGGCGCCCGCCGTTCCTGCCCACCCGGATCGGCCTGATCACCGGGCGGTCGTCGGCGGCGGAACGTGACGTGCTGACCAATGCGCGGCGGCGGTGGCCGGCGGTGGAGTTCCGGGTCGTCAACGTGGCCGTGCAGGGACCGACCGCGGTGCCGCAGATCATCGACGCGCTCAAGGTTCTCGACAATGACGAGACCATTGACGTGATCATCCTGGCGCGGGGCGGCGGCGGGGTAGAGGACCTGCTGCCCTTCTCCGACGAGGCGCTGTGCAGGGCGGTCTTCGGCTGCCGTACGCCGGTCGTCAGCGCCATCGGCCACGAGACCGACACTCCGCTGATCGACTACGTGGCCGACGTCCGCGCCTCCACCCCGACCGACGCCGCCAAGCGGATCGTGCCCGACCTGACCGAGGAGCTGCGGCTGATCCGGCTGGCCCGGCAACGACTCGACCGCGCGGTCACCGGACTCCTCGATCGGGAAGCCCACCGCATCGAGGCGCTGCGGTCGCGGCCGGTGCTCGCCCGTCCGCACGTGATGCTCGACCAGCGGGCCAGCGACATGGCAGCGCTGCGCGACCGCGCCGCGCGCTCCCTGAACCATCGACTCGGCGCCGCCTCGGCCGAACTGCGGCACACGCTGGCCCGGCTTCGGGCGCTGTCGCCGGCCGCGACCCTGCAACGGGGGTACGCCATCGTGCAGCGCGCCGACGGGCACGTGCTGCGCGCCGCCGACGACGTCTCGACGGGCGACCCGCTGCGGGTACGGCTGGCCGAAGGCGAGCTGACGGCGACGGTGGACGGCTAGCGGGCAGTGCGGACCGGTGTGCTGAGATGACACGACATGGCTGAGAAGGAGAACCAGGTGACCGCCCCGGACGAACAGCTCAGCTATGAGCAGGCCCGCGCCGAACTGGCCTCGGTGGTGGAGCGGCTGGAGACCGGCGGCAGCTCGCTGGAGGAGTCGCTGGCCCTGTGGGAGCGGGGTGAGCGGCTCGCCGACATCTGCCAGCGTTGGCTCGACGGCGCGCGCGAGCGACTCGACGCGGCCCGGCAGTCGCGGGACACCGGGCAGGCCTCGTAGCGACACCGCCCGTGGGGCGGCCGTCCGGCCGCCCCACGACGCGCGTTTTCTACTTGAACATCTCGTACGCCTCGGCCGGCGCTTCCTGCGTCTGGCTCGCGGCCGGCTTCTGCGGCGGGGTGGCCGAACCGTAGTCGGCGTACGCCACCTGCACGTCGTGGGCCTTGGTCTTGCCCGCCGCCGGCATCTTGAGCGTCAGCGAGGTCAGTCGGCCCTGCGGGTCGAGGGTCGCCTCGAACGGCACCGCGTTGGCCTGCGCGCCGAGTTCCTTCACCAGGTCCTCGTCAACCATGCCCGCCTCGGTCGCCTTCGAGAGGTCGGCCGTGCCGCTGTAGGCGCCTTCACCGGTCTTCGTGGCGTCGACGATCGCCTTGAAGATCTCGTCAGCGCCGGCCGGATCCGCGTCCTGCTCCTCGAACTGCAGGTCCTTGAGATCCTTGGCCTTGCTCTGGTCCAGGTGCAGGTATTTGCCGGAAGAGAGCTTCTCCATCCCCGGCAGGCTGGCGAGCTCACCGCCGAACGTGAGCTTCACCCAGGTCTCGGGCTGAACGTGGACGATCTCCATGTTCATCGACATCTCGGGGTCCTCGGACTTGATCACCATCAACGCGCTGCGGGTCGGCAGGTGCATGATGCCGTTCCCGCTCGTCTCGTGATCCTTCATCGTGAAGCTGAAGTGGCCCTTCTCGATCTCCTTGGTGGAGTCGAGCAGCGCCTGCTTCGGGTCGGCCGGAATCGCCGGGGTCGGGGACGCACCGGCAGACGATGCGGCTCCGCTGTCCCCGTTGCATGCGGCAAGGCCCAGGGTGAGGACAGACGCGGTGATGAGGGCGGCGGCGGACCACCGTCGGTTCTTCACGTGATTTTCTCCATGACTGCACCGGCGTCATCGCCGGCAGCGATCGGGTGGCGACGCAGCTTAACGTCCGGTTGCGACGAACGGAGACTTCATTCCGTTTCGCCCAGCTCACGATACCGCTGCCCGATCAAGGACTTGAGCGTCGTCACCTGACCGCGCCGGCCAGGGTGGTCAGCTCCGCTTCGGAAGCGCCACCGACGATCAACACCGTCCGGGTCGGTTCGAGCAGCACCAGCGCCTGCTCGCCACGGCGCGCCGTGTACCGCTGCCAGGCGCGCCCACCGACCTGCGCGCTGCCCTCGGACTGGGCGGCGTCGGTCAACTCGGCCGGCAGGAGCTTCTCCACCGGCACGTTGCTCTGCACGAGCTGCAGACCGCCGCCGCTCGGTGTCACGTACCCGATCCGCAGCGTCCGTGCGCCGTCGACCTGACGGAAGCCCGCGCTCGTCGGATGCCAGCCGTCCCCGAGCCCCGTCGGCTCGCTGACCGGGAACGCGTTCGCGGACCGGGCCTCGGCGACCACGGGGGCCGGGTCGACCACGACCGGCGCGTCGGCGTCGAGGACGACCCGGTAGAAGCCGAGCAGCACCGCGATCGGCACCAGGAGCACGAGCAGGGACATCGCGATGTCCTTCGGCGATCGCATCAGCCGGTGCTTCTCGGGTACGACGGCGGTCGGCGGCACGTCGACGCGGGGGTCGGTGGGCGACTGGGCGGCACGCTGGGCGGGTTCCACGTACCCATTTTCGCAGCCCACTTCTGTGCCGTGTTTTGGACCACGGTCGACCCGAACGGGCCTTAAGTCGGCGGTCGTGTCAGGATTTCTGACAAAGCTGGAGACGGCGGACGCCGCCACCGCCGACCCGCCCCGCACCGTCGCGAGGAGGATCCGTCATGACCGCCACAACCACCCGTATCCCGCAGGACCTCGACCGCAACCTTGCCCTGGACCTGGTCCGGGTCACGGAGGCCGCCGCGATGGCCGCCGGCCGCTGGGTCGGCCGCGGCGACAAAGAGGGCGGCGATGGCGCAGCCGTCGACGCCATGCGCAAACTGATCAACTCCATCCAGATGCGTGGCGTCGTCGTCATCGGCGAGGGCGAGAAGGACAACGCGCCCATGCTGTTCAACGGCGAGCAGGTGGGTGACGGGACCGGCCCCGAAGTGGACGTGGCCGTCGACCCGGTCGACGGCACCACCCTGATGAGCAAGGGCATGCCCAACGCCCTCGCGGTGCTCGCCGTGGCCGAGCGGGGGGCGATGTTCGACCCGAGCGCCGTCTTCTACATGGAGAAACTCGCGGTCGGCCCCGACTGCGCGGATGTCATCGACATCAACGCGGGCGTAAGGGAGAACCTGCGCCGCATCGCCAAGGTGAAGAAGTCCAGCGTCTCCGACGTCACCGTCTGTATCCTCGACCGGCCGCGACACGAGTCGCTGATCCGCGAGGTACGCGAGGCCGGCGCCGGGATCCGGTTCATCTCCGACGGCGACATCGCGGGCGCGATCTCCGCCGCGCGGGAGGAATCCGATGTCGACGTGCTGATGGGCATCGGCGGCACCCCCGAGGGGATCACCGCCGCCTGTGCGCTCAAGTGCATGGGCGGGGCCATGCAGGCCAAGCTGTGGCCGCACGACGAGGCCGAGCGGGAGAGGGCGCTGGCCGCCGGGCACGACCTGGACCGGGTGCTGAACACCGACGACCTGGTCACCGGCGACAACTGCTTCTTCGTCGCCACCGGAGTCACCTCCGGCGACCTGCTGCGCGGCGTCCGCTACCGCTCGGGTGGCGCCTACACCCAGTCGATCGTGATGCGCTCCAAGAGCGGGACCATCCGGGTCATCGACTCCTACCACCGTCTGGAGAAGCTGGCCCGCTACTCGGCCGTCGACTTCGACGGCCGGCCCCTGGCCGACCAGGAATGACCGCGGCCGACGTCCGCACGTCCCGTCGGAGGACCGCGACATCCCGGCGGGCGGTCGGCGTCGCGCTCGCGGTGGTCTCCGGGGGCGCGGTGGCGGTGCAGTCGCGCATCAACGGCGAGCTGGGCGTACGGCTCGGCGACGGCGTCGCCGCCGCGACCGTCTCCTTCGGCGTGGGGCTGCTGGTACTGCTCGTGCTGGTACCGGCCACCCCGGTCGGCCGGCGCGGCCTCGTTGCCGTCCGTACCGCGCTGCGTGACGGGTCGCTGCGACCGTGGCAGTGTCTCGGCGGCCTGTGCGGCGCACTCCTGGTCGCCTCCCAAGGGCTGACCGTGCACGCGCTGGGCGTGGCGGTCTTCACCGTGGCGGTGGTGGCGGGGCAGTCGGCGAGCAGCCTGGCGGTCGACCGGGCCGGCATCGGCCCGGCCGGACGGCAGGCGGTCACCGGGCCCCGACTCGCCGGAGCGGCGCTGACCGTGCTCGCGGTACTCCTGGCG
This sequence comes from Micromonospora sp. NPDC049679, assembly GCF_040659735.1. Classification (NCBI taxonomy): domain Bacteria; kingdom Bacillati; phylum Actinomycetota; class Actinomycetes; order Micromonosporales; family Micromonosporaceae; genus Micromonospora; species Micromonospora sp. NPDC049679. The sequence continues at coordinate 300,584 of NZ_JBFANZ010000001.1, forward strand.
GTCGGTCACCGCCTGGGCAGCCCGACGGCGCTGGCCCTCGCGGTGCTGCCCGCGCTCGCCGGGGTCGCCGTCGCCTGGCAGCAGGCGGTCAACGGCCGGGTGCGGGTCGCCTCGGGGAGCGCGTTGACCGCCGCGCTGGTCAACTTCGCCGTGGGCACCGGGGCGCTGCTGACCGCGTACGCCGTGGACGTGGCCGCGCGCGGCTGGCCGACCGGCTCCTGGCCCACCGAGCCGTGGCTCTACCTCGGTGGCCCGATCGGCATCGTCTTCATCGCGATCGCCGCCGCCGTTGTCCCGTTGACCGGGGTGCTGCTGCTCGGACTGGCCACCATCGCCGGCCAGATCGTCGGGGCGGTCGGGCTCGACCTGATCGCGCCGCCGGCTGCCGGGCGTCCCGGCCTGAATACGCTGCTCGGCGCGGCGTTGACGTTGGTGGCGGTGACCGTCGCGGCCGCCTGGAGCGGCCGGCAGAAGATCGGCCCCTGACCGGCATCACGACAACGGCGGTATGTGGATCGGCCTCGGCCACGGCGGATCGCCGAGCATCACGCGCTGGCGCGGCTTCCCCAACCGGGCCGCCGATATTGCCATGAACAGGCCCGGAACGGTGCCCGCCAACGCGGCCAACGCGGCGGTCGCGGGACGGACCGGGGTGCCGTTCGCCCAGCCGACCAACGCCACCAGGGTCAGGACGAGCGTCAGAACGGCGGCGAGCAGAACCTCGCCGTACCAGCGTGGCGGTGGGCTCGCCGACACGATCATGATCGGCATGGCCACCGCGAGCCCGATCACGAAGAGCGCGGTCAGCAGCAGCAGGAACGGGGTGAACAAATCCATCGGCGCGACGCCGACGAGGGCGGCCAGACCGGCCGCGGTCGCCAGCAAGGGGTAGAAGGGGAACGCGAACCACCGGTTCAGGCCGTTGCGCCGGCCGATCAGATCGCCCGCCACGATCACCACCAGCGCTGCGAGGACGATCGCCAGGACGATCCCCACGAGCAAATCCAGCGCCCGGAACGACGTGTCACCTCCGTCCAACGGCGGCAACGGCATCTCCTCGCCGGCGAACCGGTTTTTGACGCCGAACCCGACCCTGTCCCACCGGCCGTCCGCACGGCGGACCGCGTAGCCGTCGCGGCCATTCGCGACCACGACGAGGTGGCCGGCAGTGGCGTCGAGCACGGCCAGCTCGTGGGATACCAGGTATTTGTCGGGATCAGCTAGGTCCGGGTACGACCGGGAGAGAATGAACCGCTGGTCATCCGTGACCTCCCAGCTCAGCCGCCAGCTCGCACCGCCGTCGCGGCTCTCCTCGACCCGGATCCGCCCCGGGATGATGCGGTAGCACCGGGCCGGCTGCGCTCTGGAACAGGCCGAGCGCACGGGCTGGCGGTCGGCGTCCAGCACCCCGGCCTCGCCCGGAGTCAACGGGCGCCAGGTCGCACCGGCGTCGTCGCTGATCGACCACCCGATGTCTCGCCCTGCCGGATCGTGGTAGGCATTGACCTCCCCCACGGCGAGCTTGCCGTCGAGGACGGCGGCGCCACGAGCGTCCGGATAGCTGGGCGCGGAGGTTGCCGCGACGCCGAGCAGGGCGACCGGCAGCACCACGGCGACCCGCAGCACCCGGACCACCCGCGTGGGAGCCGGACGGAGCCGGGCTTGCGACCAGGTCCACCACGCCACCGCGAGGGCGGGCAGCGCGAGGAGGTCGGTCGGATCGGCCAGCACGACCGAGGGCCCGTTCACCACGCTCCAGGCGGCCGAGGCGACGCCCGCGCCGTACCCGGTGGCTTTTACCGCCGTGAACGCGGCTCCGACCGAGGCCAGCCCTGCCGCGACGGCGATCCGCGACGGCAGCCGCGGCACGAGTAGCGTCGCCACCACCGCCACCAGCGGCGGCGCGAGCACCATGCCGGCCACGTCGCTGAGCTTGCCGGTCGCCCATCCAGGAAAAGCGGTTTTGAGCACGTGGTCATTGACCACCAGTACGACGAGCGCGATCACGGTTACCGGATGCCCGAGCCATGCCAGGGGCGCGCCGGCGCCGCCGGGGGCCGGCCGCTCACCTCTGCAATGGATCATCTGGTGACGGTCGCAGCCACCGATAACGACCGAGACACGGGTAGGCGATGTTTCCGGTACGGAGACGAGCGTCAGCCGGCGTCGGAGGAGTGACCGGGGAAGAGGTGGGCGGCCGGGTCGATCACGATCGCCGCGTTGTTGACCGCGGTGGCCGCCTCGCCGAAGCCGGTCGCGATCAGTCGGACCTTGCCCGGATATTCGGTGATGTCGCCGGCCGCGAAGATCCGCGGTCGGTTGGTGGCCATCGTGCTGTCGACCATGATGTGTCGCTTGTCCAGCTCCAGGCCCCACTCCGCAAGGGGGCCGAGGTCGGCGGTGAACCCGAGCGCGGCGACCACGCTGTCGGCGCGGACCGTCTCCGTGCCGCCGCCCTTGACGGTGATGTCGGCGCCGGCGACCCGGCCGTCGCCGTGGATGGTGGTCACCTCGGCGTTGACCATGATGCGCACGGGCAGGTCGCGCACCCGCGCCACGGTCGAGGCGTGGGCGCGGAACTTCTCCCGACGGTGCACGAGGGTGACCGACCGGGCGAGCGGCTCCAGGGCCAGCGCCCAGTCGAAGGCGGAGTCGCCGCCACCGACGATGAGCACGTCCTGATCGGCGAGGTCGGCCAGGCGGGGCACGAAGAAGACGATCCCCTCGCCGACGAAGGCGTCGGCGGCCGGCAGCGGACGGGGGGTGAAGCTGCCCAGCCCGCCGGTGATGATGATCGACCCGCAGTGCAGCTCCTCGCCGGTGGCGAGACCGAGCAGCGGCCTGCCGTCCACGTACGACAATTTCTCGGCCCGCGTGCCGAGCAGGTATTCCGGCGAGAAGGGCGCGGCCTGCGCCACGAGATTGGCCACCAGGTCCCGCCCCTTGATCGACGGAAAACCGGCGACGTCGTAAATGACCTTCTCGGGGTACATGGCGGTGACCTGGCCCCCCGCCTCGGGCAGCGCGTCGATGACGGCGATCGACATACCACGGAAACCGGCGTAGTAGGCCGCGAACAGGCCGGCCGGGCCGGCCCCGACTATCGCGACATCGACCTCACGCATCTGCTCACCGTCGCCTCTCGCTCATGGATCAGCGTTCGTTGGTGCAGACGCTAGGTGGTCGCCAGCCGGCGGACAAGACGCTTCCCGGTTGCGACCGCTCACCCGGTCGGTCCAACGTGCGGGCTACGGCAGCGAGAGCGTGGATTCCGGCGCGTACGGGTCGTCGTGACGCGGCCGACGGCGGCGGAACAGGATCGCCGCGACGATGCCGCCGAGGAAACCGAAGAGATGCCCCTGCCAGGAGATGCGCGCGTCGGTGGGGAGGATGCCGATCAACTGCCACCCGTTGAGGAGGCCGACCAGCAGCACGACCGCGAAGTTCCACCAGTTGCGCTCCACGATGCCCCGCATCAGCAGCAGCCCGAGGTAGCCGAAGACCACGCCGCTGGCGCCGACGACGACCGTGTTCGGCAAGCCGGTGAACCAGACGCCGAGCCCGCTGATGAACATGATGACCAGCGTGGAGAAGAGGAAACGGCGCGCCCCGGCGGCGAGCACGAACGTGCCGAGCAGGATCAGCGGCATGCTGTTGCCGTAGAGGTGGTCGAAGCCGTCGTGGAGGAAGTGCCCGAAGAAGACGCCGTCGAGCCCCTGGATGTCCCACGGGATGATGCCGACCGTCACGTCGAAATTCGCCGCCAGCCAGACATCCAGCGCTTCGATCGCGAAGAGCACCGGGATGACCGCGCACATCGCCACGAAGGCCCGGCCGAGCGCGGCGTAGAAGGCGTCGGTGCCGAACCGGTTCGGATCGCCACCTCGCGACGCCGCGTCGAAATCCATCCTCAAGTAGCTATCAGGTCTGTCGGGTCACCGCCACCCGCCCGAGGACGGCCACCACGTTCTGCGGGCCGAAAAGAGGGACACGAACCGTCGGTTCGTGCCCCTCTTTCACGCGGTTCGGTCAGGCGCCTAGTACCAGCCGACGCTCTGCGAGTGTGACCACGCCTTGCAGGGCGAGCCGTACCGGTCCTTGATGTAGCCCAGCCCCCACTTGACCTGCGTCGCGGGGCTGGTCTGCCAGTCGTCGCCGGCGGAGGCCATCTTGCCGCCGGGCAGTGCCTGCGGGATGCCGAAGGCGCCGGACGAGGAGTTGCGGGCCTTGTGGTTCCAGCCGCTCTCCTTGTTCCACAGCTTGTCCAGGCAGGGCATCTGGTCCAAGCCGAAGCCACTGTCGAGCAGGACGGCGCAACCGATCGCGCGGTTGCCGCTGTATTCCTTGCAGGAGGCCGGGATAGGCCCGGTGTAGGGCTTGGTCGCCGTGCTGGCGCTCTCGGCGGCGGCGCGCTTCTTGCGGCTGGCGGCCTGCTCTGCCTTCTTGGCGCGCTGCGCCTCGGCCTTCGCCACCTCGGCGGCCTTGCGGACCGCCTCGTATTCGGCTGCGCGGCGCTCGGCACCGGCCACCATCTGCGCGCGATGATGCTCCTTGACCAGCTGGAGCTCGGCCTCGTCGGCCTCGGAGGCCAACTGAGCGTGGATCGCTTGCTGCTGGATCTTCCGGTCGTCTCCGAGGTAGTAGCCGCCCACGACGCCCACGAGGAGCAGGGTGACGGCAAGCGCCCGGATACCGAACCGGCTCAACAGCCGACTCACGAGGTGGTCCCTTCGTCGGGGGCAAGGACACGGCGCGACCATCGGGTCCACCTCGGACCCACGCCTCCGGGCCGACCCCATGACAGGGCGGCCCGGCATTGTTGGTCACGCCGTGAGCGCCCGATCCCCGGGGGGATCGACGTCAACAACGATCAGAATCGATGTCGTTGACGCGTGGGCGCTCGCAAGACACCATCGCGCACAGTGTGGCTGATGGAAAACGGTACCGGTCCATTGTGACGTTAGACACGCCGCTTATCCGGACGAATCCGGACTAAGCGGCGTGCCAACGGTCTCTAACGAGGAATGTCCTCCAGCAGATCCGTGACGACCTCCGCGATCGGTGACCGCTCCGACCTCGTCAACGTCATGTGCGCGAACAGGGCATGCCCCTTGAGCGCCTCGATCACCGCGGTCACACCGTCATGCCGCCCCACCCGCAGGTTGTCGCGCTGCGCCACATCGTGAGTGAGCACGACCCGCGAACCCTGCCCGATCCGGGAGAGCACGGTGAGCAGCACGTTGCGCTCCAGCGACTGGGCCTCGTCGACGATCACGAAGGCGTCGTGCAGGCTACGCCCCCGGATGTGGGTCAGCGGGAGCACTTCGAGCATCCCCCGCGAGGTGACCTCGTCCATGACGTTCTCGTGCACCACCGCGCCGAGCGTGTCGAAGACCGCCTGCGCCCACGGCGACATCTTCTCGGCCTCGGAACCCGGCAGGTAGCCCAGTTCCTGCCCGCCGACGGCGTAGAGCGGGCGGAAGACGATGACCTTCTTGTGTCGGCGGCGCTCCATGACGGCCTCCAGGCCCGCGCAGAGCGCCAACGCGGACTTGCCGGTGCCGGCGCGGCCGCCCAGCGACACGATCCCGATCGACTCGTCCAGCAGCAGATCGAGCGCGACCCGCTGCTCCGCCGAACGTCCGCGCAGTCCGAACGCCTCCCGGTCACCGCGCACCAGCCGGACCGTCTTGTCCGGCAGCACCCGCCCGAGCCCCGACCCGCGCGGCGAGTGCAGCACGAGGCCCGTGTGGCACGGCAAACCGGCGGCCTCGTCCAGGTCCAGCGCCCCGCCGCCGTACAGCTGGGTCATCTGCTCCTCGCCGAGTTCCAACTCGGCCATGCCCGTCCAGGTCGGGTCGCTGGCCTGCCCGTGCCGGTACTCGTCGGCGGTGAGGCCGACCGAGGCGGCCTTGACCCGCAACGGCATGTCCTTACTGACGAGCGTGACGTCACGCCCTTCCGCGGCGAGGTTCAACGCGACGGAGAGGATGCGGGTGTCGTTGGATTCGTTGCGGAACCCGGGCGGCAGCACCCCGTCGTCGGAGTGGTTGAGCTCCACCCGCAGCGTGCCGCCGAGTTCATTGGTCGGCACCGGCTGGTCGAGTCGGCCGTGCTTGATACGCAGATCGTCGAGCATGCGCAGGGCCTGCCGGGCGAACCAGCCCAGTTCGGGGTGGTGCCGCTTTCCCTCCAGCTCCGAGATGACCACGAGCGGCACGACCACTTCGTGCTCGGCGAAGCGGTGGAACGCTCCCGGATCGGAGAGCAGGACAGAGGTGTCCAGGACGTAGGCCCGCGCCGGTGGTGCGGGCTCCCGGCCGTCGTCGCCGGAGGCGGACGAAGCCCGGCGTCCATTTCTGGCACGACCGGTCGAGGAAGGGGCGGTCGGGTCCTGATTGGCCCGAGAATTGGTACGGCGAGTCGTCACAGGCCTGCTCCGGCGGACGTGCACCCGGACCGCCCGCGTTCCGCCACGTCCGGAGCCCGGTGCACGGGGTCGGATGCGGGCCCCGTGGCGTCAACGTCGCAGGTCCGGGCCGGCCGGCTGGCGCGGGATGACCCCGTGCCATGCGTAGACGCTAGCGGCCGGACACCGATTCGGGCTAGTACGAACGCGTTGCGGTGCGAACAGTTCACCCCGGCGACAACGAGAGGCCGGCCGGGGACCCAGTGGATCCCCGGCCGGCCGGGAGGGACCGGCCGGGATGCGTGCCCCCTGCGCGCATCCCGGCCGAGGGGATCACCATCACCGGTCTGACGGTGATCCCACACGGTGCGTGTCCGCCGCGGACAACGCACCGCAATCGCGGGTGGCCGCTCACTCCACCACGCCGCCGGCTGTGACTACCGGCCGGCGAGCGCTTCGGTGGAGTGCCGTCCGCCGTTGGTCGCAGCCCCCGCGAAAGAGGCGCCCGTGTACGTCGTTCCTCGACGTACGGCGGTGTGGGCGTTGTTGGGTGTCGTGGGTGATGGCACCGCCAACACCGAGGCGATAGCCGCCTGCGCCTCTCGACGCCGGCGGTTCCAGGCCCCCCGGTCGCCGTCGAAATAACCTTGTCGGTACCCGAAGCGGTACCCGATCCGATAACTGAGCTGTCCATGCAGCCGGCCGGCCGCATAGCTGGACGAGCCCAGCAGCAACACCAGAAACACCGCGAAGAAAGGGCTCACGCCATCACCTCGCTCCGGTCCGGGACGTGCCCCGCCGGTCGCGCGACGCGCCGCTCATGTCTCCTCCGACTCGAAGGAGGTCGGATCGTCGGTGAGCAGCCGATCCACATCCTCGGTGCTCACCTCCTCGACCAGCTCGACACTGATCCGGCAGCCGTCGAGGACGACCTCGGCGATCGAGGCGCGCCGGATCTCCCCGCCCGCGTCGTACACCCGCACACTGAGCTCCGGACAGCCCAGGTGTGCCCGCCACGAGTTCCACTCCGTCCGGTCACCCACGTTGAGCGAGAGGTACCGGCAGCCACGGGCGAGATACATCCGCCACGGGGCGCTCAGTCCGGCGGCCACCCCTTCGGCGATCAACCCGAATGCCTGGGCACGGGTCGCAAGCTCCGTCACCGCGTCACCCCTGTCCCGCAGGAGTGACGATTCTGACCACAGATCGTCTCAAGCACGTGACAGAGCCTAGAGCGTCACATATGCGTGACAGCATCAGCTTTTCGGATGATTAGCGCAGGCCCTAAGTCCAACTAGTCTGTCCGTGTGACACCCCTCATTTCAAGCAAGACACGGCTATCCGACGCTCGCGAGCAACTGTCACGTGCGCAGTACAAATTCGATCATGACGCGGGCGATCGCGAGAACCCGCCGTACCGTCACCCGATGCCGGACAGCTCTGCGGGGCGCAAGATCGCTTTTGCCGCCTTCGTACGCAAAGCGCTCAAAGACGCACGGGAAACGCGGGCCTGGACCGGCTCCGAGGTCTCCCGTCGCACCGGCGTCTCCCGCCAGACGATCAACCGCTGGGTACGCGGTGAATGGGCCAGCGACCCCGAAGCCGAACGCGTCGTCGCGTTCTGCGAGGGCCTCGGGATCAATCCGATCGTGGCCTTCGGCGTCCTCGGCTGGGATCGGGCCGCGCCCGCCCGGCCCGTGCCGGCCGCGCCCCCGATGGACCCCGACGTAGAGGCGCTACTACGCCGACTTGTCGACCCGAACGTCTCAGAGGCGGAGAAGTTCCACATTCGAGAGACAATCCGGTACCTGGCCTACCGGCCACCACTTCCCGCCGAACCCCGCAAAGGCCCCAAGCGCGCCGGGTAGTTGCGCAGATGGCGAAAGAACCCCGGCGGAGACACCCGGTTCCCGGGCGTTTCACCGCTCAGTCACGCTAGCGTCCCTCTCCGTACTGCTTGGGCTCGTCGACGGCGGGGGGACGGGACAAGGCCGAACACAGCCCTGCGGGACAGAAGGAGGGGTCTCGTCCATGGCCCTGAAGTGGACAGCAATTGTGGTGTCGTCCGTCGCGGTGACGCTCTGCGGAACCGCCAACGTTCTGGTTGCCGTGCTCCACGCCGGCCCCGTGCCGGCCGTGGTCAACATGTTCGCCATCGCCTGTGCGGCGGTCGGCACTCTGGTGGCCGTCATCGCCGATCTCCACGATCGGCTCGATGTTCGGGTCACCGCCCTGACCGAGTTCCTCGTCGCCCGGCTCAACGAGCTCGACACCCACACCGGGGACCGCAACGCTGGGTTCGTCGAGGGCTACCTGCTCAGCCACGGCCAGGACGCCGCGGTGGTCCAGATGGCGCCGCGGATGCACGGCCGCCGGGCAATGACCGGAGGCGACGACTGACACGCCGCCGATCCTTCGGAACGCGAGGTGACAAGCGAGTACGCTGACGCCCGTGCGGCCGTTCGATCCAGGCAACCCGAGCCTGACCCGTCCCCTCACTGCCGACCAGGCGTGGCGGGCGACCAGAGACCGGGTAGGACGCTGTCTCCTGTTCTTCGACTTCGACGGCACCCTCGCGCCGGTGCTGGATGACCCGACCGCGGTGCGGCCAGCACCCAAGGTCCTCGCCGCGATCGACGCCCTTGCCGGGGTCGTCCAGCGGATCGCGATCGTGTCGGCCAGACCGGTCGAGTTTCTCCGCGAACAGTTCTCGTCAGTGCCCCACGTCGACCTCTACGGCCTCTACGGACTGGAACACAGCCACGACGCCGGGCCGACCGTCACCGAGCCGGCGGCCCTGCCCTGGGTGCCGGCCATGGCGGAACTCGCCGAACGGGCCCGCGCCGAGCTGCCCGCCGGCACCCTGGTCGAATACAAGCGGCTGTCGGTCGCCCTGCACTACCGGACCGCGCCTGAGATGTCCGGTGTGGTCGAGGCGTGGGGGCTGGCCCAGGCGGAGCGGCTCGGGCTGCGCGTCCAGATCGGGCGCATGGTCATCGAGCTGAAGCCGCCGGTCGACCGTGACAAGGGCCTGGTGATCGGCGAGGCCGTCGAGTCGGCCGGCTGCGCATGGTATTTCGGCGACGACGTCTCGGACATCAAGGCGTTCACGGCACTCCGGGCGCGGGAGCAGGCCGATCCGGAGTTCTTCGGCGTGTGCGTGGCGGTCACCAATCTGGAGACCGGTCACGAGGTCGCCTCCGCCGCCGACCTCACGGTCGAGTCCCCCGAAGCCCTGGGCGATTTCCTGACCTCCGCCGTGCACACCCTGACCTAGTGCATCCCGCTCCGCCGTTGGTCGCAGTTCCTTGATCAATGCAGAATGCGAATAGGGCGATCGGCGCGGAGGCGGGAACCCGCCGTTGATCCCGCCGCCGTCAGGCGCCGTAGCGGCGTTGCCGGTCGGCGTAGGACCGTAGCGCGCGGAGGAAGTCGACGTGCCGGAAGTCCGGCCAGTTGACGTCACAGAAGTAGAACTCGGAGTGCGCGGACTGCCACAGCAGGAAACCGGAGAGCCGCTGCTCACCGCTCGTCCGGATGACCAGATCCGGATCCGGCTGGCCACGCGTGTAGAGGTGCTCCGCGATGTGATCGACGTCGAGCACCTCCGCCAACTCCTCGAGCGTGCCGCCGGCGGCCGCGTGCTCGTGCAGCAGCGAGCGCACGGCGTCGGCGATCTCCCGCCGCCCGCCGTAGCCGACCGCGATGTTGACCTGGGCGCCGCCGGCACGCTCCTGGGTACGCTCCTCGGCCGCCTTCAGCGCGGCCGCGGTCTGCCCGGGGAGCAGGTCGAGCGCGCCGACGATCCGCAGCCGCCACGGGTTGCCCTCTTCGGCGAGCTCGGTGACGAGGTCCTCGATGATCTGCAGGAGCGGGTCGAGCTCGCTCGCCGGTCGCCGGAGATTGTCCGTGGCGAGCAGGTAGAGCGTGACGTGGCCGATGCCGGCCTGGTCGCACCAGTTCAGGACATGCTTGATCTTGGCGGCGCCGACGCGATGGCCGTCGTTGGGGTCCACGTACCCCATTTCCCTGGCCCACCGGCGGTTGCCGTCGCACATGACGCCGACATGACGCGGCACCGGCTTGCCGGCCAGCCTTGCCGTCAGCCGCCGCTCATATACCGAATACAGCAGGTCCCGCAGAGTCATCCCCAGCAGACTAGCGACTCCACCGACGGTGATCCCTAGCGGCTACCGCGCATTGCGGGATGCACCACGAGTCCGCTGGCGATCATGGCGATTGTCCGTCCGTCGAGGCGGCCGTCGCCGAGCCCGAGTTCGACCACCGACTCGAAGATCCGCTGGTCACGCGCGGCGGCCGCCGAGCCCGCGGCTCCCGCCCCGACGACCACCACGTCGAACCGCTCCATCCGGCTCACCTCCCGGACGGGACAGCCGTCGGGTGGGAGGCCGGCACGACGGGGTCGGCGCGGTCGGCGCGCCACAGCGCGTAGAGGGCGACGCAGGCGGCGGCGACCAGCGGGCCACCGTCGCGGACCAGTCCGTCGACGCCGAGCAGGAGCCAGCAGAGCGGCAGGTCGATGAGGAGCACCAGGAGGGTCACGACGACGAGCAGCCCGCGCGCCCACCGGCGGCCGCGCAGCGCGAAGAAGGTCGCGAGGAGTACGGCGTAGCTCGCCGCGATCCCGGCCGCGAACCAGAGCACCACCGCCGGTACGGCGGCGAGTCGGCCGTCGATGATCGTGCCGACGGCGACGAGACAGGGCACCAGCATCAGCGGGCTGTAGGTGAACGCGGCCACCCGCGACGTGAGCAACCAGGCCGCAAGGGGCGGTCGGCGGGGCGCGACCTGCCGCCAGCTGATCCCCCGCCGGTCGACGACGAGGCGCGCGGGGTTCCGGACCAGGAACGCCTGGACCTGTGGCGACCGGTAGAGCAGCCAGACGACCGTGGTGCACAAGGCGGCGACCAGCGCGAAGCCGACCACGCCCGGCCAGGTCGGCGCACCGGTGCGCGGCACGATCAACCGCGCGACGGCGAAGACGGTGGTCACCGAGAGGATCAGACCGAACGGTCTGGCGCCGGCCCGGCCGCGCCGGACATGCCAGATGAGGATCAGGAATCCGAGGCACCGCAGCAGGGCCCACCCGGAGCGGACCGCGAGCCCGAAACCCTGCTCGCGCGCGTACCCCCAGTTGAGGAGGTCGGCGGCGGCGGTCGCGACGGCCGTCGCCACGAGCAACCCGGTCAGTGCGCGGACGGCCGGCGGCCGGCCGGCCGTTGCGGGGGTCGCGGCGGGCGCGGGCACGCCGCGAATGTACCCCGGTGACGGGGGGCGACACGCCTGCGCCACGGGCGGCCCCGCAGTGCGGGACCGCCCGTGGCGTTGGGTCAGCTGGCGGCGTCGAGTCGCGCCTTCAGCGCGTCGAGCTCCGCCCAGAGCACGCCCGGCAGCTTGTCACCGAACTTCTCGAACCACTCGGTGACCTGCGGGATCTCGGCCTTCCACTCCTCGACGTCGACCCGCAGCACAGCTTCGAGCTGCTCGCGGGTGATGTCCAGGCCGGACACGTCGAGCGCGTCGGCGGTGGGCACGAGGCCGATCGGCGTCTCCACGGCCGCGCCGCGCCCGTCGAGCCGCTCGACGATCCACTTGAGCACCCGCGAGTTCTCGCCGAAGCCCGGCCAGAGGAAGCCGCCGTCTTCGTCGCGGCGGAACCAGTTGACGTAGAAGATCTTCGGGAGCTTGGCGGCGTCGCCGTCGGCCCCCTTGCCCATCTCGATCCAGTGCCGGAAGTAGTCGCCGGCGTTGTAACCGATGAACGGCAGCATCGCCATCGGGTCGCGGCGCACCACACCGACCTGGCCGGCGGCGGCCGCGGTCGTCTCCGAGGAGAGGGTGGCGCCGAAGTAGACCCCGTGCACCCAGTCGCGCGCCTCGGTCACCAGCGGGATGGTGGTCTTGCGGCGGCCGCCGAAGAGGATCGCGTCGATCGGCACGCCCTTCGGGTCGTTGTACTCGTCGGCGAGGATCGGGCACTGGGTGATGGGGGTGCAGAAGCGGCTGTTCGGGTGGGACGACGGCCGGTCGCTGTCGGGCGTCCAGTCGTTGCCGTGCCAGTCGGTCAGGTGCGCCGGCGGCTCACCCATCCCCTCCCACCAGATGTCCCGCTCGTCGGTGAGCGCCACGTTGGTGAAGACCGAGTTGCCGCGGTCGAGGGTGCGCATGGCGTTGGGGTTGGTCTTCCAGTCGGTGCCGGGGGCGACGCCGAAGAGGCCGTACTCCGGGTTGACCGCGTAGAGGCGGCCGTCCTCGCCGAAACGCATCCACGCGATGTCGTCGCCGATCGTCTCGACCTTCCAGCCCGGAATGGTCGGCTCCAGCATCGCGAGGTTCGTCTTGCCGCAGGCCGACGGGAACGCCCCGGCGACGTAGCGCACCGCCCCCTCGGGGGAGGTCAGCTTCATGATCAGCATGTGCTCGGCGAGCCAGCCCTCGTCGCGCGCCATGGCGCTCGCGATACGCAGGGAGTAGCACTTCTTGCCGAGCAGCGAGTTGCCGCCGTAGCCGGAGCCGTAGGACCAGATCTCACGGGTCTCCGGGAAGTGCGAGATGTACTTGGTCTGGCTGCACGGCCAGGCCGCGTCCTGCTCGCCGGGGGCGAGCGGCGCGCCGATCGAGTGCAGCGCGGGCACGAACTCGGCGTCGTCGCCCATCGCGTCGAGGACGGTGGCGCCCATCCTGGTCATGATGCGCATCGAGGCGACCACGTAGGGGCTGTCGGTGATCTCGACGCCGAACATCGGGTTCTCGGCCTCGATCGGGCCCATGCAGAACGGGATGACGTACATCGTGCGCCCACGCATGCAGCCCCGGTAGAGCTCCGTCATGGTGCGCTTCATCTCGGCCGGCGCCATCCAGTTGTTGGTGGGACCGGCGTCCGCCTCGTCGACCGAGCAGATGAAGGTGCGCTCCTCGACCCGCGCGACGTCGGTCGGGTCGGTGCGCGCCCAGAACGAGTTGGGCTTGCGCTCGGGGTCGAGACGGACGAGCGTGCCAGCGTCGACCAGCTCGTCAGTGAGCCGGCGCCATTCAGCCTCGGAGCCGTCGACCCATACGACGCGGTCCGGGGTCGTCAGTTCGACGACCTCGTTGACCCAGGAGAGCAGCTTCGGGTGGGACGTCGGAGTGTCCGCCGACCCGCGGACAGTGGCCGGAGCAGTCATGACATATCTCCTTGTGGTCGACGTTGACCGGTTTGTGGGATACGCAGCGCCAGCGGGCGAATGTCGCCACGCCTGTACGAAATCCGGGGGGTTTGGCTCAGCGTAAACGGAACCACCGTTCAGGGCACCGGGAGTGGTTGTGAAGAACTGCACAAGGTCCGGCCAAGCTGCAGTAAGGCGATTTATTGGCCGGCTCAGTGCGCACTTTCGCGCAAATGTTTCAGAGAGATCACAGGGAGCCGTTGCCGATCACGCTTTCGGCCGTTGATCAATCGACTGGGCACGCCTCTTCCGTCCCCCCGCGAGGTGCCCTAAGGTAGCGCAAAAGGTACTTCTACGGTTCAACCGCCATAAATTTTCCCCCTCGCCACCTCTGGAGGCGGCCGGTGCCCACCGAGATCGACCTGAGCGACACGGATCTTCTCGATGCCGTGCGTGCCGGTGACACCGGCGCGTACGAGGCGCTCTACCTGCGGCACGCGGGCGCCGCCCGCGCCCTCGCGTACGCCCTGGTCGGTCGCACCGCGGACGCGGAGGATCTCGTGGCGGAGACCTTCGCGAAGGTGCTCGCCACGCTCCGGGCCGGTCGCGGGCCGCAGCTGGCCTTCCGCGCCTACCTGTGCACCACGCTGCGCCACCTCCGGTACGACCGGATCCGCCACGAGCGGCAGCTCGAACTCACCGACGACCTCACCCGGTACGAGTCCGGGGTGCCCTTCGACGACACCGTGCTCGACCAGGTGGAGCGCTCCTACGCGGCGCGCGCGTTCGCGCAGCTGCCCGAGCGCTGGCAGCAGGTGCTCTGGCACACCGCCGTGGAGGGTGAGCCGCTGGCCCGGGTCGCGCCCCTGCTCGGGCTCACCCCCAATGCCGTGGCCGCGCTCGCCTTCCGGGCGCGCGCCGGCCTGCGGCAGATGTACCTGCAGGAACGTTCGCGGGGCGCCGGCGACGCGGCATGGCACCGGGCGGCCAGCTGTCGACGACCGCTGCTGCGGGGCCAGCTGGATGGATGACGCCCGGAGCACCCCAGGTTCTTAACAGTCGTCCGTGCGGACAATGCTCGTGCAATAGAGCCGGTACGCTCAACGTCGTGCCTGCGACCGCCACCGGCGAGCCACCCGTGTCCTCTGGTCTGAAGCAAGGGCTGCTGCATGCCCTTCGAGACCGTTTCGGCCATCTCTTTCAAGAGTTGGGCAAGTTTGGCACGGTTGGCGGTATTTCATTCATCGTCGACATCACGCTGTTCAACCTCTTCCGCTCAGGGCTCGACATGGAAGTCCTGGCGGCCAAGACGCTGTCGACGATCGTCGCCGCGTCGGTGGCCTTCGTCGGCAACCGGTTCTGGACCTGGCGGCACCGCGAGCGCTCCGGGCTCGGCCGTGAATACCTGCTCTACTTTGTCTTCAACGCGATCGGGCTGGGTATCGGCCTGGGATGTCTGGCCATCAGCCACTACGGGCTCGGCAGCGCCTGGAGCTCGTTCCAGACGCCGCTCGCCGACAACATCGCCGCCAACGTCGTCGGCGTCGCCCTGGGGACCCTGTTCCGGTTCTGGGCCTACCGCCGCTTCGTGTTCGTTGGCGCAACTACACGGGATGCGCGGACTCCGGTCACGAAGAGTCACTGAGGGCGTGACCTCCACCCCATCCGTACCCGGTCGGCACGAGCCGATCGCCTGACTATCGTATGGTGGCCGAATGCGTCTTGTCCGCCTGCTACCCGAACGTTGGCAGAAGCTGTTGCACGAGGCGCTCAAGTTCGGCGTCGTGGGCGGCATCAACACCGTCATCAACTACGCGGTGTTCAACGCCCTGGCGTTGACGATCTTCGCCGACGGTCAGCTGAAGGCGACCGTGATCGCGGCCGTCGTCGCCACCATCACGTCGTACTTCATGAACCGGCACTGGACCTACCGGGACCGACCGAAGTCCGCGCTGCGGCGCGAATACTTCCTCTTCTTCCTGTTCAACGCGACCGGCGTGCTGATCGAGGTCGGCATGCTGGGGCTCGCGAAGTACGGCCTGGGCATGGACAGCCTGCTCGCCCTCAACATCGTGAAGACCCTCGGCCTCGTCGTCGGCACCGTCTTCCGGTTCTGGGCCTACCGCACGTTCGTGTTCCGGTCCGCGCCGGCCGACGCCGCGACCGCCACCGTGGACGGTGCGGTCGTCTCCGAACTGGACCCGGTCGCCGACCTGGCCGAGGCGACGACCGAGCACGAGGAGCAGCCGCGGTCGGCGGACGCGACCCCCCAGCGACGTTCGCCGAAGCAGGGCCGCCCCGACTTCGATGAGTTGACCAACGGTCTCGAGGCCGAACTCGTGGACCCGATCGACGTCGAGCTCGAGGTCGAGATTGCCAACCGCCGCCGTCCCGCCGCCCGCTGACGCCACCACGGTGCGGTCCGGCACGGGCTCCGACGCCGAGCTGTTTTTTGAGGATCTGGCGCCCGGACGTTCGTTCGATCTGGGGATCACCACGGTCGTCGAGGCCGAGATGGTGGCGTTCGCCCGACGCTTCGACCCGCAGTGGTACCACGTGGACGCGGAACTGGCCCGGCAGAGCCATCACGGTGGCCTGATCGCCAGTGGATACTTCACCGTCAGTCTGTTCATGCGCGCCTACGTCGATCACGTGCTCGCCCGTGCGGCCGCCGACGCGTCACCCGGGCTGGAGGAGTTGCGCTGGCTCGCGCCCGTGCGGGGCGGAGACCGGCTCGCCGCCCGGCTCGACGTGCTGGGCAGCAAGCCGTCGACCGCCCGGCCGGGGCTCGGCACGGTGACCCTCGGCGGCACGATGACCCGGCTCGACGCGCGGGACCGTCCGGAGCAGGAGGTCATGCGGACGAGGTTCCGGGGCTGGTTCGCGATGCAGGTCGGGCCACCGGCCTAGGCGCTGCTGTTACGCCCCCGCGGCGCGCGGTGCGCCGTCGCGGACCTCGTGCATGATCTCGCGCATCTCCTCGTCACCCAGGGTGTGCTTGTCCTGGTTGGCCTCGATCAGCTCGTAGAGCGTGGTCTGCACCCGCTCCACGTGGGGGATGTCGGTGAGCACCGACTGGCCCCGCTCGCCGGCCGACTCGATCGTCAGCGTGCCGCAGCCGAGCAGCCGCTCGACGAAGTGCTGGCTCATGGAGTGGTCGTTGACCCGGCCCAGCGGAATGTCGCGGCGGTCGCGGGAGAGCACCCCGTGCTGCAGCAGGACCCGCTCGTTGGTGAAGACGTAGTGCGTGGTGCGCCAGACCAGGAACGGCCAGAGGGTCAACCAGAGCCCGAGGAGCAGCGCGATCGCGGCGATCACGTAGAGCCCGATCGTCCCGGCGTTGCCCTGGGGCAGCAGCATGAATCCGGCGACGACCGCGGCCAGGGCGACGGCCAGGACCAGGATCGGTCGGATCATCGTCTTCCAGTGCGGGTGCAGGTGTAACACGACGTGCTCGTCTGCGGTGAGCACGTCATCGGGGAATGCCACGCCAGCCTCCTCTTGGACCGGTACGGCCGGTGGCGTCCGGCCGGTGGATCGGAATCGATCCGCGCTGACCGTAGCGGCTCGCCGCCATCGGCGCTGTCACCCCGCGCCGCGTCGCCCCACACGTTCCCGCCCTACCGTGCCGACCGGGTGTGCGCGACGGCGGGCGTCGCCGTCAGCGGAGGTGGAGAATGTCGCCGGCGGCGATCGGATGATCGACACCGGCCGTGTGGACGACGAGGCGACCATCGGCGTCCACCGCCGTGGCGAGCCCGGTCAACCCCTCCCCCGACGGCAGGAGAACCCGCACCTCCCGGCCGAGCGTGGCGCAGTGCTGCACGTACGCCTCCCGCAGACCGCACGCCTGCGCGTCGCCGCCCGCCTCACGCCACCGCCCGTACCAGTCGGCGACGGCGCGCAGCAGCGCCCGCAGCAGCGGATCGCGGTCCGTGGCCGCGGCACCGGACAACTGCAACGAGGTGGCCGGCAGGCCGGTCGGATTCTCCGGCAACTCGTCGGCGCGGAGCGTCACGTTGAGCCCGATGCCCAGCACGACGGCCGGCGCCTCCCCGTCCGGCACGGCCTCGGCCAGGATCCCCGCGCACTTCGCCCCGCCGATCAGCAGGTCGTTCGGCCACTTCAGCCCGGCGGGAAGCTCGGCCAGCCGGACCACCGCCTCGACGAGCGCGACGCCGGCGAGCAGCGGCAGCCAGCCGTACCCGGTCAAGGGTGCCGGCGGCCAGCCGCGCTCCGGGACGGCCACGCCCGGGCGGAGCAGCACGCTGGTCGCGAGCCCTGCGCGCGGCGGCGACGACCAGGCGCGGCCCAGCCGGCCACGGCCGGCGGTCTGCCGCTCCGCGACCACGACCAGTCCTTCCGGCTCGCCGGCCCGCGCCGCCGCGGCGGCGTCCGCATTGGTCGACGCCGTCTCGCGACGCAGGTCCAGGCGGGTCCAGAGCCCATCCGCCGTGATCAAAGCCCGCTCGAGGTTGCGGGGATTGAGCGGCGGACGGTCCAGATCGCTGTACGGGGACGCCGGCATCCGGCCAGCCTACGGCCGGCGATTGAGGGAAACTCCACACACCACCGCCATCCGCGACCGGACTGAACCATCGTTACGATCCTGGCGTGACTGCACAGCAGAACGCGGCCGAGATCAACATCCACACCACCGCCGGCAAGCTGGCGGACCTGGAGCGTCGGGTCGACGAGGCCGTGCACGCCGGTTCGGCGCGCGCGGTGGAGAAGCAGCACGCCCGCGGCAAGAAGACCGCCCGCGAGCGGATCGAGCTGCTCCTCGACGAGGGCTCGTTCGTCGAGCTCGACGAGCTGGCCCGGCACCGGTCCACCAACTTCGGGCTGGAGAAGACCCGCCCGTACGGCGACGGCGTCATCACCGGCTACGGCACGGTCGACGGACGGCAGGTCTGCGTCTTCGCGCAGGACTTCACCGTCTTCGGCGGCTCCCTGGGAGAGGTCTTCGGCGAGAAGATCGTCAAGCTGATGGACCTGGCCATGAAGACCGGCTGCCCGCTCGTCGGCATCAACGACTCCGGCGGCGCCCGCATCCAGGAGGGTGTGGTCAGCCTCGGCCTGTACGGCGAGATCTTCTTCCGTAACGTGCGCGCCTCCGGCGTGATCCCGCAGATCTCGCTCGTGATGGGGCCCTGCGCGGGCGGCGCCGTCTACTCCCCCGCGGTCACCGACTTCACCGTGATGGTCGACCAGACCTCGCACATGTTCATCACCGGCCCGGACGTCATCAAGACGGTCACCGGTGAGGACGTCGGCTTCGAGGAGCTGGGCGGGGCGCGCACCCACAACGCCAAGAGCGGCAACGCGCACTACCTCGCCACGGACGAGGAAGACGCGATCGAATACGTCAAGGCGCTCCTGTCGCACCTGCCGAGCAACAACCTCGACGAGCCGCCGGTCTTCCCCGTCGACGTGTCGACCGAGGTGACCGACGAAGACCGGGAGCTGGACACGCTCATCCCCGACTCGGCGAACCAGCCGTACGACATGCACCGGGTGATCGAGCACGTCCTCGACGACGGGGAGTTCCTCGAGGTTCAGCCCTTGTACGCGCAGAACATCGTGGTCGGCTTCGGCCGGGTCGAGGGACGACCGGTCGGCGTGGTCGCCAACCAGCCGATGCACTTCGCCGGCTGCCTCGACATCGCCGCCTCGGAGAAGGCGGCGCGCTTCGTGCGCACCTGCGACGCCTTCAACCTGCCGGTGCTCACCTTCGTCGACGTGCCCGGGTTCCTCCCCGGCGCGAGCCAGGAGTGGGACGGCATCATCCGGCGCGGCGCGAAACTGATCTACGCGTACGCCGAGGCGACGGTCCCGAAGCTCACCGTGATCACCCGGAAGGCCTACGGCGGCGCGTACGACGTCATGGGCTCCAAGCACCTCGGCGCGGACCTCAACTTCGCCTGGCCGACGGCGCAGATCGCGGTGATGGGCGCGCAGGGCGCGGTCAACATCCTCTACCGCTCCGAGTTGGGGTCCGCCGACGACCCGGCCGCCGTGCGGGCGGAAAAGATCCAGGAGTACGAGGACACACTGGCGAACCCCTACGTGGCGGCGGAGCGCGGCTACGTCGACTCGGTGATCGCGCCGTCGGAGACGCGCGCACAGATCGTGCGGGGCCTGCGGATGCTGCGGACGAAGCGGGAGACACTGCCGCCGAAGAAGCACGGCAACATCCCGCTGTAGGCCCTTGTGGTCCGGGCCACACGCGGTCACATCCGGGTGGGCCGGCCCGTCCTCCTCACATGACACGTATTCCGTTGCTCGGTGAAAAGCAGGTCGGCCGGTTCACCCGGATCGCGTTCCGATTCGCGCGGCGGCGTTTCGGCGAGGTGCCGGAGCCCTTCCGCGCCGCGGCGCACCATACGGGGCTGATGTGGACGTACGCGATCCACGAGTCGGCGTACGAGCGGGCGGCGACCCGGCTCAGGCCTGAGCTGCGCGACCTGGTCGTGCACCGGGTCGCCACCCGGATCGGCTGCTCATGGTGCGTCGACTTCGGCACCATGCTCGCGGTGCGGGCCGGGCTCTCCGTAGAACGGCACCGCGAACTCGCCCACTACGCGAGCTCACCCGCGTTCACGGAGCTGGAGAAGCTGGCCCTCGCGTACGCCGACGCCATGACCGACCTGCCGATGACCGTCACGGACGAGCAGGTGGCGGGGCTGCGGTCGCGGCTCGGTGATGCGGAGCTGATCGAGCTGACGTACGCGATATCGCTGGAGAACCTACGGGCGCGCACGAACCACGCGCTCGGGCTGACCGCGCAGGGCTACACGAACGGGGACTCCTGCCCGGTGCCGTGGGACGTGCAGATCAGCGCGGCAGCGCCCGCTCCGGGGCGGGCGTCGGCACCGCGGTGAGCTTGGCCGGGTTGAGCTGGTCGAAGATCCCCGTGATCCGCCCGTCGGCCACGGCGAACGCCATGGTGAAGCGCATCGCCCGACCGTCCGGATGGGTGGCCTCGGTCAGCAGGCCCAGGTCGCCGTTGATCAGCACCGGCTCCACGAGAATGGTCGTCGCCTCCTTGACCGCCTTCCGGAAGATCCCGGCGACGAACCGGGCGACCCGGGCGGCGCCGACGACCGGGTGGCGGGCGGCGGAGACAACTCCGCCGCCGTCGCCAATCATGACCGCGTCGGGGGCGAGCACGGCCAGCAGCCCGTTCAGGTCGCCGGCTTCGACGGCGACGACGAACGCCGCCAGGACGCGCCGCTGCTCGGCGCGGTCCGCCCGGTGCTGCGGCGCGCCCTCGGCGGTGACCGCGCGGCGGGCACGGGAGGCCAACTGCCGCGCCGCCGCGCCGGTCGTGCCGAGGATCTGCGCGATCTCCTCGAACGGCACCGCGAAGACGTCGTGCAGCACGAATGCCACCCGCTGCTCGGGCGTGAGCCGCTCCATCACCACGAGCAGCGCGAAACTCACCTCGTCCGTGCGGGCCGCCCGGTCGGCCGGATCCCCGGCGAACCCCGCCAGCCCACCCGGCCCCGGCAGCCGGGACACCAGCGGCTCCGGCAGCCACGGCCCGACGTACGCCTCCCGGCGCGTCCGCGCCGAGCGCAGCACGTCCAGGCAGATCCGCGCCGTCACCGTGGTGAGCCACGCCGGCAGTTCCTCGATCGCCGCGCGATCGGCGGCCTGGTAGCGCAGCCACGCCTCCTGTACCGCGTCCTCCGCCTCGGGGCGGGAGCCGAGCATCCGGTAGGCCACGGCGAGCAGCCGGTCGCGCTCCCCCTCGAACTCCGTCACCGCGTCCACCGCGGCATCCTCCCGCCTACCCGCCGACGCCGGGTAGCGGGAAGTCGGCCAGGATCGGGCCGGCGAGCGCCCCCACCGCAGATCCCAGCGCGGCAATGTTCACCAACCCGAAGAGCGCGACCCACAAAAGCCCGGGCACGCCGGTCAGCCGCGCCAACTGGTCCGCGTCGGACTCCGGCTGCTGCCCCCGGCTGCGCTGAGTCTGCAGCTCAACGACCGGCCGCACCCCTCCGATCAGGAGAAACCACACCCCCGTGTACGCGAACGCGGCCTGCACGTCGGGCGGGGAGTACCACGAGACGACGAAGACCACCGCCGTGGTGACCACAATGGACACGATGCCGAAGACATTGCGGATCATCACCAGCATGGCGAGCAGCAGGGCGACGGCGATCCAGAGCAGCATCGTGATCCGGTTCCCGGCGAGCAGCCAGGCGCCGGCCAACCCGATCAGCGACGGCGCGACATAGCCGGCGAGCAGGGTGAGAATCATGCCGGGCCCGGTGGGCCGACCCGCCGAGAGGGTGAGCCCCGACGTATCCGAGTGCAGCCGGATGCCGCGCAGCTTCCGGCCGGTGAGCAGGGCGACCAGGGCGTGGCCGCCCTCATGGGCGATCGTGATCGCATTGCGGCCGATCCGCCATGGCAGCCGGGTCGCGACCACCAGCACGGCCAGGGCGGCGGTGATCAGGACCAGCAGCGGCGGCGGATCCGGCTGCGCCCCGAATAGCCGGTCCCACAGTTCAGTCAGCCCATTGATCGACACAGCGAACGAGCCTAGCCCAGTTGGCGGCATTTCATCTGATCTTGAAACACGGTAAGAGCGTCCGGATAGCGGACGACGCACCGGTCAGGGCCTCACCCATTCCGTTCGGCGACGAACACCCCGACGCCCGGCACACCCTCGATCAGGCCGGTCGCCTTGAGCCAGTTGATGGCACCACGGACGACGGTTATCGAAACGCCGTATTGCTCACGTAGTTCAGCCGTGCTTGGCAACTGCGCGCCCGGGCGCAGCTCACCCGATGCGATCTGCCCCTTGATGTCATCGATGATCTTCTGGGTCTTCGAGGTCGCCACGTCTTCTCCCTGGTCCGCAAAACCATCTGATCACGGGCTGACCTCCAACTACAAGCCTCAGTAGGCATGTAGCGGCACCATGTGTTGCTTTATGCATAAGGCTGAGATAGCTTCAACGACGTCGATTCCCTGGTCCGCAACCGGCGGTTTCGGCCAACGCGCGGCGGCCGGCTCTCCCCCGGCTGCCGGTCGCCGCGCACCCCGTTCCTGCTGCTCAGGAGGTGAGACGTGGAACGCGAACGAGCCATCTTCATGGTCGAGCGACATCAGCCGTCCCCGCTCTGGCGGCTGCTACGCATCCTCCGCTGCGCCACCTGCCGGCGGCGCTGGCCGTGCGCGCGCTATCTGGAGGCACGTACGGCGGTGCTCAGTCACGACCGGCACGACGTGGCCAACCTCGTACGCCGGAATACCCGCAGCTGGAAGGTGTGAATGCCGCCGACTGTGCAGGTCACCGTCACACTCACGCCCGGTCTCGACAGCTGGCTCGAGACCGTGCGGGACGGTCCACCCATCCTGGTGATCGAAACCGGGGACACCGAGTTGTGTCTCGTCCTCGCCTCCGATCAGGTCGGCGCGAATGACCTACACGCCACCCGGCGGCTCGCCGAGCTGATGGCAAAGTTCGCCGAGCAGGTCAATGAAAGACACAGTGGCGGCAGCGGGATCGGCTATCACCCGTAGGTCGATAACTGGTCCTGCTGCCGCCATCACTCGCGTCGTGCTGAAACTCGTCCGGGGTCACATTCGCCGGCGGTTCGAAACCGGCACCGCCACCCGCGCGGGCACCCGGCGCTCGGGCACTCCCCTGCGAAGCAGCATCCAGGTCCCAGCCGCAGCGACGGCCACGGTGGCGACTCCGGCGATCGCGAGCAGCATCGTCATCAGGCCCAGGCTCGCCACGAGCAGGACCACGTCGGCCGCTGCCACCAGCATCCACAGCGCCAGCTTCGGCTTTGCCGTATGCAGTCGGAAACTCACGTCGCACCTCCTTTCCGTCGTAGAGGGGTTACTACCCCTGCTACGGGAAAGTCATGCAGCCTTCCCCCGAACGGGTTGGAACCCGCTGGCGATCACGTCGTAGTCGGCGAGGCTCTGCTCCCACGTCGATGCGGGGGTCTCCCAGTACAGCGCGTACGCCTTGTCCTTTGCCGCGATGAAGCCGCGGTTGCGGACGTGCATCTGGGTCCCGCCGTTCGTGTGCAGCCACTCCCAGTCGGCGGCCTTCACCCCGTAGTCGACGGCGTGGATCTGCCCGACGCGCTGATAGTTGCTCTCGGTGGACCGCCGGTACTCTTCCTTCGACTTCCAGTCCGCCACCGGATCGGGCTGCGGCGAATCCGTCTGGTCGATCATGAGCATCCGGCCACCGCGGGCGTCCACGAACTGCACCCGGCCGCCCTCGTCCGTGCTGACCTGCCAGCCCTTCGGGATCGGCACGGAAAAGCCGGTCGGATCCTTGTACATCTCCCAGCCGGCAGGCAGCACGAACGGCGCGGCACCAGTCGGCTGCGCGGACGGTTGCGTGGGCGGGACGCTGCTCGGCGCGGGACCGCTGCCGTCGCCCTGCGGCGAACCGGACGACTGCGGCGCGCCACCGCTGGCTCCGGCGGTCGGGGTGGGCTTCGCCGCGCCCGGCCCGCCGCCCCGTTGACCGCCCTGGTCCCCGCCGCGCGACGCGACGATCACCACGATGGCCAGCACGAGCAGGGCGAGGACGGCCGCAGCGATCCAGAGCGTGCGCTTATCGCGAAGGGCAGACCCGGGCGCCGCGACGACGGCGGGTCCGGCTGGAACCGCCGCGACAGCGACCGCCTTCGGCGGCGAGTCAGTCGCGGTCGACGGGACAGCAGGCTCAACCATGGTCGACGCCAACGCGGGCTCAGCGGCCGTGGGCGCGGGAGTCGAGTCATCCGCCGCCGACGCGGAAGCCGGTTCAGCCGTCGGGGCATCGGCCGTCGCGGTCCCGGCCGCGGAAGCCGCATCCACAGGAGCCGAGTCGGACGTGACCGGATCAGCGAGAGCCGGGTCAGCCGGCGCCGAGTCGGACGGGCCGGGGTCGGCGACGGGGGCCACGATCGTCGGAGCGGCCTCGGACGACGGCTCAGTCGTCGGATCCACCGGGGCGGCGTCCACCGCCGTGTCCGCAACGGCCGGCTCAGACTGCTGGCTCGGTTCCTCCGCCGCCGGGTCCGTCACGGGTGGTGGTGGCTCGACCGGGGCGGGCCGCGGCGGCGACGGCGGGACGAGACGCGGCGGCGGACTCACCATCGCGGCGATCGGCGGAGGCGACACCGGCGCGATCCCGGAAACGTCCGCGGGCGGGCGCTGTACCGGCACGACCGGATTGCGCGGCTCACGCGGCTTACCCAGGGGGCTCGGTCGACGTACCCCGTCAAGCAGTGACCTGCGCACGCGCGGTGGCCGCTTGCCGGACGCGCGCAGCAACAGACGCTCCGCCTCGTCCGCCTTCATCCGGGCAACCGGATCCTTGCGCAACAGTCCATTGAGCACCGATTTGAGCTGGCCGGCGTTCTTCGGCGGCGGCGGCGGCTCGGTAGCCAGCGCGGAGAGTGTGGCGATCGCGGACGGCCGGGCGTACGGAGAGTGACCCTCCACCGCGGCGTAGAGCGTCGCGCCCAACGACCACATATCGGCTTCCGGACCCGCGCTGCCGGTCCGCGCCCGCTCCGGCGAGATGTACGCGGGCGATCCGAGGACCAGGCCCGTCCGGGTCACGTTGGGATCGCCCGGCACCGTCGCCAGACCAAAATCGGTGAGTACGACCCGGCCGTCGTCACCGAGCAGCACGTTGCCCGGCTTCACATCGCGGTGCATGACCCCCGACCGGTGTGCCGCGCGCAGCGCGCCCAACACGCCCAGCCCGATCTCCGCCGCGCGCACCGAAGACACCGGGCCGTCACTGGCGAGCACGTCCTGCAGCGAACGCGACGCCACGTACTCCATGACGATCCACGGATCGGCCTCGGTGCGCAGCACGTCGAAGACACGGACCACGTTGATGTGGTTGAGCCGGGCGATCGCGCGCGCCTCGCGCAGCGACCGTTCCCGCATCTCCTGCCGCTCCTCGGGCGTCAGGCCCGGCGGCGGCACCAACTCCTTGATGGCCACATCGCGGTGCAGAACCTCGTCGCGGGCCTTCCACACACGACCCATGCCGCCCTGACCGAGCGGCTGCATCAGCCGGTAACGGTCAGCGACAAGTTGCGGGTGTGCTGTGGACATCTCGAAAAACCTACCCGTATGCGCTCGGCGTCACACCTGCGGCATGTGCCACTGTGAGGCGTACGTCATTGACGTGACGGCCGGCGAGTCGAGGCAACCTTTCGCTCGCGCGGCGCGTCGTACTCTCTTCGTATGTCTGACGCAGAGCCGTCGTTCCGGGTTGTCCGCGGCACGCCCACCGCCGAAGAGCTGGCCGCCCTCGTCGGCGTGATCGTCGCCCGGTCGCATCCGGTGGCGACCACCGCGCCGCCGCCCGCACCCTCCACCTGGGTACGCAGCGCACGCCCCACTGCGGGCATCGACTGGCGCGGTCCCGGCGCCTGGCGCACCTCCGGCCTGCCCCGATGACGCTGTCCGAGGGCTGCCTCGCTGGCGTTGATTCGCTAGCCTCACTGACGTAGTGGGTTCGGAGTACCTGGGGAGGGGCGATGCTGCCGGAGGAAGACCGTCCGCCAGCCTGGCTGCGCGACTACGGAGACATCGAAGCTGACATCAGCAAGATGGAGGAGTTCGCCGCCAAGCTCGACGCCGAGGTACGCAACAACTACGGGCCCCATGCCGAGTCCCTCTACGAGGACATGCGCACCGAGATCCCCCGCCCCTACGCGATGTTCGAAGAACTCTCGTCGTTCCTCACCGTCCATAACGCGGCGGAGCGCGAAACCGCTGACTTCGTGCACTTCTACCAGAACGCGACCGGCGGATTCGCCACCGCGGCCACCAAGGTCAGCGAGCAGTACCGTCAGTCCGACGCGTTCTCCGCCGCCCGCGTGCGCGACATCGAGGCGGCGTTCCACGGCACTGCCGTCGCAAAACCCAACGTCCAGGGCACCGAACCGGCGACGACGACCGACCGCACCGTGCCCGACGTTCCGACCGACCCGGCGGGGGTGTCCTGATGCACGACGCGGGCGGCGGCGGAGGCTACGCCGGCAGCACCAACTTCTACGGGCTCAACGTCGAATCCATGTGGAAGCTGATCGAGCACCACGAGACCGACACCCACTGGACGCACGTCTCGGGTTGGCGCAAGACGTATGAGCTGACCTCGACTCACCTCTACCGGCTGAAGGAATACCGGGAAAACCTGGCGGCCGCCTGGCCACCCGAGAAGAGTCAGGCGTCGCGCGCATTTATCGACCGACTCGACTACCTGATCAGTCACGTCCAGGCCACGTACGACGTCGCGATCGCGAACTACACGACGTTCAGCAGCGCGACGAACGCGCTCTCGACTGCTCGGCATGACCTGAAGAAGGTGTACGACGAGTACGTCCAGAAGCAGAAGGCAAAGCAGGACTACGACGAGCGGGTCGAGGCCGAGAAAGCTTCTCTGCTACCCGGTGTGGCGTTGGGCGACCCGCCGGTCAGCAACGACGAGCTGGACAGGCTGAACTGGAAGGCCCGGTCCATCATGTTCGGTCTGGGCGGCACACTCGTCGAAGCCCGCGTGACCATGCAAAAGCCCCCGCCGTACAAGCCCTCAGGCTTCATAGATGAACCAGGCGGCAACCCGTCTTCAGGCGGTGGAGGTGCCCCTCCACCCGCGATTCCGCCGATGGTTCCGATTCCGGGGCCGCCACCAGGCACTCCCGCGTCGTATGTACCCGGATCGGGGCCGGCGCCCACGCCTGTGCAGGCCGTGCCGACCCCGGCGCCGCCCGGGCTCGGTCCGATCCTCACTGGTGGCGGCCCGCCGGTGGCCACGCCACCTCCGCCGGTCGCACCACCCCCGCCGGCGGGGGTCATCACGCCAACTCCGGCTCCCACCCCGGGCATCGTCCTTCCACCGACCATGCCGGCCAAGTCCGGCGGCCTGCCCGGCGGGGGCAAGATCGGCGGTTCCTCACCGCTCAACTCCCCGTTCGGCCCTGGCGGAACGGGACCGGGCGCGGGTGCGCTCACCAAGCCGGGTGCTGGCGGAGTCGCGGGTGGACTGCCTCGTGCGATGCCGCCCGGCGGCATGATCGGAGGCGCTCCCGGTGCCGGTCTCGGCCAGCCCGGAACGCCTCCTCAGGCAGCTCGCCGAGTCAACCCTGTCGGCGGCGTAATCGGTGGTCAGCGTTCCGGTGTTGGCGGGGGCGGGCCGATGCAGCCCGGCGCCGGCCAGCCGTTCGCGCCACACGGAACTCGGCCCGGTCAACGACGAGACACCGATGAGCAGGGTCGACGCTGGGACAACGACAACCCGTGGGAGACCGACGAGGGCGTGGCGCCGGTCGTCATGCCGTCGAGGGAGAACGGGCGCATCGATCCGGGGCCGGCGATCGGCTTCGATCGGTGAAGTTCTGCGCAGTGCGGACGGCTGCGGCGCTTTTATGCGCCGCAGCCGTGACCGTAACGCCAGCAGCGCCGGCTCACGCGGACAAGATCCGGAACGACCAGTGGCACCTGCAATTCTTAAAAGTGGCTGAGGCGCACATCATCAGCCAAGGCGAGGGTGTCACAGTCGCGATAATTGACAGCGGCGTCGAGCCTCACCCAGACCTGCGCAACAACCTGATACCTGGGAAAGATCTGGGGCAAAACGGTCCAGGTGACGGTCTTCAAGATCAGGATGGCCATGGGACAGGCATGGCTGGCCTGATTGCTGGGCACGGAAGTGGTACTGGCAACGGCGCACTTGGCATCGCGCCAAAAGCTAAAGTCCTGCCCATCCGGTACAAGGTGTCGGCGCGCGATGACAAAGGCGACGCGGACAAGATTGCAAGCGGAATTGAATGGGCGGTAGCCCATGGAGCGAAGGTAATCAACATTTCCTCTGCCGGCGGCCCTTCTTCTGCAATGGCACGCGCGGTAGATGCGGCCCTTGCGGCAGACGTTATCGTCGTGGCTGGCGTTGGCAATAGGCCCGCGTTCTACTCAATTGGTTTCCCAGCGATGTACGACGGCGTCATTGCTGTAGGCGCGACGGACCGCAGGGGGAACCTTGCAAAGGTATCGGTCACCGGTAAAGCCATGATGATCAGCGCGCCCGGTGAGAACATCTCCAGCACCGGACGAGGTGGCCGCTACCGAGTCGGCACCGGCACATCAGACTCTGCCGCGATCGTTTCGGGGGCGGCTGCTCTGATTCGGAGTAAGTATCCGGAGATGTCGGCGAAGGAAGTCATCCACCGGCTGACCGCGACCGCCGTCGACAAGGGGGCTCCGGGCCGCGACCCCGAGTACGGGTACGGCGTACTCGATCTGGTGGCGGCGCTCACGGCGGACGTGCCGCCACTGGCGGGTGCCAGCGCGAGCACCGGCCCCAGCCCTCGCCCGACGGCGGTCGATGTGACCGCGCTGCCGGAGCCGAAAGAAGCCGGCAGCAAAGCGACGATCGTGCTGGTCACGGTCGGTGTCCTCGTCGTCATCGGGATCGTGATCACCCTGCTGGTCCTGCGCTCGCGCCGCCGGAACAGCACATAGGCACGGCCGTCCAGGTAGCGTGATCCGTCGTGCGTACGCCTAATCCATTCCGGCTGGTGCTCGCTTCGCAGAGCCCTGCCCGGCGCAAGAGTCTGCAGGCCGCCGGCATCAACCCTGAGGTCCTGGTCAGCGGGGTGGACGAGTCGGCCGTGAAGGCACAAGACGCGGAGACGCTCTGCCTGACGCTCGCTCAGATGAAGGCGGAGTCGGTCGCTCACCGGCTGCGTCCGGAGGCGGCCAGCGGGCGCGATCTACTGGTGCTGGGTTGCGATTCGCTGCTGGCCTTCGACGGGGAGATCTTCGGCAAGCCGGTCAGCGCCGACGATGCCGTCGCCCGTTGGCGGGAGATGCGGGGGCGCTCGGGCGTGTTGCACACCGGGCACTGCGTGATCGATGTGTCGGGTGGCGGCCGGGCGGAGGCGGTCGCGTCGACCACGGTGCACTTCGCGGACGTCACGGACGCGGAGATCGAGGCGTACGTGGGGACCGGTGAGCCGCTGCACGTGGCGGGCGCCTTCACGATCGACGGGTTGGGCGGCCCGTTCGTGGAGCGCGTGGAGGGCGATCCGGGCACTGTGGTGGGGCTTTCGCTTCCGTTGCTGCGCCGACTTCTCGCCCAACTTGATCGGCAGATCACCGACCTCTGGGATACAGACGTCGATGAGGACTAACGTCACTGCATGACTACAAGGTCGATTCGTGTCACAGACGAACTGCAGGCGTACGTCGTAGCGCACGGCTCGCCGCCGGACGACGTGATGCGGGACCTCGCGGCGGAGACGCACACGGTGCTGCCGGAGTTCGCGGAGATGCAGGTCGCGCTCGACCAGGCCGCCTTCCTCACTCTGCTGGCTCAGCTGGTGGGTGCGCGGCAGGCCGTCGAGGTGGGCACCTTCACCGGCCTGTCGGCGCTGGCGATGGCCCGTGGTCTCGTCCCCGGCGGACGGCTGACCTGCTTCGACATCTCCGAGGACTTCACCGCGATGGCCCTGCGCTACTGGGCGCGGGCGGGGGTCGATGACCGGATCGAGCTGCGTCTCGGACCGGCTGTGGAGGGGCTGCGGGCGTTGCCGGCGGAGCCGTACCTGGATCTGGCTTTCATCGACGCCGACAAGACCGGCTACCCGGTCTACTGGGCGGAGTTGGTGCCGCGGATGCGGCGCGGCGGCCTGATCGCGGTGGACAACGTGCTGCGCGGCGGGCGGGTGCTGGCGCCGGAGGACGAGGGCGATCGCGCGATCGCGGCGTTCAACGAGGCGGTCGTCAAGGACGACCGGGTCGACGCGGTGATGCTGCCGGTCGCCGACGGCCTGACGCTGGCGCGTCGTCGCTGAGCCGCGTCCTCAGAGGGCGGCCTCGACCGCGGGGGCGGCGGGGCCGTCCGGGCGGGCGTCGAGCGGGAGTACGGGCACCGGGCGCATCCGGATCGACCGGCCGAGCCGGCCGGCGAGCACCGCGGCGACCGCGATGAACACCGGAATGAGGAGGAACGCGCGGTGTGAGCCGATGCTGTCGGCCACCCAGCCGAGCGCGACCGGCGCGATCCCGAACCCGATCGCGACGGAGTACGACGAGTAGGCGGCGGCCCGGTCGGCCTGTCCGCCTGCGACGGCGAGCGCCATCGAGATGGAGAGCGGGTAGTGCATGGCGTTGCCGATCCCCACGATCACGAGGCCGGTGACGGCGAGCCAGCCCGCGGTGGCCACCCAGAAGATCGCGAACCCGGCGGCGCTGACCGCGAGCGCGCCCAGCAGGAGCGGAACCGGTGGGATCCGGAGTGCGACGCGCCCGCCGGCGAGCCGGCCGAGGAACATGCCTCCGACGATCGAGGCGACGGCCGCGGACGCGCCACCGGGGGTCATGCCGGCGTGGGAGCGGAGCACGTCGGCGGTCCACAGCGACAGGCAGACCTCGATGGAGCCGGTCACGCCCATGAGGACCCAGGCCATCCAGTACGTCCTGGGCAGCCGGCCGGGCCGGCTGTGGGCGGCGGTCAGCGTGGCGGTGCCGCGCGGCAGGCGTACCCGGAAGACGACCGCGGCGAGCGCGACCAGTGTGATCAGGGCGATCTCGACGGCGAGCGCCGGGCGCCAGCCGTAGCCCGCGCCGACGGCGAGGCCGATCACGACGGGCGCGAGGAAACCCATGCCGGCGCAGGCGGCGTTCGCTTCGCTGATGGCCGCCGATGAGGCGGGGCCGTGGTGGTCGGCGAGCACCACGTTGACGCCACTGACCAGCATGGTGCCGAACGTCGAGATGACGACCGCCGCGGCGATGGTGGCGGGGAGCGGGCGGAAGAGGCAGAGCCCGAGGACCCCGACGGCGACCCCGGCGAGCGCGAGCCAGAGCGTGCGGGCGCGGCCGATCCGGCCGGTCACCCGCGGGAAGATGAAGCCGCCGATCAGTGCGCCGGCGGCGATGCCCGTGCTGTGCAGGCTGGCGAGGGCGGCGCTGGTCTGCTGCTCGTCGCGCAGTAGCGGAACGATCGGGCCGAACCCGTAGAGGAAGAAGCCCCACACCCCCAGCTGCGCGTAGATCAACCAGGTCAGCCGGTCATGAACAAGGCGGGGCACGGCCCTCACGCTACAAGCGATCGGACCGCGCCCCGTCGACGTGAGACAGAACTAACGGACGCTGCGGGCGAAGGCCCGCGCCGCCCACATGACCGCGAGCGACGCGAGTACGACGGTGATGAGCAGCCCCTGCCAGACGGCGTCGTTGCCGATGTCGCCGGCGAAGAGCGCCCGGGTGCCGTCGACGGCCCAGGCGAACGGGTTCCAGTCGGCGACCCGCTGCAGCCAGGCCGGCGCGAAGGCCAGCGGCAGCAGGATGCCGGAGAGGAGCAGCACCGGCTGGGCGACGGTGTTCATCAGCGGCGCGAGCGCGTCCTCGCTCTTGACCAGGAGCGCGACGCCATAGGAGACGGCCGAGGTCATCAGGGCGATGAGACCGAGCATCAGGTACGCGAGCAGCAGGTCGCCGATGTGCACGCTGAGCCCGAACGGCAGTGCCAACAGGGTGATGATGACGGCCTGGGCGAGCAGTGACACGACGTCCCGCAGGGAGCGCCCGAGCAGCAGGGCGAGGCGGCTGACCGGGGTGACCCGGGAGCGTTCGATGACCCCGGCGCGCAGCTCGGCGATGAGGCCGAAGCCCTGGAAGAGGCCGCCGAAGATGGCGATCAGGACCAGCAGGCCGGGCACGAAGACGCGGTAGACCTGGGCGTCGGTGGTCGCGCCCATCGGCGCCAGGGCCGGCTTGAGCAGTGGGGCGAAGAGCAGCAGGTACATGATCGGCTGGAAGACGCCGACGAAGATCCAGACGGGGTTGCGGAGCAGCAGCAGGGTCTGCCGCTGGAAGATCAGCCAGGTGTCGCGGGCGAGTTTCATCGGGGATCTCCTGTTCAGGACTCGCGCAGCGAGCGGCCGGTCTTGGTGAGGAAGACGTCGTCGAGGCTGGGCCGGTGCAGCTCGATCGAGGTGAGCGCGATCGAGGATCCGTCGAGGGTGCGCAGGATCTGCGGGATGGCGGTGGCGCCCTCGTCGACGAAGAGGCGCAGCCCGCCCTCCTCGAGCGTCTCCAGCTTGGTGACGTAGGGCTGCGTGTCGAGCAGTTCCGCGGCGGTCGGTGTGACGCCGGTCGGCAGGCCGACGGTGACCACGTCGCCGGAGATCTCGCGCTTGAGCTCGGCGGGCGTGCCCTCGGCGACGATCTGGCCGTGATCCATGATCGAGATCCGGTCGCAGAGCGCGTCCGCCTCGTCGAGGTAGTGCGTCGTGATGAAGACCGTCATCCCCTCGGCGCGCAGCCGGCGGATCTCGTCCCACATGTGCGCGCGGCTCTGCGGGTCGAGCCCGGTGGTCGGCTCGTCGAGGAAGACGACTTTCGGCTCGTGGATGATGCCGAGCGCGATGTCGACCCGACGGCGCTGGCCGCCGGAGTAGGTCTTGCACTTGCGGTCGGCGTACTCGGTCAGCTCGAACGCGGCCAGCGCCTTGACCGCCCGCCGGTGCGCCTCGGCCTTGCCGAGGCCGTACATCCGGGCGTGCAGCACGAGTTCCTCGCGCGCCGTCACCTCGTCCCAGGTGCTGCCGCCCTGGGCGACGTAGCCGATCCGGCGACGCACCTCGCCCGGGTCCTTACGCAGGTCGACACCGGCGATGGTGGCCTCGCCGCCGTCGGGCTCGATGAGGGTGGCGAGCATCCGCAGGGTGGTGGTCTTGCCGGCGCCGTTGGGGCCGAGAAAGCCGAAGATCTCCCCCTCCTCGACCACCAGGTCGACCCCGCGCACCGCCTCGACGGTCTTGGTTTCGCGGCCTTGTCGGGAGCGGAACGACTTCCGCAGTCCCTTGGTCTCAATCATCTTCAAGCTCCTGGTCGGCCGGGCCGGCGTCCTGCCGGCCGCATTCCCCCGGGGCCACGCCAGAGCGGCGCCCACCCCAACGCTCGCGCTGAAGGTAACGCGATATAGCTCAACTAGTCAAGCTTGATTATTACTCGTTTTCGCGTCGCCCATCGGCCTCGTCGACGAGTTCGCCGAACCGGTCCCAGCCCTCCAGCTGTTCAAATCCATCAGGTAGGTATGACACTCCCGCGTCGATGAGCCCCGCGATCCGCTCGCACCAGGCGATCTCCCCCTCGGCGCGGGCGATCGACAACTGCCACATCCACGCCACGTGCGTCGGCTTGCCCTGCTTCATCCACCCGGAGTCCATCGCGCTCCGCAGGCTCTCGATGCCGGCGCGCAGCAGTTGGGCGCGGTTGCGGAGCGCGGCCGACGCCTCCTCGCGGGGCAGCGCGGGCAGGAAGGAGAAGGCGGCGAAGAACGGATCGGCCACCTCCGACACGTCCCACCAGTAGCCGCGCAGCAGGTTCTGGAATTCGTCCTCGCCCTTGGGCGTGACCTCGTACGTGGTCCGCGCCGGGCGCGCCCCGACCTGCTCGGTCGCCACCTCGCGGAGCAGCCCTTCCTCCGTCAGTTTGCGTAACGCGTGGTAGATCGAACCGGGCTGCACGTTGGCCCACTTGTCGGCGCTCCAGCTCAGCAGCTCACGGCGTACGTCGTAGCCGTGCACCGGTTGCATCCACCTGACCAGGCCGAGAATCATCATGCGAGTGGCTGACACGGGGAAAGCGTAATAACCAAACTTGACTATTAGCCGCAGATCCGCTCGCGTCGCGCGGGGGCAGTGCGACATCCCACACTTGGCGATGGTTAAGCCGATCAGGCGCGCCGATACACTCCGCCTCAGACAGCGCGAGCAAAACCAGCGACATCGCGAGCAGAGGAGACCACGGGCCGTGCGCAAGGTTCTCATCGCAAACCGGGGCGAGATCGCCGTACGCGTCATCCGCGCCTGCCGGGACGCCGGTCTCGACAGCGTGGCCGTCTACGCCGACTCCGACCGCGACGCGCTGCACGCGACGCTCGCCGACGAGGCGTACGCGCTGGACGGCGAGACCGCCGCCGAGACCTACCTGCGCATCGACAAGCTGATCGAGGTCGCGGCGAAGTCCGGAGCCGACGCGGTCCACCCCGGTTACGGCTTCCTCTCCGAAAACGCCGACTTCGCCGCGGCGGTCATCGACGCCGGCCTGACCTGGGTCGGCCCGACTCCGCAGGCGATCCGCGACCTCGGCGACAAGGTCACCGCCCGGCACATCGCGCAGCGCGCCGGCGCCCCACTCGTGCCCGGCACCCCCGACCCGGTCGCCGGCCCCGACGAGGTGGTCGCCTTCGCGGGCGAGCACGGCCTCCCGGTCGCCATCAAGGCGGCCTTCGGCGGTGGCGGACGCGGCCTGAAGGTCGCCCGCACCATGGACGAAATCCCCGCCCTCTTCGAGTCCGCCACCCGCGAAGCGGTCGCCGCGTTCGGTCGGGGCGAGTGCTTCGTCGAGCGCTACCTCGACCAGCCCCGCCACGTCGAGGCGCAGGTCCTCGCCGATCAGCACGGCAACGTGATCGTGGTCGGCACCCGCGACTGCTCGCTGCAGCGCCGCCACCAGAAACTCGTCGAGGAGGCGCCCGCGCCGTTCCTCACCCCGGAGCAGCGGGCGCAGATCCACGACTCGGCCAAGGCGATCTGCCGGGAGGCCGGCTACCACGGCGCCGGGACCGTCGAATACCTCGTCGGCAAGGACGGCACGATCTCCTTCCTGGAGGTCAACACGCGGCTGCAGGTCGAGCACCCGGTCACCGAGGAGACCGCCGGCATCGACCTGGTCCGGGAGCAGTTCCGGATCGCGGCCGGCGAGAAACTGCGCTTCCCGGCCGACCCGACGCCGCGCGGCCATTCGATCGAGTTCCGGATCAACGGCGAGGACCCCGGTCGCGGCTTCCTTCCCGCGCCCGGCACGATCACCGCGCTGCGCCTGCCGACCGGGCCGGGCGTCCGGGTCGACACCGGCATCTCGGCCGGCGACGTCATCGGCGGCAACTTCGATTCGCTGCTCGCCAAGGTGATCATCACCGGAGAGACCCGCACCGAGGCGATCGAGCGGGCCCGCCGCGCCCTCGACGAGATGATCGTGGACGGGATGGCGACGGCGCTCCCCTTCCACCGGCTGATCGTGCGCGACCCCGCGTTCACCGCCGAGCCGTTCACCATCCACACCCGGTGGATCGAGACCGAGTTCGACAACACGGTGCCGCCGTTCACCGCCGCCGCCGGCGCACCGGCCGACGCCGAGGAGCGCGAGACCGTCGTGGTCGAGGTGGGGGGCAAGCGGCTGGAGGTCCGTCTCCCCGCCGGCTTCGGCGCGGGTACGGCCACCAGCGCCGCCGCTGCGGGCGCCCGTAAGCCGGCCCGCCGGGGCTCCGGATCGAAGGCCTCCGGCGGGGCCGGAGGCGATGCGCTAACCTCGCCGATGCAGGGCACCATCGTCAAGATCGCTGTCGCCGAGGGTGACCGGGTCGAAGAGGGTGACCTGGTGGTGGTGCTGGAGGCGATGAAGATGGAGCAGCCGCTCAACGCCCACAAGGCGGGCGTGGTGACCGGCCTCTCCGCCGAGGTCGGCGCCGTGGTCACCGCCGGCGCCGCCATCTGCACCATCGCCTGACCACTCCCACGATCGCCGTGATCAGGCAGTAACTCCCGGGTGTCGTCGGCGCGTACGCCCTGATCAGCGTGATCAGGGAGCGGGGCCGGCAGGGAGCGCGCGCGGGGCCGGCGTGGGGCCGGCACAAAGCGGCGGCCATGATGGCTGGGTGCGGTTTCTCTCCGGCGCGGCCCCCGCGCACGACCTGACCTACAACGACGTCTTCATGGCACCGGCCCGCTCCGACCTGGCCTCGCGTCTCGACGTCGACCTCGCCACCTCCGACGGCACCGGCACCACCATCCCGCTGGTCGTGTCGAACATGACCGCGGTGGCCGGTCGCCGGATGGCCGAGACGGTCGCCCGGCGCGGCGCGATCGCCGTGATCCCTCAGGACATTCCGATCGAGGTCGTCGCCGACGTGATCGCCTGGGTGAAACAGCGGCATCTGGTGCACGACACCCCGATCACGCTCGCTCCGACGGACACCGTCGGCGACGCCATCAACCTGCTGCCGAAGCGGTCGCACGGCGCGGTCGTGGTGATCGACGACAGCAACCGCCCGATCGGGGTGGTGACCGAGGCGGACTGCGTCGGAGTGGACCGGTTCGCGCAGCTGCGGCATGTGATGACCACCGAACTGCTCACCGTGCCCGCCGAGGCGGATCCGCGCACCGGCTTCGAACGACTCGCCGAGGGGCGGCGTCGGCTCGCGCCCGTGGTCGACGTCGACGGCCGGCTGGTCGGCGTGCTCACCCGGCAGGGCGCGCTCCGCGCGACGCTCTACCGTCCGACGCTGGACGGCAAGGGGCGGCTCCGGGTGGCGGCCGCGATCGGCATCAACGGGGACGTCGCCGGCAAGGCGGCCGCGCTGCTCGACGCGGGCGTGGACACCCTCGTCGTGGACACCGCGCACGGCCACCAGGAAAGGATGATCTCCGCGCTGCGGGCGGTCCGTGCGCTCGATCCGGGCGTGCCGGTCGCCGCGGGCAATGTGGTCACCGCGGAAGGCGTGCAGGACCTGGTCGAGGCCGGCGCCGACATCGTCAAGGTCGGTGTCGGCCCGGGCGCGATGTGCACCACCCGGATGATGACCGGAGTCGGACGACCGCAGTTCTCGGCGGTGCTGGACTGTGCCGCCGCGGCGGCACGGCTCGGCGCGCACGTCTGGGCGGACGGCGGCGTCCGGCATCCGCGCGACGTGGCGCTCGCGCTCGCGGCGGGGGCGTCGAACGTGATGATCGGATCGTGGTTCGCCGGCACCTACGAGTCCCCCGGCGACCTGTACACCGACGCGGACGGACGGCGGTACAAGGAGAGCTTCGGCATGGCCTCGGCGCGGGCGGTCAGCGCGCGCACGGCCGACGACAGCCCCTTCGACCGGGCCCGCAAGGCGGTCTTCGAGGAGGGCATCTCGTCGGCGCGGATGTTCCTCGATCCGGCCCGGCCGGGCGTCGAGGATCTGATCGACGAGATCGTGGCGGGGGTGCGGAGCGCCTGCACGTACGCGGGCGCAGCCAGCCTCACCGAGTTCCACGCGCGGGCGCTGATCGGGGTGCAGAGCACGGCCGGTTACGCGGAGGGCATGCCGCTGCCGACGAGTTGGTGAGGCGCGGGAGCGACTCGGAAAAAACGTTTGGGGCCTAACACTAAGGCTGCTAACGTCATGGGCGATGGACGAAGACGGGAGTCGCGAGGAGCCCCTCGGCCGGCTGGTCGCCGTCGCCGGACACCTCGCGACGCAGCGCTGGAGTCAGCTGCTCGCCGAGCGGTACCGGCTGACCCCCGCCGGCATGCGGGTCCTGCTGGTGCTGGACCGCGAGGGTGAGATCACCCATCGACTGCTCGCCGACCGCTGCTTCATCCGCCCGGGGACCCTGACCGGAGTGGTCGACACGCTGGAAAAGGCCGGATACGTGCGCCGCGAACGCGGCGACGGCGACCGGCGGGCCGTCCGGCTCGCCCTGACCGAGGTGGGCGCCGCGCACGCGCGCGAGATCATCGCGCTGACGCATCGCAGCCGGCCGCTCACCTCGGTCGACGCCGATCCCGCCCGGGCGGCGGTGATCCGCCAATTTCTCCTCGAACTCATCAGCAACCTGTCCCGGGAGAGGACGTCCGATGAGCCACGCGGTTGAAGTACGCGAGCTGATCAAGCGCTATCCCAAACGCGACGTCAACGCTGTCGACGGGCTCAGCTTCACGGTGGAGCGGGGAGAGGTCTTCGGCCTGCTCGGGCCGAACGGCGCCGGCAAGACGACCACCGTGGGCATCCTGACCACCATGGTCCGGGCAACGGGCGGGGCGGCGTACGTCGGCGGCGTCGACGTCTTGCGCGATCCCGTACGGGCGCGGGCGCGGCTCGCCGTCGTACCGCAGCGCAGCAATCTGGACCGGTCGCTCACCCCGCGCCAGAATCTGACCTTCCACGCGGCGTACCACGGTTTTTCCCGCGCGGAGCGCAACGCCCGCGCGGCGACCCTGCTCGACGAGTTCGGCCTCGCGGCACAGGCCGACACGAAGGTCGACTTCTACTCCGGCGGCATGGCGCAGCGGCTCATGATCGCCAGGTCCCTGATGCACGAGCCGCAGGTGCTCTTCCTCGACGAACCGACCACCGGGCTCGATCCGCAGGCCCGCCTCTTCGTCTGGGAACGGATCCAGGAGCTACGCGGACGTGGCGTCACCATCATGCTGACCACGCACGACATGGACGAGGCGGCCGACCTGGCCGACCGGGTGGGCATCGTGGACCACGGGCGACTGCTCGCGCTGGACACGCCCGCCGCGCTCACCCGCCGGCTCACCGGGCAGACCGTGCTCGATCTCAGCGTCGTACCCGCCACCGGCGACGACGCCGACAAACTGCTGGTCGCGTTGAGCGAGATCGCCGGGGTCGAGCGCGGCGAACAGATCAGCGCGAACGCCACGCCGCGGGGTGGGCCGGGCGGCGAGGGCGGCGCGGCCGGCGACGGGACCGCGAAACTGCGGCTCTACGTCACCGGCGACCCGGCCACCCTGCTCGCGCCGGCCGTCGCCGCCCTGGCCGCCCGGTCGGCGACACTGACCGACGTGCACTTCGGTGAGCCGAGCCTGGAGGACGTTTTCATCGACCTGACCGGGAGGGGCCTGCGATGACCGCGGTGACCGAAGGGGCCACGACCCCGGCCGTGACCGAGGCGCCGTTGCGCGCCTCCGCCCGGCGCGCGTTCCTGGCGATCCTGTGGCGGGACATCTTCGTCACCGGCAAGGAGTTCTGGGTCCTGCTCGTGCAGGTGGCGCTGACGCCGGTCTTCACCCTGTTCATCTTCGCCAAGGTGCTCGGCAGCCTCAACTACGTGAGCGCCGACTTCGGCGACCTGCTGCTGCCCGGCATCGTGGCGCTCGCCGCCTTCCTGACCGCGCTGCAGAGCGTGGCGTTCCCGCTCGTGATGGAGTTCGGCTGGACCAAGGAGATCGAGGACCGCCTGCTGGCGCCGGTGGCCACGAATCTCGTCGCGGTGGAGAAGATGGTGATCGCGACCATCCGCGGGCTGCTCGCCGCCGTGCTCATGTTTCCGATCGGCGCCCTGGTGCTCGGCACCGCGCCGTGGCGGGCCGCCGGCTTCCCGCTGCTCGTCGCCGTGCTGGTGCTCGGCGCCTGGGTCGGGGCGGGGATCGGCATGACGGTCGGCACGATCGTCCCGCCCGCCAAGATCAGCATCATGTTCGGGCTGATCTTCACACCGCTGATGTTCACCGGAGCGACCCAGTACCCGCTCACCGAACTCGGCGACCTGCGATGGTTCCAGGTGGTCAGCGCCCTCAATCCGTTGACCTACTGCTCCGAGGGGGTGCGGGCCGCCCTCGTTCCGCACATCCCGCACGTGCGGCCATGGATCTCGGTCGCCGCGCTCACCGGCTTCGGCGTCGTCTTCACGGTGACCGCCATGCTCGGCTTCCGCCGCCGCGCGCTGACCTGACCCAACCCCCATGATCCGCGTGATCAGGCGGCTCCGGCCGCGCACCCGGCGGCACGCGCGAACTGGTCCCTGATCACCCGGATCATGGGGTGGGTTGCGGTCAGCGCAGTAGCGCTGCGCCGCCCCCGTCGATCAAGGACTTCTACGTCGATCAAGGAGGTATTCACGTGATCAGAGATCAAACCATGTGAATACGTCCTTGATCGACAAGGATGGGGCGGGCCGTCGGCACGGGACCTGCCGACGGCCCGCGGCGCGCCGCACCCACCGGGGCACGAGGCCGCGGCAGGGGCGCACCGGCGTCAACCGTACAGCCGCATCGCCGGCAAGCCCGCGCATTGCCGCTGTGTCGTTCCCCCGATGGGGGGAAACCTCTAATCCTGCTCGTGCAACATCAACTGTCGCGCCGCCTCGGTGATCGATCCCGACAACGATGGGTAGATCGTGATGGTATGGGCGAGCTGGTCCACGGTCAGGTGGTTTTCCACGGCCATGGTGATCGGCAGGATCAGTTCGCTCGCGTTCGGCGCCACCACCACCCCGCCGATGA
This sequence comes from Micromonospora sp. NPDC049679, assembly GCF_040659735.1. Lineage (NCBI taxonomy): Bacteria > Bacillati > Actinomycetota > Actinomycetes > Micromonosporales > Micromonosporaceae > Micromonospora > Micromonospora sp. NPDC049679. The sequence goes on from NZ_JBFANZ010000001.1 coordinate 341,228, forward strand.
CCTGGCCGCTCAATGGACGGCAGAAGAGCTTGACGAAGCCGTCCTCGAGCCCGGCCATCTTGGCCCGCGCGTTGCCGGCGAGCGGGAGCATGACCTGCCGGGCGAGCGTCGTCTGGGCGTCGACCTCGTTCTGCGAGGCGCCGACCGTGGCGAGCTCCGGGTCGGTGAAGACGTTGGCGGCGACGGTGCGCAGGCGCAGCGGCGAGACGGCCTCGCCCAGCGCGTGCCAGACGGCGATCCGGCCCTGCATCGCCGCGACACTGGCGAGCGGGAGCACCCCGGTGCAGTCGCCGGCGGCGTAGATGCCCGGCACGTTGGTGCGGGAGACCCGGTCGACGGTGATGTAGCCCCCGGCGGCCACCTCGACGCCGTACTCCGCGAGACCCAGGCTGGCGGTGTTCGGGACCGCGCCGACGGCCATCAGCGCGTGCGAGCCGGTGACCTTCCGCCCGTCGGCGAGTTCGACCTCGACGCCCTCCGGGGTGCGCCGCACGCCCGTGGCGCGGGAGTTGTTGAGGATGGTCATGCCCCGAGAGCGGAAGACACGCTCGATCGCCATCGCCGCGTCGGCGTCCTCGTGCGGCATCACCCGGTCGCGGCTGGAGACGAGCGTCACCTCGACGCCCATCGCCTGGTAGGCGCTGGCGAACTCGGCGCCGGTCACGCCGGAGCCGATGACGATCAGATGTTCGGGCAGCTCCGGCAGGTCGTAGACCTGCCGCCAGGTGAGGATCCGCTCCCCGTCCGGGACCGCGGTGGACAGCACGCGGGGAGTGGCGCCGGTGGCGAGCAGGACCATGCTCGCTTCCACGGAGTACGGGTCGGCGCCGTGCGCGGGCGTGATGACGACGCGGTGCGTGTGACCGAGCGCGTCCTCGCCGAGCCGGGCGGTGCCGTGCACGAAGGTGACGCCGGCCTTGACCAGCTTGGCGTGGATGTCGGCGGACTGGGCCAGGGCGAGCCGCTTGACCCGGCCGTGGACGGCCCGGGCGTCCACCGTGACCGCTTCCAGGCCGTCGGAGTGCACGCCGAACTCCTCGGTGTCCCGGTAGCCGGTGACGACGTCGGAGCTGGCGATGAAGGTCTTCGACGGCACACAGTCGGAGAGCACGCAGGCGCCCCCGGCGCCCTCGGCCTCCACGACGGTGACGTCGGCGTCCAGCTGGGCGGCGACGAGCGCGGCCTCGTAGCCGGCCGGCCCACCACCGATGATCACGATACGGCTCACAGCGAATTTCTCCCCCACCTGGGCGTTTCGGTTCGGGCGGACGGCGGCGGAGCTGCGGCGTGTGAGGAGCTCCGGCGCGCGACACGCACCGTCGTATTCTCCACTACCCGGCCGGCGGGCTATCGTCATCGCCGTGCGTCATTACGCCGCGTACGGCTCAAACCTCGATCCTGCCCGGATGCGTGCTTATTGTCCGCATTCGCCAATGGTGGGCACCGGCTGGCTGGAAGGCTGGCGGCTCACGTTCGCCGGGGAGGAGGTGGTCGGCCGGGAGGGATCCGTCACAACGATCGTCGAATCCCCCGGCGACCGCGTCTTCGTGGCGCTCTACGACGTCCATCCCTGGGACGCGTCGCAACTCGATGAGGTGGAGGGGGTGACCTCGGGCACCTACCAGAAGCTGCACGTACGGGTCGCCACCCTGGACGGCGAGGTGACCGCCTGGGTCTACGTCTTCGCGGGCTACGAGGGGGGCATGCCGACCGCGTGGTATCTCTCCGAGATCGCCAACGCGGCCGAGAAGGCGGGCGCGCCCGACGACTACGTCGCCGAACTGCGGTCCCGCCCCACGCACCCCGCCTCGTAACCCCGGCCGGCGCTGGCGGTCGTCACCCGCGCCGCTCAATTTTTCGCGCTAGGCCCGTAAGGCGGGTGCGGCCGCGGCCCGGACACGGGCGGACGCGCTCTCCAACAGCCCGACGAACTCGGCGCGCTCGGGAGCCTCCAGGGCGGCGAACGCGCTCCCGGTGATCCGGTCGGTCACCGCTTCGGCCCAGAGCCGGCGCCGGACCAGCGGGCCGATCGGCGGATAGGGCGGCTGCCAGCCGAACGCGACCGCGCCCGCCTCCCCCTCGGGCCCGGCGACGATGGCCTCCAGCGGCGTCAGGCCGCTGGCGCGGACGGCCAGCAGATGGGCCCCGCCACGGTATTCACGGAGATGGTGCAGGAGGACGGCGGCCCGGGCGCCCGGCGCGTCGTCGGGCGTCGGCATACCGCGCCAGGCCGCGAAGAGCGGCATCCCGGCCGGGTCGGCGGCCTGCACGATCCGTCGGGCCAGCTCGACCAGACGGGTCACCCGCGGAAACCCGTCGAGTTGCTCGGCGCCCCAGCGACAGCACTCCTGCAGGGCGGTCGCCGCGACCTCGCCCGGTGTGGTGATCTGACGGACGACGTCCCACCCGTCCGCCACGGCCTCCGGCGCGATGAAGCCGAGGGCGGCCGCGGCGGTCTCCGCCGGCACGTCGCCCAGCGCCCCGCCCCGGCCCGCGACGTAGAAAGCCCAGCCGGAGAGCCCCATCCGACGCGCGCGGCGCAGCGTCTGCGGGCATTCGCTGAACGCGCCGCCCAACTCGAGCAGGCCCGGCTTGGCCGCGTTGGCGGCCTGCTCTGGGGTCATCCCTGTGATTCTGCCCCTCAGTCGCGTTCCGGGACAGCCCCGGACTCCGCGTCGATCGATTCCCATACGGCCTGCACCTCGCCGACGCGCCGACGGGCGGCGACCGCACCCCGCTCGGACGTCTTGCGGGCCAGCTTGCGCCGCCCGAGCTCCTCCTCCGCCGCCGTACGACGCCGTTCCAGCTCGGCCAGTTGGGCCTCGATCGTCGTCAGCGCGCCGACGCCCTCCCGCTCCGCCGCCGCGGCCCGCTCCAGCTCGGCCTCCGCACGCTTCTGCTCCGTACGGGCGCTCGCCAGCTCCTTGCTGACCGCCCGGCGTTGCGCGGCGCGCGCCGCCTCCTGCGCCTTCGCGGCCCGTTCGGCTTTCGCCGCCCTGTGCCGCGCCGTGCCGTCGTCCGCCCCGGTGACGCCGGGCCGCTCCTTCGCACCGCCGCCGGTCGCCGGGGACTCCTCGGCCGCTTCCGCCGCGCCTCCGGTCACCAGACGCAGCCGCGGGCGGGGCACCTCGCCGAACCCGGCGTACGTCACCGCCCGCACCAGCCGACCGGACTGAACCTGGGCCGCGATCTCCTCGTCGGAGAGCGCCGCGGTCAACGTGGCCTCCACCTCGGCCATCGGCAGCTTGCCGCTCGCCGCCGCCGGATCGGCGGCCCGCGCGAGCTCCCCCGCCTCGCGGACCAGCGCGCCGACCGCGGCCCGCCGTTGGGCGGAGAGCTCACGCAGCTGCGGGCCGTGCAGCTCGCGCTGGGCCGACCGGAGCGCGGCGGAGAGTTCGACGAGCTCAGCGACGAGGTCCGGCCGCCGGAGGGCGAGCAGGTTGACCAGCCAGGCGGAAACGGTGGGCTTGCGGAGCTTGGCTATCTCCCGGGCGGTGTCGACGTCACCGGCCTTGCGAGCCGCCGCGACGGCCTCGTCCCGGGCCGCCACGAACCCGTCCGGCGGTGCGGCGTAGAGACGTTCGACGACATCATGGGGCATGCGTGCCATTCTGCCGCCGCCGACGCGGTCAGTTGATGGAGGAGCCGGGCAGGAGCCGGGCGTAGTCGCAGCCGGCGAGCTTTCCCATCATCCCGTCCGTGATCGTGTGACCGGCGTCGCTGAGCACCCCGTCGTGCAGGGCGAACGCGCGGCGTGGGGCGACCGCCCGGACGAAGTCGACCGACTCGGCGAGCTTGAGCCACGGCGCGGAGACCGGGACGAACAGGGTGTCCACCTGCACCTCGGTCGGCACGTCGAACGAGTCACCGGGGTGGTAGACGGTGTCGTTCACCAGGAAGCCGAGGTTGGGTATGCGGGGAACGTCGGGGTGGATCTCCGCGTGCCATCCGCCGTACGCCCGCACCGTCATGCCGGCCGCCTCGAACGTCTGGCCCGACTCGACCGAGGTGACCACTCCCGCCAGCGCGTCCAATTTGGACGCCACGGACGGATGCGTGTGGACGGTCACGGTCGGCCGTTTGCCCAGCGCCTCGGCGAGCGCGTCGACGTCGAGATGGTCGGTGTGCTCGTGAGTGATCAGCACCGCGTCGACGCCGTCGAGCGCCGCCGACTCCGTCAGAACGCCGGGATCGATGACCAGCACGGCTCCGTCGTGGTCGACGCGGACGCAGGAGTGGCCGTACTTGGTGATCCGCATTCGTGACCCCCTCGCTCCCGGAGCGTTCCGGTGTCGCTGTCAAATCGTGACGCTACCCGGCCAGTGTGCCGGAAACGGGACGTGGTCGCGGCGCGTCTGAACGATCGTCCGACCAGTCGGCACGGAGATCGGAGAAGAGATGGGCAGCATACGGGGATCGCGGTCGACCGTCAGGTCCGGCGCGGTGGCGCTCGTCGTGGCGCTGGCGCTCGCGGGCTGCAGCGCCGGCCCGACGGAGGAGGCGGGCAACGCGGATCGGGCCGACTCGGCGGCGAAGGCGCCCGCCGGAGCGGGACCGGGCGTCGCGGAGCAGCAGGGCCAGCCGGCGGCCGGCGATCCGGTCCGCTACCGCGCCGACGAGCGCGCGATCATCTACACCGGCTCGATGACCGTACGGGTGGAGAACGTGGAGCGGGCCGCGGCCCGGGCGGCCACGATCGTCACCGGGGCGGGCGGGTTCGTCGGCGGCGACAAGCGCACCAGCGGCGACTCGGACGCCGAGGCGTCTCTGGAGCTGCGGGTGCCGGCGGCGAAGTTCGGCCAGGTGGTGGACGAGATCGCCGGTCTGGGGGACCCGGAGCGGCGGGACATCGCCACGCAGGACGTGACCGAGGAGTCCCTGGACCTGGACGCCCGGATCGCCACGCAGCGGGCCCGGGTGGAGAGCGGGCGGCGGCTGCTCGCGCAGGCGAAAAACCTCAACGACCTCGTCATGCTGGAAGGCGAGCTGGCCAAGCGGGAAGCCGACCTGGCCTCGTTGGAGGCGAAGAAGCGCCGGCTGGCCGACCTCACCGCGCTCTCCACGATCACGGCGGTGCTGCTCGGACCCGGCACGCACGGGGCCGGCGACGAGGGGCAGCCCGGCTTCGTGGCCGGCGTGAAGGGCGGGTGGAAGGCGCTGGTCGCCTCGTTGGCGGTGCTGCTGACCGTGCTGGGAGCGCTGCTGCCGTGGCTCGTGGCGCTCGGCGTACCCGTGGCCGGGGTGGTCTGGCTCGCTCTGCGCCTCAACCGCCGCCGGCGACCGCTGCCGCCCCCGGCCTAGCCCTCAGAAGGCTCCCGCGGCGAGCGCGGCGAGCGCGGTGTGGACCATGACGCGGACGCCGTAGCCGATCGCGCGCTCGTCCACGTCGAAGCTCCCCTGGTGGATGTCGACCCTGACATCCGACCCCGGGATCCCCGTGCCGAGCCGGATCATCGCGCCCGGCACCTGCTCAAGGTAGAACGCGAAGTCCTCGCCACCCATGCTGATCTCGGCCTCGACCACCCGGTCGGGGCCGAGCGCGGCACCGGCCGCACCGGCGATGATCGCCGACGCCATCCGGTCGTTGATCACCGGCGGCACGCCGCGGCTGTACGTCACCTCGGCGGTCGCACCGGTGCCGGCCACCACGTCCTTGACCAGTTGGGTGATCAGGTCGGGCGCCTCGCGCCAGGCGTCGCGGTTGAGCACGCGCACGGTGCCCTTGACGCTCCCCTCGCCGGGGATCGCGTTGTACGCCTCCCCCGCGTGCACGCGGCCCCAGACCATGGAGATCCCGGCCCGTGGGTCGACCCGACGGTCGAGCAGGGCCGGCACGTCGACGATCACCCGCCCCAGGGCGTGCACCAGGTCGGCGGTCAGGTGCGGACGGGCGGTGTGCCCGCCCCGGCCGGTCAGCGTCACCTCGACGGTGTCCGCCGCCGCGGTGAACGGGCCGGAGCGCACCCCGACCAGGCCGACCGGGAGCTGCGGGTAGCAGTGCAGCGCGTAGATCGCGGAGACGTCCTTCAGGCCACCGGCGGCGATCACCTGGGGCGCGCCGGAGGGCACGGTCTCCTCGGCCGGCTGGAACAGCAGCCGGATCCGGCCGGGCAGCTCGCCGCGCTCGGCGAGCTGGGCCAGCGCCAGGCCGACGCCGAGCAGCACCGTGGTGTGCACGTCGTGCCCGCAGGCGTGCGCGACGTTTTCCACAGTGGAGCGGTAGGAAACGTCCTTGAGGTCCGGCAGCGGCAGTGCGTCGAGGTCGGCCCGGAGCGCGACCACGCGGTCGCCCTCGCCGATGTCGCAGATCACGCCGTTGCCCTTGGGCAGGAAGCGCGGGGTCAGACCGGCGACCGCGAGCTCACGGGCGATCAGGGCGGCGGTCTCGAACTCCTGGTTGGAGAGCTCGGGGTGCGCGTGGATGTGACGGCGTACGGCTACCAGCTCCGCGCCCCGGGAGGCGAGCCACCGGTCGAGCTGACCGGGGAGCGGATCGGCCCCGGGCGGTGTTTCGGGCCAGGACGACGCCAGGTGACTGCCGCTCGGCAGCGTCAACGCACTCGTCACGTCGGAATCTCGATCACTGTTAATGGAATGGGACTCGGACAGCCTAGACCGGGACCGGTGACGCTGCGCAACCTCGTTCTGGTAGCGGTCGGATCGCGTAGCGTCACGTAATCCCTGGTAGGAGCGCCCGGAATACTGCAGGACGGACTCACCCACATCGTCAGACGCTGACATCAGTCCCACACCTCCTACAACGCGTAACGGTCACGCGAGTCACGTATTCCTGTCGACAAAACCGGACTATCTATGAGGAGTTGCACTTATCCACATGGCAGCGCCGGCCGGCGACGGGACTTCCGAGGGGAGGGCGGACCAAGGGCGGCAGACACCTTCCGTGTCGGCCATCCGATCGTCTGCTCCCCGTCACCGCAGAGACGGTGGGACGTGAATCATCTACGGGCACCGTCTCCCCGTACCCGGATTGCCGAGGGCCACACCCTCGCCCGCCGACGCGGGCGACGGGTCAGAAGCGCTCAACGGGACGGTACGTGCCCCACACCGCGCGCAGCGTTCCGCAGACCTCGCCGACGGTGGCGCGGACCCGCAGCGCCTCCTTCATCGGGTAGAGCACGTTCTCCGTGCCCTCGGCCGCGGCCCGCAGATCGGCCAGCGCCCGCTCCACGACGCCCCCGTCCCGCTCCCGCCGCAGCCGCGCCAGCCGGTCGGCCTGGGCCGCCTCGATCGCCGGATCGACCCGGAGCGGCTCGTACGGCTCCTCGGCGTCGATGGTGAAGCGGTTGACCCCCACCACGACCCGCTCGCCACTGTCGATCTCCTGCGCGACCTTGTAGGCCGACGCCTCGATCTCCCGCTTCTGGAAGCCCACCTCGATCGCGTCCACCGCCGAACCATGCGCGAAAACCCGGGCCATCAGCTCGTCCGCCGCGGCCTCGATCTCGGCGGTCATGGCCTCCACGACGTACGACCCGGCGAACGGGTCCACAGTGGCGGTCAGGTCGGTCTCGTAGGCGAGCACCTGCTGGGTGCGGAGCGCGAGCCGGGCGGCCTTCTCGGTGGGGAGCGCGATCGCCTCGTCGAAGCTGTTCGTGTGCAGCGACTGCGTCCCGCCGAGCACGGCGCCGAGCCCCTGCACCGCGACCCGGACCAGGTTGACCTCGGGTTGCTGGGCGGTGAGCTGCACCCCGGCGGTCTGCGTGTGGAAACGCAGCATCATCGACTTCGGGTCCTGTGCGCCGAACTCGTCCCGCATGATCCGCGCCCAGATCCGCCGCGCCGCGCGGAACTTCGCCACCTCCTCCAGCAGCGTGGTCCGGGCGACGAAGAAGAACGACAGCCGGGGTGCGAAATCGTCGACGGCGAGGCCGGCCGCGAGCGCCGCCCGGACGTACTCGACGCCGTTGGCCAGCGTGAACGCGATCTCCTGCACGGGAGTCGCCCCCGCCTCCGCCATGTGGTAGCCGGAGATGGAGATGGTGTTCCACTTCGGCACCTCCTTGCGGCAGTACGCGAACGTGTCCGCGACCAGCCGCAGGGACGGCTTCGGCGGGTAGATGTACGTCCCGCGGGCGATGTACTCCTTGAGGATGTCGTTCTGGATCGTGCCGTTCAGCGCCGGCCCGGCCACCCCGGTCGACTCGGCGACGAGTTGGTAGAGCAGGAGCAGCACGGAGCCGGGCGCGTTGATCGTCATCGAGGTGGAGACCCGGTCGAGCGGAATGCCGTCGAAGAGCGTCTTCATGTCCTCGACGGAGTCGATCGCGACACCGACCTTGCCGACCTCGCCGTGCGCGATCGGGTCGTCGGAGTCGTACCCCATCTGGGTCGGCAGGTCGAACGCGACCGACAGGCCCATGGTGCCGGCGGTCAGCAGCTGGTGGTAGCGGGCGTTGGACTCGGCGGCGGTGCCGAACCCGGCGTACTGGCGCATGGTCCACGGCCGCGAGGTGTACATCGAGGGGTAGACCCCGCGGGTGTACGGGTGGTCGCCCGGCTGACCGAGCCGCGAGTCCAGATCCGCGGGGAGATCGGCCGCGTCGTACACGGTCTTGATCGGAAAACCGGACTCACTTAACCGCCGTTCACTCATACGCGGATGGTAGGCCGGAGAACACGTGAGTCGGGTGAGGGATTCCGCACATCAGGCGGAAAAACGGGCACAAAGCGTTACGCATCAACTACTTAACGTCGAGTTCTGGATAACCCTCGCCCGGTGACTTTTGCTCAGGAGGGGATAGACCGCAAGATAGGGGGGTTGGTTTCCCGGCCCCTCGATTTCTCGGTGGCATTTCCTGTGACTCAGATCCCGACGTGGAGTGGCGGAACAGTCAGCCCCACCAGCGGACGTGCAGCACCCGGCGCCACCATCGGCGGACGATACGCGCTGCGTGCCGCCGTCGGCCACGGCGGCATGGGCACCGTGTGGCGCGCAGCGGACACGCTGCTGCGCCGAGACGTGGCGGTGAAGGAGGTAATCCTGCCGGCGGGCCTCGCGCCCAGCGACCGGGACGCCCTCTACGAGCGCACGCTGCGTGAGGCCCGCGCCGCGGCCGCCCTGCAGCACCCCGCCGTGGTCCAGGTCTACGACGTGGTCACCGAAGCCGGCCGCCCCTGGATCGTGATGGAGCTGCTCGACGCGCGCAGCCTCGCCGACATGGTCATCGAGGACGGCCCGCTCGCCCCGCGCGCGGTGGCCAAGATCGGCATCGCGCTGCTCGGCGCGCTGGAGGTCGCCCACGCCAACGGCGTGCTGCACCGCGACGTCAAGCCGGCCAACGTGCTGATCTGCTCCGACGGCCGCTGCGTGCTGACCGACTTCGGCGTCGCCCGGATGCCGACCGAGGTGCAGCTGACCACCCCGGGGATGGTGCTCGGCTCACCGCACTTCATCTCCCCCGAACGGGCGATGGGGCAGGACTTCGGGCCGCCGAGCGACCTGTTCTCCCTCGGCGTGACGCTCTACACCGCCGTCGAGGGGCGGCCGCCGTTCGACAAGGGCGACCCGATCGAGACGATGCACTCGGTCGTCGAGGACCCGCCCGCGCCGCCGGTGCGCTCCGGCCCGCTGACGCATGTGCTGATGGGGCTGCTGGAGAAGGACCCGGCCCGCCGCTACGACGTGCTCACCTCCCGGACCGTGCTCCGCGAGCTCCTCGCCGGCCCGCTGGCGAGCAAGGCGCCGGCCGCCCTGATGACCGACCCGTACGCGGTCGTCCCCGCGCAGCGCGCCCCCTGGCAGCCGCCCACCCCGCCACAGCCGCAGCCCACCGGCCAGATCGGCGGCCGGGCGATGATCGGGCCCGACGAGTCACTCACCGACCGTCTCGCCGAACTCCGCAAGGCACAGCAGGCGCCGGCAGCCGGATCGCCGGCCGCGCTCTCGGCCCCCACCGGCGCCCTGGGCGCCCCCACCGGCGCGCTCCCGGCCTCCGCCGCCCCGTTCGTTGCCGCGCCCGCCGCGAAGCCCGACCAGCGCTGGGACGACCCGACCGCGGCCGCGGCATGGGGCCAGCCCGCCGCCGGCGCCTCCACCCCCCGCACCTCCGCTCCCGGCGCCTCCACGCCCGGGGCGAAGCTGGACCACGCGCTGGGCGGAGCCCGCCGTACCGGCACGCGGATCGTCGACACCGTCAAGGGCTGGCCGCGCAACGTGCAGATCGGCGCCGCGGCCGGCATCGCCGCCGTGCTGCTCCTCGGCACGGTGCTGCTCAGCACGTCCGACTCGTCCACCCCCGGCCCCCGGATCGCCGCCCCGCCCGCCACCGCCCCGGCGGGGCCCGCGTTCGCGGTGCAGTCGCACGCCGGCAAGGGCGTCTCGGTCAACGTGCCGCAGGACTGGGAGAAGAAGACCTCCGGCGGGGTCTTCACGGACTACGTCGACCCACAGGACGGCGGCCGGCGGGTGCGGATCCTGGTCGAGAACGCCACCGCCGAGCCGAAGCGTTTCCTGCAGGTCGCCGAGAGCGGTCTGAAGAAGAAGGATTCGAAGTCCTGCGCCAAGCCGTACCAGCAGGTCGGGCTCAGAGACGTCGAGGCGGGGGGCAAGCCCGCCGCCGAGCTCGAATACACCTGCGGCGAGGGCGACGCCAAGCGGCACGGCATCTGGCGCGCCGTCGTGCAGGGCGGCCGGGCCTACTCGTTCTACCTCTCCACGCCGGACAGCAAATTCGCCGAGAGCAAGCCCGTCTTCGACGAGATGGTGCGGTCCTTCCAGCTGACCGCGGCCGGCTGAAGCCGGGTCGGGTCGGTGCCGGCCGCCCCGCCGTGCTATCAAAAACGGCATGGCGGCCGACACCGAGATCAACGACCTGAACGAGCGCGCCCGACGCTGGCTCGATGACGACCCGGACCCGGCGAGCCGCGATGAGCTGCGCGCGGTCCTCGACCGGCTGCCCGACAGCACTGCCGAGCTGGCCGACCGTTTCGCCGGACCACTGACCTTCGGCACCGCCGGGCTGCGCGGTCCGTTACGGGCCGGCCCCAACGGCATGAACCTCGCCGTCGTCACGCAGGCCGCCGCCGGGCTGGTCGGCTGGCTCGCCGAGCGGGCCGCGTCCGGACCGCTCGTCATCGGGTACGACGCCCGGCACGGCTCAAAGGCCTTCGCCGAGCAGACCGCGCGGGTCGCCACCGGAGCGGGCCGCGCCGCGGTGCTCCTTCCCCGCCCGCTCCCCACCCCGGTGCTGGCGTACGCCGTCCGAGCCCTCGACGCGGCGGCGGGCGTCATGGTGACCGCCAGCCACAACCCGCCCCAGGACAACGGCTACAAGGTCTACCTCGGTACGGAGCTCGGCGGTCCGCTGGGCGCCGGCGCGCAGATCGTCCCGCCGGCCGACGCCGAGATCGAGGCGGCGATCCGCGCGGTCGGACCGCTCTCCGCGGTGCCCCTCGGCGCCCCCGGTGAGATGCTCGGCGAGGAGATCGTGACCTCCTACGTGCAGAGCGCGGCGCGGGTCGTGGATCCCGACGGGCCCCGCGACCTGGCGACCGCGTACACGCCGCTGCACGGAGTGGGCGCGTCCGTGCTCACCGCCGCGTTCGCCCGCGCCGGTTTTCCCGCCCCGGCGGTCGTCGCCGAGCAGGCGGAGCCGGATCCGGAGTTCCCGACCGTCGCCTTCCCCAACCCGGAGGAACCCGGGGCGATCGACCGGGTGATCGCGCTCGCCGAGGCGACCGGGGCCGACCTCGCCATCGCCAACGACCCCGACGCCGACCGCTGCGCGGTCGCCGTTCCCGATCCCGTACGCGGCTGGCGGATGCTCCGCGGCGACGAACTCGGCGTGCTCCTCGCCGACCACCTGATGCGCCGCGGTGTGCGGGGCCTCTACGCGACCACGATCGTGTCGTCGTCGCTGCTGCGGGCGATGTGCGCCGCGCGTGGCCTGCCGTACGACGAGACGCTCACCGGCTTCAAGTGGATCATGCGTGCGGGCGCGGGACGCGAGCCGCTCGTCTTCGGCTACGAGGAGGCGCTCGGCTACTGCGTCGCGCCGGACCTCGTACGGGACAAGGACGGCATCTCGGCGGCGTTGATCCTGGCCGAGCTCGCCGCCGGGCTCAAGGCGCAACTGCGCACCCTCACCGACCGGCTCGACGAACTGGCCGCCGAGTTCGGCGTCTACCTCACCGACCAGCTCTCCGTCCGGGTGGACGACCTCGCCGAGATCGCCGCCGCGATGAGTCACCTGCGGTCGAAGACGCCCGGCTCGCTCCTCGACGAGCCGGTCACCTCGGCCGACGACCTGCTCCCGGAGGCCGACGTGGTGATCCTGCGCACCGCGACAGCCCGGGTGGTGGTCCGCCCCTCCGGCACCGAGCCGAAGCTCAAGGCGTACCTGGAGGTGGTGGAGCCGGTGGTCGACGGCGACGTCGCCGCGGCGCGTGAGCGGGCGGCCGCCTCGCTGCAGGCCCTCCGCACCGAGACCGCCGCGGCGCTCGGCATCTGGTAGCGGCGCGGCTCAGGCGCGGGCGCCCAACGCGGCGTCGATCGCCCGGCTCAGGGCGGCGATCACCAGGGCCACGGACGGGCGGACGGTCGACTCCTCGAGGCTGACCGTGCCGGAGAAGCCGGCTCCGCCGGCGATCTGCTCCAGCCGCTGGTGCGCCTCCTCCACGGCGGGGCCGGTCAGCCCGAGCGTGGGCTCCATCCGCACGCCCGCCACCAGTGTGGCGAGCGCGGCGGTCCGCTCGTCCGGGGCGGCGTCCCCGGTCAGTGCGGACGCGAGCCGCGAGCGGCACTCCGCCTCCAGCGTCGGGTCGACGAGGGGGTAGCGGTGCACGTGGATGAAGCCCAGTGCGGTCTCGTCGACGTCGCGCACCACCCCCCGGGCGACCAGATCGGCGAGGATTCGGCCCCGCAGGCCGTGGCGCAGCCGCTGCAGCCAGGACGCCGGGGTGTGCGGGGTGTCCGCGACGATGCGGGCGAGGACCTCGTCGGCGATCGGCTGACCGGTCGGCGTCGGGTCCGCGGCCACGATCGAGCCGTCGGAGTAGGCGATCCGACCCGCCAGCGCCAGGTCGACCAGCACGGCGGCCGCCATGCCCAGGTCCAGCCCGATCCGTGACCCGGTCGCCTTGCCGGACTCGTCGTCGTACGCCAACAGCAGCAGCTCTTCCGCGAGAGCAACAGACGTCATGGCCCGGAACGGTAGCGGGTCCCCGCATGTCACGCATCCGCTCCCGGGGGCGGTCGGCCGGCCGATTAAGGTGTCGCCGATGCAGGCCATTCTCGCGACGCTGGGCTACGTCCTCTCCCCCGACGGCAGCCAGGTGCTGATGATCCGTCGGGACGCCCGCCCCGACGACCTCCACTTCGGCTACTACAACGGCCTCGGCGGCAAGGTGGAGCCCGGCGAGGACGTGGTGGCCGGGATGCGGCGGGAGATCCGCGAGGAGGCCGGCCTGGAATGCGCGGCCGTGGAGTTGGCCGGCACCGTCTCGTGGCCCGGCTTCGGGCGCGACGGCGAGAACTGGTTCGGCTTCCTGTTCCGCGTGCCGGCCTGGACGGGCGAGCCGCGGCAGACCTGTCCGGAGGGGACGCTGGTCTGGACCGACCTTACCGACATCCTCGCGGGGCGGGTGCCGATGTGGGAGAGCGACCGGCACTTCCTGCCGCTGGTCTTCGCCGCCGAGCCCCGGGTCTTCCACGGCGCGATGCCCTTCGCCGGCGGCCGCGCCGTCGGCTGGAGCTACACCGTCGCGTGAACCGGCGCTAGAAGCGGGGCATGCCGCCGAACTGACGGTCGCCCGCGTCTCCGAGCCCCGGCACGATGAACATCTCGTCGTTGAGGCCCTGGTCGATCGAAGCGATCACCAGGCGCAGCGGGAGGCCGGAGCGCTCCAACCGCTCGATGCCGGCCGGCGCTGCCAGGACGCAGAGGACCGTGATGTCGGTGCAACCGCGGTCAGCGAGCAGTCGGCAGCAGTGTTCGAGCGAGCCGCCGGTGGCGAGCATCGGGTCGAGCACCAGGACCGGGATGCCGGACAGATTGGCCGGAAGCGACTCCATGTACGCGCGCGGCTCGAAGGTGCGCTCGTCGCGGGCGAGCCCGACGAAGCCCATCGACGACTCGGGAAGCAGCCCGAGCGCGGCGTTGGCCATGCCCAGCCCGGCCCGGAGCACCGGCACCAGCAGCGGCGGGTTGGCCAGCCGGGTGCCCTCCGTGGCGACCACCGGCGTCTGCACCGGGTAGCGCTCGATGGGGAAGGAGCGCGCTGCCTCGTACACCAGCATCGTGGTGATCTCGTGCAGCGCGGCGCGGAACGATGACGAGTCGGTCCGGGCGTCGCGCATGGCGGTCAGCCGCGACTGGGCGAGGGGATGATCAACGACGAGTACGTCCACGGTCGCCCAACCTACTCGCACCCCGCCGCGGCCGGGCCCGCCCCCAGGGGTACGGATGTCGCGGGCGGCTCGGTGGCGTGGTCAAGATCACCCGCGGGTGGCGTGCGTAGACTCGCAGGCATGACGGCGACAACGACGTCGGCGCGGTCCGGCCTGTCCGATGTGGCACGCTCCGAGGCCACGCTGCGGACCTTCCTGCACGGGCTGCCCGGCGTGGACCAGGTCGGCGCGGAACAGCGCGCGGCCATGCTCTCCACCCGGTCGATCAAGACCACCGCCAAGGCCTGGGCGATCGACCTGGCGATCCGGATGGTCGACCTGACCACCCTCGAAGGCGCGGACACCCCGGGCAAGGTGCGGGCGATCTGCGCCAAGGCCCAGCGCCCCGACCCCGCGGACCCGACCTGCCCCACCGTGGCCGCGGTCTGCGTCTACCCCTCGATGGTGCCCTTCGCGGCGGCCGCGCTCGCCGGTTCCGGCGTGCACCTCGCCAGCGTGGCGACCGCCTTCCCGTCCGGGCAGGCACCGCTGGAGGTCAAGCTCGCCGACACCAGGGCGGCGGTGGCCGCCGGCGCCGACGAGATCGACATGGTGATCAACCGGGGCGCGTTCCTCTCCGGCCGCTACTCCGAGGTCTACGAGGAGATCGTCGCGGTCAAGCAGGCCTGCGGCGACGCGCACCTCAAGGTGATCCTGGAAACCGGCGAACTCGTCACGTACGACAACGTGCGACGCGCCTCCTGGCTGGCCATGCTGGCCGGCGGCGACTTCATCAAGACCTCCACCGGCAAAGTGCCGATCGCGGCCACGCTGCCGGTGACGCTGGTCATGCTGGAGGCGGTGCGCGACTTCCGCGCGGCGACCGGCCGCCAGGTCGGGGTCAAGCCGGCCGGCGGCATCCGCACCACCAAGGACGCGATCAAGTTCCTGGTGACGGTCAACGAGACCGCCGGGGAGGACTGGCTCGACCCGGACTGGTTCCGCTTCGGCGCCTCCACCCTCCTGAACGACCTGCTGATGCAGCGCACCAAGCTCACTACCGGCGTCTACGCCGGTCCCGACTACTTCACGCTGGACTGATCTCACGATGGCTCTGTTCGAGTACGCTCCCGCGCCCGAATCCCGGTCGGTGGTGGACATCAAGCCGTCGTACGGCCTGTTCATCAACGGCGAATTCGTCGACCCGACCGACGGCGGCGCACTGAAGTCGATCAACCCCGCCTCGGAAGAGGTGCTGGCCGAGGTGGCCGAGGCCGGCCCGCAGGACGTCGACCGGGCGGTACGCGCCGCGCGGAAGGCGTACGAGAAGGTGTGGGGCCCGATGCCCGGCCGCGACCGGGCGAAGTACCTGTACCGGATCGCGCGGCTCATCCAGGAACGCGGCCGCGAGCTGGCGGTGCTGGAGTCGCTCGACAACGGCAAGCCGATCCGCGAGTCGCGCGACGTGGACATCCCGCTCGTCGCCGGATACTTCTTCTACTACGCCGGCTGGGCCGACAAACTCCCCTACGCCGGTTTCGGGCCCGACCCGAAGCCGCTCGGCGTCGCCGGACAGGTCATCCCGTGGAACTTCCCGCTGCTGATGCTGGCCTGGAAGATCGCCCCCGCGCTCGCCGCCGGCAACACCGTCGTGCTCAAGCCGGCCGAGACCACGCCGCTCACCGCGCTCCTCTTCGCCGAGATCTGCCAGCAGGCGGAGCTGCCGCCGGGCGTGGTCAACATCGTCACCGGCGCCGGCGGGACCGGCCGCGCACTGGTCGAACACGCGGGCGTGGACAAGGTGGCCTTCACCGGCTCGACCGGCGTCGGCCGGGGCATCGCCAAGGCGATCGCCGGCACCGGCAAGAAGCTCACCCTGGAGCTCGGCGGGAAGGCCGCGAACATCGTCTTCGACGACGCTCCGATCGACGAAGCGGTGGAGGGGATTGTCAACGGCATCTTCTTCAACCAGGGCCACGTGTGCTGCGCCGGCTCCCGGCTGCTCGTGCAGGAGTCGGTCTACGAGCCGGTGCTGGAGGCGCTGAAGCGGCGGATGGCCCGGCTGCGCGTCGGCGACCCGCTCGACAAGAACACCGACATCGGCGCGATCAACTCCGCCGCTCAGCTCGACCGCATCCGGACGCTGACCGACATCGGCGCACAGGAGGGCGCGGAGCGCTGGTCGCCCCCGTGCGACCTGCCCGACCGCGGCTTCTGGTTCGCCCCGACGATCTTCACCGGCGTCAGCCAGGCGCACCGGATCGCCCGCGAGGAGATCTTCGGGCCGGTGCTCTCCGTGCTGACCTTCCGCACGCCGGCGGAGGCTATCGAGAAGGCCAACAACACGCCGTACGGGCTGTCGGCCGGAGTCTGGACCGACAAGGGCTCACGGATCCTCTGGATGGCCGACCGGCTCCGCGCCGGCGTGGTGTGGGCCAACACGTTCAACAAGTTCGACCCGACCTCGCCGTTCGGTGGCTACAAGGAGTCGGGTTACGGCCGCGAGGGCGGCCGGCACGGGTTGGAGGCGTACCTCAATGTCTGAGCGCGTGGCGGTACGCAAGACCTACAAGCTCTTCATCGGCGGGAAGTTCCCGCGTAGCGAGTCGGGGCGGTCGTATCCGGTGCAGAACTCCAACGTGGCACTCGCCTCCCGCAAGGACGTCCGGGACGCGGTCGTCGCGGCCCGGGCGGCGGTCAAGGGCTGGTCCGGGACGACCGCCTACAACCGCGGCCAGATCCTCTACCGGGTCGCCGAGATGCTCGAGGGACGGCGCGACCAGTTCATCGCCCTGGGCGAGCCGGCCGCCGAGGTGGACGCGGCGATCGACCGTTGGGTCTGGTACGCGGGCTGGTCCGACAAGCTGTCCCAGGTGTACGGCGGGGCGAACCCGGTGGCCGGCCCCTACTTCAACCTGTCCGCGCCCGAGCCGACCGGTGTGGTCGGCGTGATCGCGCCGGCCGAGCCGTCGCTGCTCGGTCTGGTCAGCGTCGTCGCGCCGGCGATCGTCACCGGCAACACCGTCGTGGCGCTCGCCTCCGAGGAGCGTCCGCTGGCCCCGGTCACGCTGGCCGAGGTGCTGGCCACCTCCGACCTGCCCGGCGGGGTGGTCAACCTGCTGACCGGTCGGATCGCCGAGACCGCCTCGTGGCTCGCCGCGCACATGGATGTCAACGCGCTCGACCTGACGGGGGTCGCCGACACCGAGTTGGCGCGCCAGTTGGAGGAGACCGCGGCGGGCAACCTCAAGCGGGTCCTGCGTCCATCGACGCCGGACTGGACCGCGGACCCCGGCATCCGTCGGATGACGGCGTTCCTGGAGACCAAGACGGTCTGGCACCCCAAGGGGGTGTGACGGGGCCTGCTCTGGGGTTTTCCGGGGGAGCCACCCGCTCCGGGCGGTCAGGCTTGATCCCTCCGCGGGCGGGCTCCCCCGGAAAACCGTCCCCAGCCTGGTCCGCGGGGATGGTCAGCTCAGTGGCGCTGCCCTCGGAAGGGTCTACTACGCGGGGTAGGATTGGCCCCGTGATGCGACTGGGTGATCTCGAACGTGCGGTGATGGACGTGCTGTGGGACCGGTCCCCCGGCGGCGGCGTCACCGTCCGCGAGGTCGCCGAGGCGCTCGAGGAACGCGACCTCGCGTACACCACCGTGATGACCGTGCTCGACCGGCTCGCCGGCAAGGGCATGGTCGAGCGGGAGCGTGAGGGGCGCGCCTGGCGCTACCGGCCGGCCGCGACCCGCGAGGCGTACGTCGCGCAGTTGATGCTCGACGCGCTCGACCTCGCCGGCAGCTCCGAACCGGACGGACGCGCCCGCCGGAGCCTCGGCCGGGACGCCGCCCTGGTCCGCTTCGCCCGGTCGGTGACCGGCACGGAGGCCGAGGTGCTCCGGGCCGCGCTCTCCGACGAGGCGCCGGACCGGCAGGGCTGACCCATGGTGTACGCCGCCCACTTCGCCGCGACGGCGCTGGCGTGCTATCTCACCGCCCGGGTCCTGACCCATCCCGGCTGGCGGGGGCAGGCGTGGGCGTGGCAGAGCCCCCGGGTGGCAATCGTCTGCTGGCAGGCGGTGGGACTGGCCCTCGGGCTCTCCGCGATCGGCCTGCCGCTGTCGCTGGGGCTCGCGCCCTACGACGCCCCCACCGGCACCGCCCTGCGCCGCCTCGCCCGCGATCTGATCGCCGGTGAGCTTCCCGCGTCCCTGGGCACGTTCCACCTGGCGCTGATCGCGATCGGCGCGACCGTCGCCACGCTGCTGCTCGGCGCCACCACGCGCAGCGTGCTCAGCACCGTCCGCGCCCAGCGTCGCCATCGTGACCTGCTCAACCTGGTCGCCCGGAACGACCCGGCGGCCCCCGGCGCGCTGGTCCTCGACCACCCCAGCGCGGCCGCGTACTGCCTGCCCGGCGTGCGACCGCAGGTGGTGGTGAGCGCCGGGACGCTGAGCCTGCTCGACGGCGCCGAACTCGCCGCCGTACTCAGCCACGAGCGGGCCCACGCGGACGAGCGCCACGATCTCGTGCTGCTCCCCTTCACCGCGCTCTGCCGGGCGCTGCCCCGGGCCGCCTGGGTGCACACGGCGTACGAGCGGGTCGCCCTGCTGGTGGAGATGCGGGCCGACGACCGGGCGCGCCGGCTGCACGCCGACGCCCCGCTCGCGGCGGCGCTGCTGCGCTTCGCCACGGCGCCGGCCCGGGTGACTCCCGCGGGCGCGCTCGGCATCGCCGACAGCCACCTGGACGCGCGGGTGCAGCGGCTGCTGGTGACCAGCCGGCCGCCGCGGTTGCGGGTCGCGGCGGCGCTCGGCATGGCCGCGCTCCTGGTGACCCTGCCGGTCTCGCTCTTCCTGGGCTGACCACTCACCGACGGTCTACTACCTCTCGTAGTACCATTCCGCTCGTGGCCCCCCTGCTGCCGGCACCACTAGGCTTCCAGCTCATGTGCTGGTGGGTGTTCCGCGGGCGGGTCGACGGCAGGGCACCGGTGCGCCGGTGAGCCGCCGCCCCTTCGACCCGCGACTGCTGCGCCGGGTCCCCGCGACCCGGCGCCAACTCCTCGCGCTCGGATCGCTCGGGGTGATCGCCGCCGCCCTGATCATCACGCAGGCCACCGCGCTGGCGACGCTCCTCGCCGCCGCCGCCGGCGGGCGCCTGGACCGACCCGCGCTCGCCGCCTTCGTCGCCACCGTGGCCGCCCGGGCGCTGCTGCTCTGGGCGCAGGGGGTCGTGGCGGCCCGCACCGCCGCCACCGTCAAGGCCACGCTCCGCACCGAACTGCTCGGCGCGGTCGGCACGCGCGGACCCGCCTGGCTCTCGGGACAGCGGGCCGGGCAGATCGCCACGCTCGCCGGGCGCGGGCTGGACGCGCTCGACGCCTACTTCACCGGCTATCTGCCCCAACTCGTGCTCAGCGTGACCGTGCCGGTCGCCGTGCTGGCCCGACTCACCTTCGCCGACTGGAGCACCGCGCTCATCGTCGGCGTGACCCTGCCGCTCATCCCGATCTTCGGGGCGCTCCTCGGGTGGCAGGCGCAGGCCGCGACGGAACGCCAGTGGCGTCGTCTCTCCCTGCTCGGCGGCCATTTCCTGGACATGGTCGCCGGCCTCCCGACGCTGCGCGCGTTCGGCCGGGCCCGCGCCCAGGTCGAGGTGGTGCGCAGGATGGCCGACGGCCACCGGGTCGCCACCATGCGCACCCTGCGCATCGCGTTCCTCTCCGCGCTCGTCCTCGAACTGGTCGGCACGCTCTCCGTGGCGCTGGTCGCGGTCCCGGTCGGCCTGCGGCTGCTCGGCGGCGGCCTCACCCTGCAGACCGCGCTCCTGGTGCTCCTCCTGGCCCCCGAGGCCTACCTGCCGCTGCGCGCGGCCGGCAGCCGGTTCCACGCCAGCATGGAAGGGCTGACCGCGCTCGACGAGGCGTTCACGGTGACCGCGCCGGCGTCCGCGCCCGCCCCGGCCCGGCGGATCCCCCCGTCCGCGCCGTCGGAGCTGCGGTTCGACGCCGTGACCGTCGAGTACGACCGCACCGTCGCGCTGCGGGACGTCTCACTGACGATCCGCGCCGGTGAGCGGATCGCCGTGATCGGCCCGAGCGGCGCCGGCAAGAGCACCCTGCTCGGGCTCCTGCTCGGTTTCGTCACCCCGACCCAGGGCCGGGTCCTCGTCGACGGCGTCGACCTCGCCACGGTCGAGCTGGACGCGTGGCGGCGGGAGCTGGCCTGGGTGCCCCAGCGGGCGCACCTCTTCGCCGCCTCGCTCACCGACAACATCCGCCTCGGTCGGCCCGACGCGCCGCTCGCGGCAGTCCACGCGGCGCTCCGGACCGCCGCCCTCGACGACGTCGTCCGGCAGCTGCCCGAAGGGCTCGACACACTGCTCGGCGAACGCGGGCACGGTCTCTCCAGCGGCCAGCGCCAACGCGTCGCCCTCGCCCGCGCCTTCCTGCGGGACGCCCCGATCGTTCTGCTCGACGAACCCACCGCCCGGCTCGACGGCGCCGCCGAGGCCGCCGTTCTCGACGCCACCCGACGACTCGTCGCGGGCCGGACCGCGCTGCTCGTCGCACACCGGCCGGCACTGCTGCGCGACGCGGACCGGGTGCTGCGGGTCGACGGCGGCCGGGTCACCGAGCTCACGTCCGTCCCGGCGGCGGCGGCGATATGACACCCGCCCCCGAACGGACCGTCCTCCGGCTGGCCCGTCCCTATCTGGGTCGGCTGGTCGGCGCCGGCCTGCTCGCCGCCGGCACCGAACTCGCCGGCCTCGCCCTGATGGCGACCGCGACCTGGCTGCTCGTCACCGCCGCGCAGCGACCGCCGCTGGACGCGCTCACCGTCGCCATCGTCGCCGTACGGGCGCTCGCCATCAGCCGGGGCGTCCTGCGATACACCGAGCGGCTCGCCGGGCACGACGCGGTGCTACGCATCATCACCGACGTACGGGCCCGGGTCTTCGGCACGCTCATCGGCCGACCCACCCCACCCGCCGACCACCGCTCGGGTGACGCGCTGAGCCGGCTGGTCTCCGATGTCGAGGCCGTGCAGGATCTGCTGCTGCGGGTGCTGGTGCCGGCGACGGGCGCCACGGCCGTGGCGCTGCTCGCGATCGCGGGCACCGCGACCATCTCCCCCGCGGCGGCTCTCCCGCTCGCCGTGGGGCTGCTCGTCGCCGGCGTGCTGCTTCCGGCCGCGGCGACCGCGCTCACCCGGCACACCGCGGACCGGATCGCGCCGCTGCGCGGGGCGCTCGCCACCGACGCCGTCGACCTGACCCAGGGCGCCGCCGAGCTCGCGGCATTCGGGGCCACCGCGTCCGCGCTCGACCGGGCCGCCGGGCGGGCGCGGGAGCTGGCGCGGCTGGAGCGGCGGCTGGCCGTCGCCGGCTGGGCGCTGGACGGGTGCGGAACGCTCGTCGCGGGCGCGACGGCGGCAGCGGTGGTCATCACCGCACTCCGCGCCGACGTCGACGGTGTACTCGTCGCGGTGCTCGCGGTCGGCACACTGACCGCGGTGGAGGCCACCCTGGCCCTGGTCGGCGCGGCGCGCCAGTGGAGCCAGCTCCGGGCCGCCCTGCACCGGGTCACCGCGCTCCTGCTGCCCGACCCGCCCGCCACCGATCCCGCGGTCGTGGCAGCCGATCCGGACCGTTCCGCGGTGGAACACCCGGGGCACACGTGCGAGATCGACGCGGTGGAGGTGCGGTACCGCGACGACGCGGCACCCGCGCTCGACGGTGTCAGCCTCGATCTCCCCGCCGGACGTCGACTCGCGATCGTGGGGCCGAGCGGCGCCGGCAAGAGCACGCTGCTCGGTGTGCTCACCGGGGCGCTCCGACCGACCGCCGGCACTGCCATCCTCGACGGGGTGCCGCTCTGGGCGTACGAGCCGGAGCAGCGGGCCGCCCTCGTCGGCGGGCTGCTCGCCGAGGCGTACGTCTTCCACGCCACGGTCCGGGACAACCTCCTGCTCGGCCGCGCCGACGCCACCGCGGAGGAGCTCACGGCGGCGACCGCCACCGCCGGACTCGACGGCTGGGTGCGGGAACAGCCGGCGGGATGGGACACGATCGTCGGCGAGGACGGCGCGCAGCTCTCCGGCGGTCAGCGGCAACGGCTGGCGCTCGCCCGCGCCCTGCTCGCCGCCCCCGGCGTGCTGGTCCTCGACGAACCGACCGAGGGCCTCGACCCGGCAGCCGCCGACCGGGTCCTCGTCGCGGTCCTGGCCAGCCTGGCGCCGGACCGCTCACTGGTGCTGGTGACCCATCGGCTACGTGGCCTCGACGCGTTCGACGAGATCCTGGTCCTCGACGGCGGCCGGATCGCGCAGCGCGGATCCGCCGTGGAACTGGCAGGCTCTCCGGGCTGGTACCGGGACCAGTGGCAGATGCAGGAGGCCGCCGAGCGGGGTTATCTCGCGCTCGCACCCTGAGCCCGGAGCTTCACCGGGGTGCGGGCGTTCCCACCCGGCCGTCGCCGACTAGGGTGTGCGCAGAGTCACCGACCCGGCAGCCCTCGCCGGGTCGGCGCCGCATCTTGAGTCCACACGGAGGTCAGCGTGGCCCGCCAGTCGCCCCAACGGCCCGACGCCGACAAGCCCGCGGCCGAGACCGACGATCTCGCCGGCCCGGGTGAGGAGGCCGTCGACGAAGCCCCCGCCGCCAGCGGCGACCGTGGGCTGTGGGAGGACGTGCGAATCGATCCCGTCGAGATCGCCCTCCCCGCCGGCGCCGGCTTCACCCTCCGCGCATACCGCCCGGCCAACGAGGTGACCCCCACCGACATCGCCGAGCGCGAGGACGACGACCTGTTCGCCGCGAAGTCGCGGCACGCGGTGGCGGCGGAGGAGGACGACGACGACGAGACCGTCGTGATCCTCGACGAGGAGTTCCTCGCGGCGGCCGAGGACGACGAGACGGATCGGGGCGAACGGCCCGGCAAGCACGCCCGCGACGACGAGGACGAGACGGACGCGGACGCCCGAGCGGACGAGGACGAGGTCGACACCGAAGAGGTGCCCGTCTTCCTCACCCACCGCGGCAGGCTGCTGCTCTTCAAGACCCCCGAATCGCTGGTGGGCTTCGTCCGCTCGGGCGCCCCCAACGATCTGGCTCAGCTCGACACCTGGGCCGACCTCACGGAGCGGATCCAGCCGGCGGACGTGACGCCGCTGGACGAGGACTCCTACGAGCTCGACCTCGTGGTGGAAAACCTGCGCGGCGGGCACGACACCTGGGACGCGCCGCTGCTGATCGAGGCCGGCGAGGTGGCACGCGACCTCGCGTACGCCCTCCGACTCCCCTCGGTGCTCGACATGCTCTCCGCCGGGTCCAGCCTCGATGACCTCGACGAGGCGCTCCGGTCGACCGTCGACGGCGGCATCGGTGGTTTCATGGGACGCCGTCGACTCAAGAAAATCGGGGCACAAACCGCAAGTCTTGGCTGGCGGACGATTATCGGCAAGATCTCTGCTGCTGTGGACTGGCGCGACTGACCCCTTACCAGGGAGCATCAGTCCTTGGCACACGACTCGTGTCCCGGAGGGAGGACGACGCCGTGGCGCTCGTGCGGGTGTACTGCGGTCTGGCGTCGGCGGATTCGACAGCACGATCGACTTCGGTCGGATCGGTGCTGACGGCCGCCGTGGTCGACGACGCAGGCCGGCTGCTCGACGTCTGCGAGATCAGTGACGACCCTGCTGGCTATGCCAGGCTCGGCGCGCTACTTGTAGAACGATCGAGCGGGCCGAGCGGTGCGGCAACTGCCGCAGACAGCGATGATCACGTCGTGACGTCGCTGCTGACGGCGGCCGGCCGTCCTCTCGCGATCGCCGACGATGACGCCGTCGACGACTACGCCGAGCGGTTCGCCGACGACGAGTCGTTGGAGGAGATGGAGTCGCCGCCCGCCGAGCGGCGTGCCGTCGGCCTGGCCCGCGCGCTGCAGGCCGGTGCGCTCTCCGCGGTGGCCCTCCCGGCGCCACGGGACCTCGCTCCCTTCAAGCCGGTCCTCGCCGCCCACGCGGCGCTGGCAAACGGCCGGCACGCGGCTGCGGTCGCGCTGCGCGAGGTGCTTCGCGAGCTCTACCCGGCGGCGTTGCGCGCCTACCCCGATCCGGCCGAGCCGTTGTCACTCGCGGTGCTCGACGCGCTGCCCGAACCCGGCATGCTCGGTGTCGGCGGCCGTGGTCGCGACAGCGCCGTGGCGGCGGACGCGGTGGCCGCGCAGTTGGCCGCGGACGGAGTCGCCGACGCCGACACGATCGCCGACGCGGTGACGGCGCTACGCGTCGCCATCGCGGAGACGCCCCGCCGGGGCACCACGAAGGCCCTGACCTCAGCCACCGCCGAAACCGTGCGGCACGCCGTCGCCGCCGTACGGGCCTGTGACGCGGGCTGTGACGCCCTGATGGCCACCTTGGCCGCGCGAGTCACCACCCCGCCACCGGTCGCCGGCCGCCGCGCCGTACGACGCTCGGGACCCGGCGGCACCTCGACCCCCATCTCCGCACCGCCCGTCGGTGGTCTGCACTCGGTGCGTTCACCGATCGCCGAGCCGGCCCCGCCCCGGGTGCCGACGGTCGGACGTCGGGCCCGCCCGGAGCCGGCCGCCCCGACCAACGAACCGGTCGTTCCGCAGCCGATGACGGCGCCACCGGTCGCGCCCGCGCCCATAGCGCCGCCGCCGGTGGCACCCAGGCCGGTCGCCCCCGCCGCGTCGCTCGAGCCGGTCTCGGGCCCGTCGACGCTCGCGGCGCCGCCGGCTCCCGCGACGCAGCTGGTGATGGCCCGCTCCGGCGACGACGTCGCGTTCGGGCTGGAGAACCGGGGCGTCCCGGCGGACGAGATCTGGCC